>PBKS01000008.1 GCA_002722155.1 Chloroflexota bacterium
CACGGTACGACGGGCGCAACCGTAAAGAGAAGTAGTCTTTAATTTTCAAGATGACTTCTTTGGGGTGTTCCATATCGGATTGGACAAAATCAGACAGTGCAAAAGCGGCATTACAGAGGTCCAGTCCTTTTTCAGGTTCCTTCAACCGAGATGTTTCGCACTTAAGTAAATTATCTGTCCCAATTATGCTCCCAAGACTGGTCTTCAAATCAATTTCATCATCAGGAACAAACCGTGAGATATCTATACACACTGAAACTAAAAGGTCATTCATGGAATTATTTCCTTTATATATCTAACCCGTCCGGCATTTTTCCACCCCTTGCGTCATCAATAGATTTCCTAACACTATCCGGCATTTGAACGCCATGTCTAGAGAAGGACTCTTCAACATTCTTGCCAATATTTGAAGGGTCCGAATAGTAATTATCAGCTGCGCTGTTGTTAATTGTCCCTCCAAATTTAAATGTAACTTTAGACAATTTTTTCCCAACATCCCGAGAATCACAGGAAGGGCATTGCGGATCCTTAATTGAACTGAAAGATTTGAAAAACAATTCAAATTCGTCATCACAATCTTCACATTTGTATTCATATATTGGCATGCCAACCTCGTCAGAAGTTCATACTGGCAACGGGTTCAAAGCTCACTCGATGCAAATCTGTGGGCCCAAAAGATTTTATAGCAATCATGTGATCCTTAGTACCATATCCTTTGTTTTTCTCAAAATCATAGCCTGGATATTTAAATGCTACGTCAGACATATACTCATCTCTTATGACTTTAGCAACTATAGAGGCGGCTGCGATAGTTCGCGAAATCTGATCACCTTTTATTATGGATCGCTGGGGAACAGGAATATCATCCAACTTCACAGCATCGATCAAAAGATAGTCAGGCCTGATGAGTGATTCTTCTATGGCTCTTTGCATCGCCAATTTTGTAGCTGGTGCTATGCCCATGCTATCTATTTCTTCCACACTCGCCCATCCTACCTGAGCAGATAAGGCCTCAGACTGGATTGTCCTTAACAGCTCCTTCCTCTTAATGGCCGTAAGCTTTTTACTATCGGTGATTTGGGAGAGAATCTGATCGTCAATATCCGAAGGGAAAATCACGAACCCTGCAGCCACAGGTCCGGCGAGACAGCCTCGCCCAACCTCATCGACCCCACCAATGAGACCAAACCCTTGCGAATTGAGTTTCCGCTCTATCTCAAGAGAGGTCATAAAGTAGACACCCTTTGCTTAAACTAGGATATAGCGACGGCTGAAGTTACTTCTGAACGAGAGGAATTCAGCTTTAGGTCTTCGATAATTCCTCCGCCTATCATCTCTTCGTCACGATAAAACACAACCGGTTGACCTGGGGTAATGGCACGTTGAGGTTCAAGGAATCTTATGTCTGCATACCCATCCTTGATCACAACCACAGCCGATTCTTCATTCGCTTTATATCTGATTCTAGCTTTTACTTCGAACTCAGAACCTATTTCAACTTCTGAAGTGAAGCTTAATTTGTTTGCAGTGAAGTCTGTTTCCATTAAATCTTCATCAGCACCCAAAACCACTTCATTGGTATCGGAATTTATCTTTACCACATACCTTGGTTCACCATCTTTGCTATTGATACCTAATTTTCGCCTCTGCCCCACAGTAAAAAACTGAATCCCTGGATGCTCTCCAAGGACATTTCCCTTAGGGTCTACGAAGTTCCCCTTTTTAGGTTTAACTCTCTCTTTTACGAAGTCACGGTAATTCCCACTCGGTATAAAACATATTTCCTGGCTATCAGGTTTTCCGGCTACAAGTAAGCCCGCATCTTCCGCGATTTTTCTTATGTCTTCTTTTTTATATTCCCCTACAGGGAATTTCAGGCGGCGGAGCTCTTGCTGTGTCAAGGTATACAAAACATAAGATTGATCTTTGCTGTTGTCTATTCCTTTGAGGAGATGAAAACCGTTATCACTTTCCGCCAGTCTCGCATAATGGCCAGTCGCAATATAGTCAGCATCCAGAAAGAGGGCCCTTCTGAGTAAAAAATCGAACTTGATTTTGTCATTGCAAGCTAAACAGGGATGAGGTGTTCTTCCAGTATCGTATTCACTTATAAAGTAGTCAACGACGTGTTCTTGAAATTCTTTTTCAAAATTCACAAAGTAATGTGGTACATCTATCATCTGGCATACCCGTCTGGCATCTTCCACATCTTCCACTGAACAACAGCGATTGTTGGTACCATGTGAATTAGATGAATCTTCGGTCCATAAGCGTAGGGTCATTCCTACGACATCATATCCTTGATTTTTGAGCAACAAAGCTGCGACAGATGAATCAACACCACCACTCATTGCAACGATTATTTTTTTCTTATCCATACAATTAGGCTAGCACATAAATCCTTGATTATTACAAAAATAACACCTTCGTGTTAAAGAATATATAATTCTACTCCTAATGATTGACTCAGAAAAAGATAGCGGAAGAGAAGCAGCAGATATAGCTGTGCATTCTGCGGTGGAACTTCAAGCCGAAAATATTCACCTCCTCGACGTAAGAGGGATAAGTGAATTTGCTGATTATTTTGTCGTGCTTACCGCTCAATCCTCACGTCATCTGAGGGCAATAGCCTCTGACATGGAGTTTTCACTTAAATCTGAGGGCCATATTATTCACCATAAAGAAGGTGACCATACCAGTGGTTGGACTCTACTGGATTATGGAGACCTCATAATCCATCTATTTGCTCCAGAATACAGAGAATTCTATGATCTTGAAAGTGCCTGGTCCGAAGCAAAAACACTAAGCATTATTCAATAATCCAAGTATCGATCGCCCTTTCGTATACTAGTATTTCTGAGTTTTCGAAGAAAATTGCTAATTCTCTTGCAGCAGATTCCAAAGAATCTGAACCATGAATTATATTCATTCCAATTGTCAGACCGTAGTCTCCACGAATAGTTCCAGGTGCAGCCTCTTTTGGGTTAGTAGCTCCCATCAAGTTACGAGATACTTCCACGGCATTCTCGCCTTCAACTGCTAACGCGATTAGGGGAGAAGAAGTTATGAAACTAACCAATGAATCAAAAAATGGCTTTCCTACATGCTCTCCATAGTGCTTATTAGCTAACTCTTCGCTAGCTTGGATCATTTTAAGCCCCGAGATCCTGAGGCCCTTGCGTTCCAATCTACCTATAACTTCACCAACCAGTCCTCTTTGGACTCCATCTGGTTTCACCAATATTAATGTCGTTTCCAATGTGTTTTCCTCATGATTTATTTTTTTATTGACCTATCAGCCGATTCAATTTGAGCACTCCTCACATAAATAGGCTCAAGTGACATGGGATCATCAATTTTTCCAGATTCCAATTTACCATAACCTAATTTCACTAAAACAGATGTCTTCCTAGTAGGAGGTACATCGCTTGCATGTTTCCCATTTATGATGTGGGCATATTCAGATTCCAAAACACTTTTTAACCCTTCTCCACAGAAAAATGGGTCTTCAATTTCATCAAAATTCATCTCATCATAACTGCGTACAACGATATCCTCCTCGTTTACATCACCATCAACATACCTGGCCACATAGGCACGCTCTCGACCAGCCGGAACGAGAGCAATAATATTCTGACTGATATTGATATACGGCTCCACTTCAACGTCAGAAGTGGGAATCCCCACAATTGGAATTTCAGCTCCCACACTCAAGGATTTAGCAAGACTCATTCCAACCCTCATCGCACTAAATGCACCTGGACCCTTGGCGACAAACACCGCCTCAAGATCCTTTACGGTAATTTTTTGTCTTTTCAGAAGAGTTTCTACAGCAGGCGCTAATTCCACTGAATGATTCCGTTGGGACCGCCACGTTAACTCTTGCAACAATTCCCCTTTTTCTGAGCATCCTATGGATGCATATCTTGTAGAAGTGTCGATACAAAGTTCCATGAATCTAATCCACCCAATTTACAGATTTAGTGATTTCTTTACTTAAAGCATCTAATCGGCTGGAATCCCAAGCCATTTCTATTCTCCTCTCATCCTCAGAAATGAATGTGAAATCAATTGTTAGGCTTTTTGAGGGGAAAGATTTGTTAGCCTTATCTGCCCATTCAACAATGCAGATACCATCTCCATAAAGATACTCGTCAATCTGCATTCTTTCTAAGCTTTCCACTCCTTCCAATCTATATAGATCCATATGGTAAATAGGAAACTTCGCTTCATATTCAGTGATCAGGACAAACGTCGGACTTCTGGCAAAATCATCGGATCCTACGCCTTTTATAATCCCTTGGGTCATTTTTGTTTTCCCGCTGCCTAGATCGCCGCTCAGCAAGATAATATCTCCCGGCACTGAAGATGACCCAATTATTTTGCCTATTTTTATAGTATCCGCTTCATTCGCACTTATTACAGTAAAACTCATATTTTCCTACCACAAAAAGGACTGTTTGAAATACACTACCACTAAAGATACCAAATATATTCAGGAAAAACTCAATGAATTTTGAACAACTAAGTGAAGGGGCATTGCCGATGGTTGTCGGCACTCCCGATAATTTTGATCCATCACATCAGTACGGAATGATTGTATTAATGCATGGCTTCGGAAGTCACATGGGCGATCTCGCAGGATTGGCACCGTTAATAAATGAAACTGACTATATTTATGTTTGCCCAAATGCACCAATTGGAATGAACATAGGTTTTGGACAACAAGGATATGCTTGGTTTCCAGCCGGAGGTCAAACACAACCTGACGACATTAACAACGCAGTATCTCAACTCCAGCAGGCTGTAGATTTCGCAATGTCAAAATACCAACCCGATGACTCAGAAATATACGTGGGTGGGTTTTCGCAGGGAGGGATGATGACAATGCATGCGGGACTAACAAGGCCAGATATATACAAAGGTGCGATAATATTAAGCTCGAGACTGACCCAGGTCGACTTATTTACCGACAGAATTGAATCTGCAAGGAAAATACCGATCTTCATGTCCCATGGTACTGAAGATCTAGTGATATCTATCCAAGACGGACGAGAAACAAAAAACTTGCTCGATGAATATGGATATGAAATCGAGTACCGTGAATACCCTATGGCTCATGAAATTAGGGAAGAAACGATTGTTGATTTAAAAAATTGGCTACAAAAGACCTGAAAACAGCAAACTAATCACAACAAGGGAACATTATGAAAGCAGCATTTTACGATGGTAATGGATATATGGAAGTAAAAGAGCATCCTGACCCTATTGCAGGAGAAGGAGATGCCATAATCCAGGTGAAAGCCACCGGAATATGCGGTTCAGATTTACTTATGAACAATGATAAAGAGCAAGCTGACGAGCTCCCAGCTGGACATGAAGTAACTGGACTTGTGGTAGAAGTTGGTCCTGGTTCAGACAAAAACCTAATTGGCCAAAGAGTGGCTATAGAAACCATAGGGCAGGGAAGGGCCTGTTCAAAGTGTTGGTACTGCAGAATGGGCCAGTACAGACAGTGCCAGGATATGGCCACCGCTGAAGGTGGTGGGTTTGCCGAATTTATAAACCGTAAAGCGGTAGGTTGCTATGAGATCGGTGATTCTATGACTTGGGAAGAAGGGGCACTGGTTGAACCTTTGGCTGTGTCTGTACACGGAATTAGGCGTGGACTAATGACAGGAGGGGAAAGTGTAGCAATTTTAGGTTCCGGAACAATCGGGCTAACAGCAGTTGTAGCGGCAAGAGCCCTAGGTGCCGGGAAAATTTTCGTTACAGCCAGACATGAGCAACAAGCTAACATGGCATTATCACTGGGTGCTGACTACGCTTGTGATCCTTCGAGTGGAGATTTCGAAGATGTGATCCTTGAAAACACAGATGGAAGGGGCGCTGATTTAACTGTAGAAACTGTCGGTGGCAAAAGTAATGCCACTTTACTTCAAGCAGTCGAAGCAACACGGATGCAAGGTCGAATAGTAGTTCTAGGTGGGTTCAGAACCCCATTGATATTTGACTGGCTGCAACCCTTGCTGAAGGAACAATCGTTTATATTCTCTTCGTGCTACGGAGTATTAAACGGGTACCATGATTATGAGATGGCAATTGAACTACTTTCCCAAAAAGAAAATAGACTGAGCGAAATCGTTACCCATAAATACTCTCTCGAAGATATTCAAAAGGGATTTGAATGTGCATATGACAAAACTACTGGTTCAATCAAGGTTCAAATCCACCAAAAGTAATCTATAGAAATAATCAAATATATTTTATAAAGCCCTAGGTGCTGAAAGAATATATTTAGCTATACTTTGTATCACTTCCCAGTCTTGGCTAGTCGGAGCGAATTTCTTGTCTGAAGTCAATGTCCAACCTTGAAAAATCTCCGATTGACTTTTAATTTCCAGGTTACCTATCTTTTTTGACAATTCCTTGATTGCAACGTCCTGGGAGAGTGTGTTTATAAGTCCGCTAACGCCATCATCACCCTTCCACGTGACGTCAACTACCTTACCGATTAGAGGAAAGTTTTTCTTCCTATCTGTCTTTATTCCAATTTTTTCGACACTAGAGCCATTGCCTTCAAATGGAATCCCCATAACAACCCACCATTTGGGGGGACTATCCTTACTCCGGTCTCTCTTCAAAATGCTTATCCATTTTATTGGCCCGTCAGTGATGTCTATAACACCTAATGACCTTTGATACCAAGAATTTTCCACCTTTTCTTCTGGTCGCCCACGTTCACTCATTTGTGCCTTGACACCGGCCAAATTGGTAAGGCTCCAGATTAATTCATCTCTAGCTTTATCTCGTATTCTTTCTTTTATTCCCATAACCTTTTTTACTCCACATATGTAGGGACCGTAAATACAATATCTAGCGGCTCTGCAGAGATTCTGCCCTCAAAAAATCAAAGTCACAGCCTTTATCTGCTTGCAAAATATGCTGTGCGTGCAGCCATTTATAGCCTCGCTTGAATTCAGGAGCTCCATTTTCATTGGTATTCAGTCTTTCTTCCAATTCTTCGTCTGTAATCAACAAATTTAGTTTTCTATTAGGAACATCAATCTCAATCATGTCCCCATCTTTAATTGCAGATAATGGCCCACCACCTGCGGACTCAGGAGTCACATGCACCACTACTGTACCGAATGCAGTCCCGCTCATTCGAGCATCGCTCAACCTAACCATATCCCTTACTCCTGTAGCCAGAATTTTCTTTGGAATAGGCAAAAATCCCCACTCAGGAATTCCTGGGCCACCAATAGGACCGCTGTTTTTCATGACTAATATATCGTCCGGAGATACTTCAAGATCTGGATCATCGATCCGATTACCTAGATCATCATGATCCTCAAATACTATGGCTTTCCCTGTGTGTACCATTAAATCTGGGGACGCCGCAGTCGGTTTTATAATCGCCCCAGTGGGTGCGATATTTCCATACAAGACTGCCAAGCCTCCTTCAGGGTCTAGGGGGTTACTCATGGGTCTAATAATGTCTTCGTTATGGACGAGGTGTCCGGCAATATTCTCACCTAAAGTTCTTCCTGTCACAGTAATATTATCTAAATCTAAAAGACTCTCGATTCTACCCATCAAGGCGGGTACTCCTCCGGCATAATAAAAATCTTCCATGAGATACTGGCCAGATGGTTTCAAGTTTAGTAAAAACGGTGTGGTTTTAGACAATTCATCGAATCTCTCTAAGGTAAGGTCTATACCAACTCTACCTGCAATGGCAGTTAGGTGAACTATCGCGTTCGTTGAACCACCTATTGCGTGCAAGCATTTAATCGCATTATCAAAAGCTTTCACATCCATTATTTTTGAAGGTGTAAGATTAGAACCCACATTTTTCACGATTTGCCTACCGACTTCTTCAGCATGCTGCTTTCGACGAGAGTCTACCGCAGGTATCGCCGCATTTCCTGGCAATGCCATACCCAATGCTTCTCCCATAGTTCCCATCGTTGAGGCAGTTCCCATAGTCATACAATGCCCGTTACTTCTAACTATGCAGCTTTGTAGCTCAGCCCAGTCATCTTCATCGATGGTCCCAGCTCTGAGTTCGACTTCATATCGGCGGCAGTCGGTGCATGAACCTAATTCTTCTCCCTTCCAGTTTCCTTTCAGTTGTGGTCCACCGGTCACCAAAATAGCAGGTATATCGGCACTAGCTGCACCCATTAACAGGGCAGGAGTAGTTTTGTCACAACCGCCCAGGAGAACAACGCCGTCGAGAGGATTTGCGGTTATCGATTCTTCAACATCCATGCTAAGAAGATTTCTATACAGCATGGTCGTCGGCTTCATGTTGTATTCTCCCAACGACATGACTGGGAATTCCATCGGAAATCCTCCCACCTGCCACACACCTATCTTCACGGATTCTGCCAGGTCTCTCAAGTGCGAATTACAGTGAGTCAGCTCACTCCAAGTGTTGCAAATCCCTATGATAGGCTTGCCCTCATATGAAGATTCACTAAATCCTTCGGCCTTAAATCCGGCCCTTCTTAACCATCCATAAAGCTCAGGAGTATCGAACCATTCTCTGCTTCTGTTTGGGGGTGTGTTTTCACTCATTCAACTTCCTTTTCATTGCTACTTGAAGAGTCTTCATGAACTTCAGGCTGATTCTCCTCAAAACTTTTTTGTATAAGATCTACCACAGACTGTTTTAATTGGTTTTGAGTCGGTGGTGACACATAGAACACTTGTATATCCGAAGGGAACTGAACCCTATGATCTTCAGATATGAATAAAGCTGCCACACCATCTTCTTCCAAGATCTCATCAATCTTGGCTCCTATGTGTACATATCTATCATTCATTGCTGCTTGATAGCTTTCTGATGCCAAGGCAGATACTTTTTGACTAACTAATCCCATGGAAAGGCACCTTTGCCAGTCTGATAACTCAAAAAGCAAATCTTGATCTTCTGTCTGCTCTAAATAACCAGAAGAATCAGTGATTTCCTTTACCAATGATGCTGATCTAGGGGCTATTTGTGATAACAGTTGCGCTCCAGCTTCCCCTTCATCATGAATTAATTCATGAAAAACATGCCGAATAGTTCCTAGAGATTTCTCTAGATTTTGTAATTGCTCTCTTATTTGTCCCCAATGAGTGTCGGCAAGTTCTGAAATCTGCTCTTCTAATTGAGGAGGTATGCTAACCAAAGGAACCAAAAATAGTTTCCTTTTTCTATCAAACTGTTGCGCCTCTGCCTTTCCAGTCGAGCCTAATGTAGTCATCTAATTTTTCTCCAGCCTAACAGCACAAACCTTATATTCTGGGATTCTAGAGTTTGGGTCCAAGGCAGCGTTGGTCAAAAAATTCGCAGCATGTTCTTGAAGTTTCACGAAAGGAACAAATATTTCACCCGACCTCATTTTGTCCGAATATGACACACGACCTTCAATCATCCCTCTTTTTGATTTAACAGTTATCCACTCTCCATCAGTTACCTGGTATTTTTCACCATCTTCTGGACTTATAGCTATCAATAGCTCAGAAGCTCTGGCTAGCAGGCCCTCCGCACGTTTTGTGATAGTTCCACCATGCCAGTGGTACAGAATTCTCCCAGTGTTTAATATCAATGGAAATCTTTCTGTAGGCAGCTCATCCGAAGCAGGTCCTTGGTCAAAACCAACAAATTTAGCCCGCGGACCTCTGGGAAAATCGTGCTCATATAGAAACCTTGTGCCAGGATGGTCGATGTCCGGACACGGCCATTGGATACCACCATTTTCAAGGCGCTCGTATGTTATTCCTGAGATCATAGGTGTAAGAGCAGACATTTCATCCCATATTTCAGAGGCATTTAAATATTCAAATTGTTCTTCTAAGCCCAAATTCATACTGACGGAAAGACGCCGAGCTAAATCACAGATTATTTCCCAATCCGGCCTGGATGAACCGACTGGCTTGACTACTTCCCTTACCCTTTGCACTCTCCTTTCACTATTTGTGAAAGTACCGTCCTTTTCTGCAAAGGAACATGCAGGCAGAACCACGTCTGCAATCTGGGCGGTTTCATGAAGAAAAATGTCTTGAACTACCAATAGTTCTAATTTCTTAAAAGACTCCTCTGCATGATTCAAATCAGGCTCGCTTAAGAGAGGGTTCTCTCCTGTGATATACATCGCTTTAATACGTCCGTTGTCAATCTCTCGAACCATATCAGTTACTACCAATCCTGATTTATCAGGTAACTTGTTTCCCCCCCAGGCGTTTGAAAATTTTTCAACGGAATCAGCATTTATTGTTTGGTAACCTGGGAAGGCATTTGGCAAACATCCAGCATCCCCACAACCTTGTACATTATTTTGACCTCGCAGAGGAGAGATGCCGGAACCTGGTTTCCCTAGCTGTCCCGTAGAAAAAGCCAGATTTAGCAATCCGTGAGCGTTAGCGGTTCCCATTGTGTGTTGAGTGATACCCATCCCCCAAATAAGGCAGGAACCACTAAAAGGAGGCGCGGCATACATATGGGCAGCAGCGGCTATATCATCAGCTGCAACTCCCGTTATAGATTCGACATATTCCGGAGTATATTTACTTACGATATCTGACCAATCTTCATACCCTTCAGTTCGACTTTCTATGAAGTTTTCGTTTGACAAACCCTGATTCAGAATCACATTAGCCATTCCGTTCAACAAGGCAACATCTGTACCTGGCCTTGGGCGTAGCCAAATATCTGCGTAGTCACACATGTCTATTCTTCGCGGGTTTATAACAATAAGTTTCGCACCTCGTTCAACTACAGCGCGTCTCATCCTAGAGGCAGCCACAGGATGGTTTGAATTAGCATCAGATCCTATTATTACCAAACAACCTGCTTCTTCATAGTCAACGTATGAATTACTGGTGGCACCACTCCCTAGAGAGGTTAACATCGCCTCTACAGACGGTGAATGGCATAGCCTTGTACAGTGATCTATGTGATTGCTTTGCATCACTAAACGTGAGAACTTCTGCTGTATGTACCCATCTTCGTTGGTTGCTTTCGCCGAACACAATGTCGCAAAACTATCGCCGTCGTATCCACTGAGCCTTTCAGTTATCAGGTCCAATGCCTGGTCCCACGTGGCAGGTTCTAATTTTCCATTTCTCCGTATCAGAGGTTCTGTTAGACGATCCTCATGGTGAACAAATGTATACCCGAATCGCCCTTTCACACAGAGCATTCCCAAACTAGAATCGTTCTCAGGATCATCTAGCATTTCTACTATGGTGTCATCGGCTGATACTTGTGCTTTTATCCCGCAGCCGACTCCGCAATAGGGGCATGTAGTTGTTATAGTCTTGGAAACCTCTGGAGGTTTTGTTTTTGTAGAAATTGCTCCAGTTGGACAAACTGACAGGCATTGACCGCAAGTTGTGCAAATTGATTCCAACAAAGGACGATCCATAAAAGTCCCAATTCTCGCATGTTTTGATGAACCCAAAACATCAATGGCTCCAATAAATTGATGCCCCGATTGGCAAGCTTGAGCGCAGCGACCACAAAGAATACAAGATTCCATTTCAATATTGAAAACTGGGTTACTATCGTCTATTTTTTCACGAATCCTGGATTTCCACGTGTCAGCGGTAGCCCCATTTGCATCAATAGTCCTGGACAATTCTCTCAAATCTTCTTTATTTGAATCTACCATTCCAGCGGTAAGTTCCAAGACCCCCTTGCGAATAAAATTCAGTTGATCGCCTTTGGTTGAAATCTTCATACCTTCAGAGGCAGGAGTAGAGCAAGAAGCGGGGTAACCACGAATTCCATCGATCTCCACTAGGCAAGTGCGGCAGGCGCCAATTGCCTTCATGTCTGGATCTTTGCATAACTGAGCAATAGGTGTTCCAGAAATGTTTATTGCATCCAAAACAGAGCTGTTCTCTGGCACACTTATTTCTTTGCCATTGATGAAAATTTGCGTCATTATGCCTCTTCCTTTCACCCCTTCGTCATTTACTCAAAGTATGTGTTATAACTTAGAACTGGATTCCCAGCGGCCTGGCCCAAACCGCAAAGAGAGGCTGCATTTATGACTTCAGCGAGACTGCCTAATCCAGTCCAATCGATTGGAGTTCCTTTGCGGCCAGTCCCCATCATTTCAAGCAACCGCTGAGTTCCTTCCCTACAAGGGGTACATTTACCACAGGATTCATTCGCATTATATTCAGAAAGTTTCCTAACAACATGAAGCACATCTGTTTGCTTTGATAAAGCTATTACTCCACCGGCACCTAACATGACTGATTTGCCATCTATGAATCCAGGTCCAATAGACAAATTTGCAGCCGCTGAGGACGATATAACTCCACTCGATGGTCCGCCTATGGCGATGCCAGAGAGATCATTTATATTCGAAACATCGCCAAATTTAATAACAAGATCTTGTAGATTCGAACCCATTGGCACTTCTACAACTCCAGGAGTGCTCACTGACCCACTCAGACTAATTATCTTAGTACCAGGTGTATCTATATCTCCGATTTTCTTAAATTCATCTGATCCATTCAGAATGATCCATGGAAGATTACACAAGGTTTCAACATTGTTAATAATTGTAGGCTGCTGGTTCAAACCTGATTCTGTCGGGAAAGGTGGTCTTAGACGAGGTTCTCTTCTTTTCCCCTCTATGGTGTTAAGTAAAGTGGATTCTTCTCCGCAAACATACCCCCCCGCTCCCTTCATAATCTCTATTTCAATTGTAAAATCCGTTCCCATTATTTTGGAGCCCAAAAAACCCTCAGCGCGACAAATATCCAATGCCTTCTGCATTCTATTAAAGGACAGATGAGCTTCTGCGTTGACGTACAATCTGATTGATGTGCACCTTGTAGCATAAGCGGCAATTAACGCTCCTTCTATCAAGCGAAATGGAACACTTTCCATCACATGGCGATCTTTGAACACACCGGGTTCCCCTTCTTCTGCATTGACCACTAAATGCCTTTCCTGCGAATTTACAGACAAGGCGGATCTCCACTTAACAGAAACTGGAAAATAGGCCCCACCTCTACCTTTAAGGCCCGAACCTTCTATAAGATCGACTATCTCTTCAGGCGATTGCTCAAGAGCTCTCCCAAGAGCCGAAAAACCCCTACTCCGAAGATACCCATAAATACCACTTGCACTCATTGTTCCGGCGTTTTCCAAAACAATCCTGGTTTGGGAATCAATATAGTCTCTGACGACTGAATCAGCTGAGTTAACTACAGAAATATCCTCTAGATAGTGTCCAATGTCTTTCTCATAATGAATTTTAGGGGCAACAAAGCAGGCCCCGTCACATCCTGAATAATCAACTGATATATCGTCGGGTAGTCTTTCCTTCAAACTATTGAAGATTCCCTCTGCTCCAACGGCCAAACTACATTGGCTTATTTGAACCAGTACTTCTGGATCATGCTTTTGATGTTTAGATATTATTGAGTCTAGAAATTTTTCAGTATCCACTTTAGCCCTCTATCAATTCCGCTAAGGAATTATCAGGAACCTGTCTGCCATACCATGTGTGACCCACAGATACTGCAGGTGCCACTGAACACATGAATGCACAATCAGTAGTTTTTATTTCAACACCATCTATATTTTTTTCTTTCAAAAATTCAAGTATTTGAATGGCGCCTTTTTCTCTACAGGCCACACCATCGCAAACTATTACTGTTTTATGACTTGGTATAGACAGAGATAACTCTGTGTAGCTTGTTGCGGCTCCATATACTTCACTTGGCGGGACCCCCAAATGCCAACCCAAGACTTCTATTCCCCAATCAGGTAGAAATGAAAATGTTTCCTCAAGGTAGTGCAAAGCAGGAAGTAAAGAGGATCTATCGCGGGGAAATTTATCAATTAATTCCCTACGTAGTTCATTCCTGCGTTTTCTTTCCTCACCAGCTGAAGCCATATCGCCGCCGTCTAGGATTTTATGCCCAAACTTACAAGTTTTTCTGAAGGAATAATTCCATCTGAAGTCCAACCTCTTGCATCATAATAATATTCAATCATGTTATCCAATTCAGACTCGCTAATTGAGCTCACCTTTTCACCATTAATTAGAGGATCAGAAAATATCCTCTTTGGTAAATTATCGTGACTCCTATTCCATCCTTCTCGTATGTTAAATTGCTTTTTCAGATTATTTATTCTTTCACCACATTGGGCAAGCTGCTTTGGGTCAATATCCCATCCAGTTATATTATTGAGGATTTCGGCAGATTCATCATAGAAATTGTCAAATACTCGTCGCACAAACTTACACCAAATCAACGAATCCATCACGGCACTATAATCTTCACCTTCTACAACCATCCTACCTCTCGAAGATTGTTTATATCCGTCGGAATCTGAGGAGAAATCATATTCATATGCTGACGACCTATTGTGGCATGCCCCTCTCGTACTAACAGCCAATGCCAGTGCCATTGTATGAAGTGAACGTGGTTCATATCCCGGCATCTCTAGACCTTTAACATGCATTGCAAACTCTTGGCTTCCAAGCCCAATTGCTTCACTCACTCTAGCGCTGCCTTCTGCCAAGATATCCCCAATTCCTGACCTTTCAGCAATTGATCTCAATAATTGAGCAAAAAGATCTTCTTCATTGTCATATCTGGGCAAAAGTTTTAACCATGACTCAGGTATTATTCCTTTTTGCATACATTCCATAAACCACGCACATGTAGACCCAGCACTGATGGTATCCATCCCTGACTCGTCACAAAATTTGCTGCTTTTAAGAATCGTCTCTCTATCAGATATACCGACAAGAGGACCCATAGCAAAAAGTGATTGATATTCTAATCTCACTTTTTCGGAACCACTGTTTGGAATGGTTATCAACTTTTCGCACCCAATAGTACAATTAGCGCAATGAGAAGTTGATACCTTTTCCTCCGTATGCATAGCCTCCCCAGAAATATTTTGAAAATCTTTATTTGATTGATTTCTAAAATTCCCAGTTGGAAGTATTTTCAACCGTTCAAACACTGATAAATTTGCCATTGTTCCCAGGGTTCTATATTTCTCTGTAGCCTCTCCTAAACTTTTATAATTCAGGTCGATCCTAGTTTTTGCGAGAGCATTTTCATCAAAGGAAGGTATCTTTTTATGTCCTTTGAAAGAAATAGCCTTTATTTTTTTTGACCCCATAACCGCACCATTACCTGTGCGCCCAGCCTGCCTACCTCCATCATTGCTGATACTAGCAAACCTAACCAGATTCTCACCAGCAGGACCTATACAAGCAGTATCATAGCCTTTCCCTAATGTGCCCATTAAACTTTTTTCTGTAGCTGAAGTAGTAGTGCCAAGAAGATTCGAAGCATCATTGAATCTAACACCCTCTTTATCTACCACAAGAGAAATCCATTCCCTTGAAGCACCTGTAATAACTACTGCATCTGCTCCCACCCCTTTAATAGACAAAGCTATTGAACTAGAAGATAAGGAATCTCCTATAAATCCTGTTTGAGGTGATTTAGAAACAACTGCAAATTTAGATGTAGTAGTAAGCTTACTTCCCACCAGAGGACTAGCACAAAATATTAAAGGATTGGAATGGGAAAGAGGCTCCGCACCAATGGGACAATGTTGATAAAGAAGATAAGCCCCAAGCCCGCTCCCTCCGATGAAATCTCTAACAACATCTTCTTCCAAATCTTCCCATTTCCACGATTTTGACGAAACATCTATTATCAGTATCTTATTGTTGTAGCCAAACAACTTACCCTCCAGCCTGGCTCGGTAGTATTAGTATTGAGTCGCCATCAGCCAACTCGATCTGAGCCGCATCTTTAAATCCAACTCCGTTTAGATTCAATGCATAACTCGACAAAAGACTTTTGGTGCCAAAATCCAATACTTTCCCATCTAGCATAGGAAATCGTTGTCCCAGGGCTTGAATAACATCGCAGATATCCACCTGAGGTTTTAAAAATTGTAGGTCAATTAACTTCTGACCGGTTAAAACCTGGCTGTTGCCAAATAATTCCACTGTCAAATTAATCGCCATAGGTATTCTTATCCATCTGTAATGCTAACTCTAAGTCTTCACCAGTATTAACATTGAAAAAACTGGATTCTGCACCTTCTATTTTAAAAATTTCATCCTGCGATATTTCGCACACCTTAACATTGTCGAAATAGCCGTCCATTTTCAGTAATCCATCTTTCAATCTGGCATTTATAGGTTCAAGACAAGAGGAATTGTAGAGGGCATGGGTTGTTTGGAGTCTGCCTTCAACCCTAGGTATAACAACATCAAAGTCTCCGTCCAAGGTTTTAGCAAACATGAACTCAAATAGATTTGCTGATAAAAAGGGCATGTCGCAGGCAACCAAAACAGACCAGGAGGTAGAGGATTGTTGCAACCCTGAATAAAGCCCACCCAAAGAGCCCGAATTGCTATAGGCATCCACAACAAAATTTATTTGGGCATCTATGTTTAATTCTTCGATTCGATCAAATCGATCAACCACAACCGTCTGGAACTTTGTTACTTGCCTAAGACTATGTAATACCCTGTCAATTATTCTACGCCCGCCAACTAGTTCCTGGGCCTTATCCCTTCCTAGTCGCCTGCTCTTACCACCCGCTAATAGAATTCCTGTTAGTTCGATCATCGCTATTTATATCAACCTACTATGGCTGCAATATTACCCATCAAAGAAACATCATAGCCCCCAAGGGCATCTACTTGTTTTCTTAAATTTTCGCTCATTAAACTTTCTAACAGTATGTCCACATTATTATGGCAGCCTATAAATTTAGACGGGATCGCTATTTGGTACCGTTCATTCTCCAAAGGTATAAATTCAAGATCGCTAGCCAGGGCAGCTGCCATAATTCCTATACCGGCGTCTACAAATCCTGAAGAGACCGCGGCAGCAACATTCCAATGAGTGTATTCCTCGTTATCATATCCAAGTATGTTTTCAGAACCTAGCCCTGCCTGTTTAAGCAAGAAATCAAATAAAAGCCGAGTCCCAGAACCCCTCTGCCTATTCAAAAATTTAGTACCATTTCCCAACAAATCTTTTATTTCTTTTATCCCCTTCGGATTCCCTTTTTGAACCATTATCCCTTGGGTACGACCCACGAAATCATAAATGTTAATTTTTTCGTTTGTAATATGGCGCTCAACGGCAGACACGTTATATTCCCCAGTAGCCTCATCAAGCAGATGAGTTCCAGCCATATGAGCAAATCCTTTTGCCAATGACAAAAGTCCACCTACGCTTCCAACACTTGATGAAATCAACCTTATGCCAGTGTCTCGTGATGCTAATTCACCAGCTAGTATGTCCAACGCTATATCGTGACTGCCCGATATTAAAAGGGTATTTGTGACTTCAGAACGTTGTCGGTTCAGAAATACAGGAACTTGTACCCCTTCTTCCAAACCTTCTGAAGTAGCCGGTATTGCAATAACACCATCAGATTTAGCAATGGACAATGTCATGGCCGCACCACGAGTTGTTGGATTTGCTATGTACGTCCCATTCACCGGACCCACAACCACCCTCAAAAATTCTTCTTCCCCTAACGGTGAAGAAACCTTTTTTCCCATGACCGAATCTAATTTATCAGGGATAATTTTGTTTGAAGACAAGAAAGTTGAAATCATTGGTTTTAAAAACAGTTCAGCTGTTATCAACGCTGAAGAAGGATAACCTGGCATCCCCATTACAGGTTTACCAGAAACTGAACCTAATATAACTGGATGCCCAGGCCTAATAGCTACACCATGTACCACTACTTCACCTACTTTGCTTATCACCGAGGAAGTAAAATCCTCTGAACCGGCAGATGAACCGGCGATCACTACCAACACGTCACAATCTTTCAAAGCATCCAGTATGGACTCTTCTAAAAGGTCTGGATCATCTGGAACAGAGTCTGCCACATAGGCTTCACCTCCCCATTCTGCAACCAAGGCAGACATAAGAACAGAATTGAATTCAATTATTTCTCCTGAGTTAGGGGTCTGACCTATTTGTACCAATTCTGTTCCCGTAGGAATAAAACAAATTTTAGGGCGGGAGTTAACCTCAACTTCGGAAAAACCTGCAGCTCCTAAACATGCCAAATCTAGAGATCTGATGACAGCACCTTTTTGAATCAATAATTCCGGAGCAGCGATATCCTCGGCGATTTTCCTAACATGTTGGTAAGGAGCAACGGGGTTCCGGATAACTACTTCGTTCCTAGCTAATCTTTCCAAATCCTCTATCATAATTACAGAATCAAAACCCTCTGGAATGGGGTCACCTGTATCCACCCAAACAAAATCCGAGCCTTCTTGTAATTTAATAGGCCTAGTTTCTGTAGCCCCCACGGAAGATTGGTATTTGATAGCGATCCCATCCATAGCAGAAGTCGTAACATGGGGGGAAGATATTTTTGCTAAAACAGATTGGCTTGAAACTCTACCGACGGAATCCTTTATTGCGATACTTTCGGTACTTCCAGCGTCGCCATATCTAATTTCGTTCAAATGGTTCTTATACTTAGTTTGAGCAGTCTGAAGAGGTATATCCTTAAGGAAATAATTTCTTTCAAAGTCATCTTGAGGCATTTCTAACCTTTAAAATCAATCTAAAATTACCTGGATCGTGGTGCCCTGGTATATTCCTGACGAATCTGCATCTATTTCGACATATCCATCTGAAGCTAGCAAAGTGGAAATTAAATTTGATTTGCCATGCACCGGAAGTGCCCTGGCAATACCGCGATCATAACTCAATTGTATTCTCACATAATCCGTTCGGCCGCTACTGGAAGGTAAATCAGAGTCGAGAACAGCTTCTATAATTTTATCTTTAGGAAATTCTTTCACCCCAGAAATAAATCGTATCAAAGGGTCTACAACCGACTTAAATATCGTTATTGCTGAAACTGGATTGCCTGGTAATCCAATTATCGGCTTTCCATCAGACATTCCTAATATTGTTGGTTTACCAGGTTTGACAGACAATCCGTGAACCAAAACGCCAGGAGTTCCCATGTTATTAATCACCTTGGAAGTCAGGTCTCTTGAGCTAACAGAACTGCCCGCAGTAAAGATAACCATATCTGATGACTGTACAGCCTTGTGAGCGATTGCAAGCAACTTATCATATTCATCAGGTATTCTGGGAAAATGAACTGGTACAGCGCCTAAATCCTTAACCAAGGCTCCAATGCTGTACAGATTCACATCTCTAATCATCCCACCAGTTAACTGCATTCCTGGTTCAACTAATTCATCACCCGAAGAAATTACAGCCACTTTTGGCTTTTTATAAACATCGGCTGAGGTAATACCTAAGGACATCAAGGCTCCAAGTTCAGAATGTTCTATTAGGTGTCCTTTCTCGACAACAAGGTCTCCTTTCTGAAAATCTTCACCTGCTACGATAACGTTTTCTCCAGAGGCCACCGGCCTATATACCTCTAATAAACCGCTGGGGGAAATTTTAGTATGTTCAACCATAACTACGGCGTCAGCATTATCCGCCAACATGCCGCCTGTATAAGCCGTAGCTACCTCTCCAGGAGATAAGGATATCCCCGCCGTTCTACCCATTGGTACCTCTCCAATCAATTCAAGGTATGCTGGCAGAGCATCGGATGCTCCATAGGTATCTGATGCTCTTACTGAATACCCATCCATTGAAGACCTGTCGAAGGATGGTGAATCCTCTTGACTGAATATTTCACGCGAAGGAATGCGGCCAAAACAATCCTCTGTGTCTACCACTTCAACTCCCACCACAGACAAATTTTTGGATATTAAATCTATCGCCTCCGGAGGAGAAATCACGTTAAAGAAATCGGCCATCAAAACCTCTTCTATAGCAAGCTATGGAGCAAATTTTAGTAAATACTATAACCCGATAATATTACCCGAATCATCTACATCTAGAGCTCTTGGCTCACCAGGTAGGCCAGGCATGGTCATGATGCTACCAGCAATAGGGTATATAAAACCTGCACCGACTGACGCCCTGGCATCGGATACTCTGAATTGATAATTCGATGGAAGACCTTTTAATGACCTGTTATGAGACAAGGAAAGATGTGTCTTTGCCATACATATTGGAAGAGATCCCCATCCATTCTGCTCAAACTGACGCAGAGCGCGTCTTGCAAGAGGAGTGTAGTTAACATCTTGGGCGTTATATACCTTAGTGGCCAAAGCTGAAATCTTGTCTTCCAAAGAGTCCGACAATTCATACATATAGGAAATCGATTCTGGGGAGTTTTCTGCAGCCTTTACTACCGCTTCGGCTAAATCAATTCCTCCTTCACCACCATCTTCAAAAACTTTCGATATAACAGCATGTTCCGCCCCCGCGGCCAAAGACATAGATTTTACAAGTTCTGTTTCTTCAGCAAGGTCCGAAGGAAAACTGTTAACGGCGACAACTACCGGTAAATTAAAACTTTTTATCACCTTGATCAGGTGGCTTAAATTTGACATGCCATCAGCCAAAGCCTCTTTATTCGGTTCTTCCAAATTTCGCAAGGAAACTCCACCATGAGACTTAAGAGCCCTAACGGAGGCCACAATGACTGCAGCATCGGGCTCAAGATTATTTAACCTAGCTTTGATATGCATGAACTTTTCAAACCCCAAATCGGCTCCAAAACCAGCTTCCGTTAAAACATAATCTGCGTATCCTAAAGCCAATTGATCTGAAACCACCGAACAACATCCATGAGCTATGTTCCCAAAAGGACCGGTGTGTACAAATACTGGTTGACCTTCTGTTGTCTGAACTATGTTCGGCTGAATTGCATATCTCAGAAGAGACATCATTGACCCCACTGCATTTATTTCTTTAGCCTGCACTGGTGTGCCATCATCTTTGTAACCAACGACAATTTTGCTTAATCTGTCTCTTAAATCTTCTAGATTGGAAGACAGAGCCAATATTGCCATCACCTCAGAAGCTGTAACAATGTCGAAACCAGTCTCCCTAAGAGGCGCATTGGCCTTACCTCCAATTCCTGTCAATACACTTCTGAGAGACCTTTCCTCAACGTCTGTGACTCTTCTGATCGTTATACCTTGAGGGGAGAATCCATCAATTTTACCCCTCTGGGCGACATTATCAGTTAAAGCTACAAGCAGATTATGAGCCGAACCTACAGCATGGGCGTCTCCGGTAAAGTGAATGTTTACCTCATCTTCTGGTTCGACTTTAGCCGCTCCTCCCCCTGTACCTCCTCCTTTGATACCGAATATTGGTCCCAGAGAAGGTTCTCTCAGGGTCGCAACAACTTTTTTACCCAACTTCCCCATACCCTGCGCCAACCCAACAACTGTTGTAGTTTTTCCTTCACCAGCTGGTGTAGGTGTAATTCCCGTAACCACAATCATCTTACCTTTACGATCCTTTTTAATCCCTGACAAAGATATTTTTGCTTTGTAGGAACCATATGGAATCAAATCACTGGAAGAAAGTCCTAGTTCATCGGCTACTTTTTCTATTAATTTCATTTTTCAACCTTGCAACATTTTCTTACATTTTCCACAGCTAACAAGGATATCATCAAACAACTACTTCGATGCCTATTGATGACTCCTAACACGAGGATATCTAAAAGTTACCCATATGGTGAAGATAATCAGCAGAGAAGCCAAAATAGCAATGGACCCTTGAACTCCCAACCAATCTGACATGAATCCTGCTGGTAAAACTCCCAACGGCATTAACCCCCAGTTGAGCATATAAATGCTCATTACCCTCCCTCGATATTCTTCATCCGCCTCTTCCATAATTAGTGCCTGGTTGATAGACCTTCTGCCTGCATCACCTAATCCCAATGGAAGCATTATCACTGCAGCAAATAAATAGACCGGGACAGCTGCGACTAAAAGAAGACTGAGACCAGACACATACGAACTTATTAGTAAAATGGCTCCCCGCATCCTGTTCCCAACTGAGGCTATATAAATGGAACCTAGCAAGGCACCGAGTCCCATAACAGACACTAGAAGTCCCATAGAATCTGCCTTTAATTCATATATGTCTACTACAAAAATTGGCATGATAAACCTAAAAGGTTGAGCCAAAATAGTTGTGGATAATGCAATAGCAAGAAGAATTAAGATGAAAGAATTGCTGCGCACATACTTTATTCCTTGAAGCATATCTTTTATTAAAATTTTCGGATGATTAGAGTCAGACTCTGATCCATTTTTAGATCTTGTGCTGGGCCCTTTTGTTTTTATGAAAAACGTAAATATTATCGATGCGAAATTAAGGACCGTTATTATTAGATAAACCCTACCTGGACCAATGAATTCGTAAAGCAGACCCGCCGCTGTCGGGGCGGCTAGAGTTGTGAAACTCATAGCAGTAGCGTTGAGGGCTACAGCGTTCGATACAAGTTTTGGACCCACCATCTGAGGAATCAAAGCTTGTCTAGCAGGCATCAAGAAAGCAAAAAAAGCTCCCTGAACGATCGAGGCAATGAGTAAATGAATCCAACTCACAGTTCCGGTCAAAATTAGAATCCCTACAACCAAAGAAACCAGTCCAGCCATCAATTGACCAGTCTGTATTATTCGCTTCTTATCAAGCCGATCAGCGATAACACCCCCAAACAGAGCTAATGTGAGCATAGGAATCGCTGAGCCAGCATTGACTACACCAAGTAGTGCCCCCGAACTCTCTAGCTCGTATACCAGATAACTTCTAGAAAGCATCTGCATGTTCATACCAAACATTAAAGTCAACATCCCTAGCCACAGGAACAGGAAATCACGACTCTTAAATGACTGGTAAGTCTCCGCAAAGCTCATTATGCAGGTTGGTGGAGAAGTAATTTGATTAGCACAAAACAACCCAATTTCGACCTCTTGTCTTCCCTTGGAATGATTCAAAGGGGCCCGAACCACGGTAGACTCTCATTCAAAAGAAAGGTCACCGCAGGTGTTCAGTCCGGACCCGTGGTACACATATACAGAATTAATGCATCAGAATTTCAATCAACATATGGTGCAGTCGGCACGATTTTATCATCAAACATATTTTCGCTGAAATCGTTCATAGATACTCTGTCTTTTCGGTAACGATTGCGACAGTCAAAGAACATTCAATTACACAGAAATAAAGCAAATCTAAATTTTAAAGATGAAAATCATATTCAGTTTCAGTCACGATAAAATTCCAGGCTGCCTTACCCATAATCTCCGTCAGGTTTGCACTTTGAAACCCTATGAAAGGTCCTATACTTGGTTTATCTGATAACAAGTCATTTTTAACGTCATTTACACTCATATCCTTCCGGTTTTCTTCCAACTTTTAGCTACACCTAACTAGTTTATCGGATTGTATGAGAGGGAAATTACAATATCTTGCCCCAATACGGGATTATAATATTTCAAGTACTTACAAATTTTTAAGGTCAGTAAAAAAAATGAGTAATACCTTTGGAAAGGCGTTCAAAATAACCACTTGGGGAGAATCACACGGTGACGCCGTAGGAGTGGTAATAGACGGCTGTCCACCCGGCCTACCCATAACTTTCGAGGACATTCAAAGAGAACTTGACCGACGCAAACCGGGGCAAAGCGAAATCTCCACCCAACGTAAAGAGGGAGACAAAGCGGAAATTCTATCGGGGGTATTTGAAGGCGTATCCCTAGGCACCCCGATATCAATTGCGGTGTGGAATACTGATGCGAGAGGCAAAGATTACGAACATATGAAAAGTGTATACAGGCCTTCCCATGCTGACTACACCTATCAAGCCAAATATGGTGTCCGCAATTGGAAAGGCGGTGGCAGAGCATCTGCGAGAGAAACTATAGGCAGAGTAGCTGCGGGAGCTATAGCAAAGAAATTCCTCCGTGAAGAATATGGCACCGAGATTTTAGCTTTCGTCAAAAGAATAAGTGACATAGAATCAAACATCAGTCATGCTGAAATAACTGCCGAGGCAATTGAAAGTAATATGGTTCGATGCCCTGACAAAGATTCGGCGGCTGCCATGATAGAAGCTGTCAAAACAGCAAGGAAAAATGGGGATTCCCTCGGAGGGGTAGTTGAAGCGTTTACCACCAATGTTCCATTAGGTCTTGGAGAGCCAGTTTTTGACAAATTAGATGCAGAACTAGCAAAGGCAATGTTGTCCTTGCCAGCCTGTAAAGGATTTGAAATTGGGTCCGGCTTTGAAGGAACTTACGCAACAGGTTCTCAACATAACGATTCTTTCTATATGTCAGAAGGTAAAGTACGCACAAGAAGCAACAATTCTGGCGGTATCCAAGGTGGCATCAGCAACGGAGAATCTATTGTGTTACGAGCAGGTTTTAAACCAACTGCCACCATAATGACTACTCAAGACACGGTAGACGTTTTTGGTAATAATGTGGAATTACAGGGTAGAGGTAGACATGACCCATGTGTACTACCGAGGGCTGTTCCAATTGTGGAGTCTATGTGTGCACTCGTACTTTGTGACCACGCCATCAGACATCGTGGGCAAACAGGAATAAAGAGCTAGGGAGATTTTACCCCCTAGCTCTTTTTTTAGATTTAAACCACAGGGGAAGTACCACCATCAACGTTGACCGCAGTCCCCGTGATATAGCTCGCCTTCGCAGATGCCAAGAAGCAAATCAGATCCCCCGCCTCCTGGGCCTCACCAACACGACCCATTGGTACATTCTTACCAATCACTTTCCAGTGATCTTCCAGGGTATAGCTCGAATCTTTCGCGTTGGCTGCTTCCCATCTTGTCCGATGCTGACCAGATTTCAGGAGACCCACGCAGACAGTGTTTACCCTGACATTATCTTTCGCCAATTCACCTGCCCAGGATTTTGTGAGCGAAATACCTGCTGCCCTAGACAGTGAGGTAGGCTGGCCTCCAGGGTTAGGGGCCTTTCCGCCAGGAGTTGTAGTATTCACTATTGCTCCAGCCCCAGATTTCTTCAAATGGGGGAGAGCAGCTCTCGCACAATAAACAGCTCCATAAACTTTTATGCCGAAATCAACTTTTAAGTCTTCGTCCGTCATATTTTCCAATGTTGTAGCAGAGGAAGTTCCCGCATTATTTACCAAGATATCTAACTTGCCATATTCAGCCACAACTTTATTGACCATTGCTTTTACATCAGATTCCACAGACACATCCGCAGAGATACCTATCGCCTCACCACCAGACGCTTCTTTAATTTCCGCCACAGCAGCATCCAGCTTTGTTTGAGTCCGACCCACGATGGCAACTTTGGCCCCTTCTAAAGCCATGGAAATAGCTGCAGCTTTGCCAATACCATCACTCCCACCAGTGACTATCGCTACCTTTCCTTCTAATCCTAAATCCATTAAAAATCTCCCTATTTCATTTACTTTTGTTTATAAGTCTCGTCCAAAAGTTCCGTGACATATTTAACCTCTACATCTAGACCAGCCGCTTTTATACCATTGTCTAACTGCATAAAACAGCCAGGATTAGCAGTGGCAATAATATCCGCACCTGAGTCAGCTAGGTTCCTAATCTTTTCTGTTAGAACAGCCTCTGACATCTCTGGCTCAGTGATCATATATGTCCCACCTGCTCCACAACAAACGTTCGACCCTTTTAATTCACAGAAATCCACACCGCCGATTGATTTTATTAAATTCCGCGGAGCGTCTTTCACTTTTTGTACATTGGCAAGATGACAAGAATCCTGGTATGTAACTATCTTATGGATACTGGCTTCACCTGGTTGTAATTTAGACTGGTCCAAAAATTCGTTGATATCCACTACTCTTTTACTAAAATTTACCGCCTTCAGAGCATAGTCAGCATCATCAGATAAAAGATGCCCATATTCCATCATCCTCGCACCACATCCCGCAGAAGCGACGACTATAGGTTCACTATCATTACCTTTTGAGAACGCGTCTATATTTGCCCGAGCTAATTCTTTTGCCTTTTCTAAGCCTCCAACATGTGAATTTATCGCGCCACAGCAACCTTGATTCGATGGAATTTCCACATCCTTATTGGCCCTATTCAACATTCGCACTGCAGCCCTCATTTGGTCACCTTGTGTCAGTGGCATGACACACCCGGAGAGCATTTGTATTTTTTCTGTACCTTCGACATCTGCCGAATAAAACTGTCCCTGTGCACGAAAAAATTTTCCATTTATTGACGGTGTCATTTTTTCCAGACGTTCAAGTCGATCTGAAATTAGTTTCAGGATTTTGGTTTTCCTAACCAATTTTTGTAGTCCACTCTTTATATAAAAATTCATCATAGAAAATACAATTGCCAAGTTCCGCTGATTAGGTATTAGATATCGAAGAGAAATCTCATACGCCAGCCTCGGTACAAATCCGATTTTTCTATGGACCCTTAGTCGATCCATAGTAGACTCGATCAAGTTTCCATATGGAACCCCAGATGGGCATACATCCTCACAAGCCCTACATTGGATACAAAGATCCCAATGCCTCATCACTTGATCAGATATTTCCAACCGCCCTTCATTAACCGCCTTCATTAGGGCGATTCTGCCTCTTGGGGATTCAGTTTCCAGCCCCGTGGCTAGGTAGGTTGGACAAGCCTGTAAGCAGAATCCACAATGGACACATTTATACAATTCTGACTCATTAAGCCATGAGGGTTGCGACATTTGTTGGGCTTCAACCATTTTCAATATTCTCTATTCACTATCCGTTATGTATCTTCCTCTGTTCAATTTCCTAACCGGATCATAAGTGTTCCGCAAAGATTTCATTAGGCCTAGGGATCCCTGGTTTATCGGTCCCCACATGTTGAAGCCATTCTTTAATCCCGTGGGAAGTTGTTCATAATTCAAATGTGATCCATTTTCTGAGACTATTTTACGAATTTCCCTCATAGCGTTCTCCGAGTCGACTTTTTCTGTTCTGGAAAACCCATCAAAAAAGAATTCCATAGTCCCAAATCCGGGTTGGACAGAGAAAGCAGAATTTAATTCAATTTTCTGGAAATATTCGTTCATACGCTCCAAAAGACCACGCAATCTGGTGGGGGTAGAAAATAGTCTCCCAGATATAGACTCACTGGAACTATACCTTCTGAAATCTCTTACCTTTTCCCATAGGATGTCTGAAGGATCCTCCTCAAGAAAATCGCTATAAGTGTACTGGTAATGGTCAGCAATTTCAGACAAAATGTCCCTCTGCCGTATTAAAGCCATTTTTCTACCACCGATCCTGGCTAAAACCAGGTATAGAGATGAAGGGAAATTAAGATCCAATTCCTTAATTAGCTCCGAATTAATTCCAGCAAGTGCTAAAGGCATGACATGACTCTTAAACACTTCTGCTGAAAAGTCATGCAAATCACTCTCTGTTTGAAACCCCAAGATAAAAGTCCCTTGGTGGCGGGGTAGGGGAGTCAACTTAAATGAAATTTCAGATATAACGCCGAGAGTCCCGTAGCCACCAATATGCAGTCTAGCCATGTCGTAGCCTGAGACGTTTTTAACCACTGGCCCTCCACTTTTTGTAATTGTCCCTGAAGGCAAAACCACCTCCATGCCGATTACCATATCTCTCATGTGGGCCAACTGCCACCTCATATATCCTGGAGCATTAGAAGCCAAAGTTCCGCCTATGGTTGCCTGATCCGGGAATGCTGCATCAATTGCCAGAAATTGACCTTGCTCTTTCAGAATATCCTGCAAGCTCTTTAGAGTAACACCAGATTGAGCTACACAGGTTAAATCCGCCGAATTATGGGCTACTAACTGGTTCATGCTTGATAAATCCAAGGCATAGTCATATTTGGGCATTTTTGCGCCGATATGGAGTCTTGTTGCCCCCCCCATGGGTACAACAACCTTGTCGGAACCAACTACATCAGAAAGAACTGATGAAAGCTCATCACGATCTTGGGGATTAATCACACCTTCAGAAGGCTGGGCACCGTCGATTGAATATTTCGTTTTCATGTTGCAATATCTGCTTGAGTTTTATATGTATGCACCAGGACCAACCCTTGCAATTGCCCGCGCCTGAGAAATGTCCCCACAGCCTGCCCCCGTGGGAAAAACCTTGCCTGGATTAAGCAGATCCTCTGTTTCAAATGCTATTTTGAGAAGAGACATTGTAGCCATATCTTCATCGCTAAACATTAAAGGCATTTGATCTTGTTTCTCTAGACCTATACCGTGTTCTCCCGATAGTACCCCCCCTGACTCAACACAAATCCTCAAAATCTCAGATCCAATTGCCAATATATTTTCCACATCACCTGGTTTTCGCTCATCGAACAAAATTGAAGGATGGAGATTTCCATCACCAGCATGTAGTAAATTAGCTATCGGGTATCCGCTTCGTTCAGATAATTCATTTATTTGTCTCAAAACATCCACCAGCTTTGTTCTAGGGATAGTGCCATCAACTAAATAATAGTTTGGAGCTAACCTTCCAAGAGCGCCTAAAACACCCTTCCTTCCTGACCACAACTTCTCTCTTTCCAGAGAATCATCAGCTACTCTGACTTCCAGTGGTCCAAATTCACGGCATATTGCTTCTATTTCCTCATATTCCTCTTCAACTGCTTCAAACAGACCATCTAATTCAACCAGCAAGACCGCTCCTGCACCTTCTGGATAGCCGGCACCAACCGCTCCTTCAGCTGCCTTGATGCAGAAATGATCCATCATTTCTATGGCGGCTGGCACCATTCCCGCACCAATTATTCCAGTTACCGCAGCACTGGCATCCTCAATTGTTTCAAAGGCCATTAGGATGGTCTTAACATGCTCAGGAGATCTAAGTAAACGAACCGATATTTTCGTTACGATAGCCAATGTTCCCTCTGAACCAATGGTTATCCCACGGAGATCGTATCCAACACCATCTCTTTCGTTTTCACCAAACCAAGTCACAGAGCCATCAGCCAGGACAACTTCCATTCCAAGCACATGATTTGTGGTAACCCCGTATGCCAGACAATGGGGTCCCCCTGCATTTTCAGCTATATTTCCCCCTATAGTACAGGCCCGCTGACTAGATGGATCAGGGGCATAATATAAACCTTGGGGCCCAACATGCGTTGATAAATCTAGATTGACTACCCCGGGCTCCACAATCGCATACCTATCATCCGAATTAACTTCCAATATCTTATTCATCCTAGCCATTGAAATAACGATGCCACCTTGTTCAGCGATTGCTCCCCCACTAAGACCAGTTCCAGCCCCTCTGGCCACCACGGGAATGGAGTGTGCTCTGGCCAGCTTCAGTACACTGGATATTTCAGTAGCTGACGCCGGTAAAACAATGACTACCGGACTACCTCGATCTATTGATCCATCATATTCGTAAACTAATAGATCAGCCTTGTCATCCAATACATAGCCACCGCCAACTATGTTTTTCAAGTCTGCAACAAGGTCATTTATTTCTGACAACTCTGATTGACTCATATACCCACTCTTTTTAATCCAGGTCCAATATCTCCTAAAGCTTGCAGAAATAGGGTATCTTAAACTAGCCCCAAAATAAAAATTCGAATCCGTAGCACGAGACACTTTACATAAAAGCTCTCGAAATAAAGGCAACTATAGGTCTCGTGCTCATGTAAAATGCACTAATAAGACATGAGCAGAGAAAATTTTCTAAATAGAATCAAAAATGCGTTATATCCGAATCAAGAAACTTCGGATAGCTCCGCTGAAGATCTGGCTATCGATAACGACCTCGAAGGTCTAGTGCATAGGACTGTCGCTATCCAAGAAGACGCAACCGAAAATTGGGAAGAGATGTTTAAAGCCTTGAAAAGTTCATCAGAAGCCGCTGGCTGGAAAGTGTATAGATGCGATACCTATGAAGCAGCCTCTGATTATATAGCCTCATTGGCATTCGAGAGAAATTCAAATCACATTGTTGTTACAGATCAAGAGTGCACCGAAAAGTTAGGACTGGAACAGGTTAATTTACCGGAGGAAAGCGAGATAACTGTTATTACGACGCCTCCTTCAACAGAAGCCGAGCTATAGAGGCCGACATCGGAGTTACTGGGGTCGATTACGCCATTGCAGAAACTGGCACTTGCGTAGTATCAGCAAGTAATGAAGTCGGCAGGCTGGTAAGCCTAGCTCCACCTCTGTATGTGGCGGTAGTCAAAAAAGGTCAAGTGCTCCCTTCTTTAGATGAATTATTTACTATGCAAAGAAAAACATTCCTAGATGGGAATCAAAATTCTTACACCAGCTTAATATCTGGTCCAAGTAGGTCGGCAAATATCGAATACACTCTAGTCACAGGAGTTCACGGGCCAGGAGAGGTCCATTTACTTCTTGTAGGTGAAGATTAATTTACCTCATATCCATCCCGACAGATATAAATCTAAGACTCTCTTCCACAGAGTTGGATATTAATTCGGAGGCTCTCTCCGAGGATTCCTCTAACGTGATTGGGCCATCGACTATGGACGTGGCGGCCCGTATCCCATGGTCATGAACCACGGTGAAATTCTGCCCTAACAAACCTGCGATAGCAACTGTCGGAATATTTAATTCCGCTGCGATTCGAGCGACACCTATAGGCGCCTTATTATAGACCGTCTGGAAATCTATGCCTCCTTCTCCAGTAATGACAAGATCTACTCCTGCCAATTTTTCTTTTAGGCGAACTGTTTCTAACACAATATCCACTCCAGCCTTCAGTTCTGCTCCCATAAATGCGAGCATACCAGCACCTAATCCTCCTGCGGCACCAGCACCAGAAATTCCTGACACATTTTTTCCTATGTCTTTTTTTACTATATCGGCAAAATTTAACAGGGCATTATCTAGTTCAGCCACCATTGCTGGAGTAGCACCTTTCTGAGGTCCATATACAGCGGAGGCCCCTTCATTGCCGGTTAGGGGATTACTCACATCGCAAGCAACCATAAAGTGGGAACCTTCTATCCTGGGATCCATTTTTGAAACATCGATAGATCTTAGTTTAGCGAGGGCTGCTCCTCCCGATCCAATCGATCCCCCTTCAGAATCAAGCAGGTTCACTCCCAAAGCTTGAGCCATGCCAGCACCAGCATCGTTGGTCGCACTACCACCAATACCAACTATAAAATTCCGGAATCCTTCGTTCAAAGCTTCTAGAATAGCTTGCCCCAACCCATATGTAGATGCATTCAACGGGTCCCTTTCATCTAGACTCAACAGGGTAAGACCCGAGGTCCGGGCCATCTCAATTACTGCTGTAACCCCGTCTCCCATAGCCCCCCACTGGGCCGTGATAGTCTCACCAATTGGATTTCGTACATTACAAGTCCTTACTTCACCACCAGATACCTCTACTAGAGTTTCCAGAGTACCATCACCACCATCAGCCACAGGGCAAAGCACAACCTCTGCTTTTGGAAAAACTCTTATAATACCTACCTTTGCAGCCTCAGCAACTGACAAAGCGGAAATACTGCCTTTGAATTCTTGTGGAGCCACCAGTATCTTCATATTCACCATATTATTCCTTATTACATAGGAGTTAGTTCATAAAATATAGTCGGATTTACGTATAACAATAATATTGATATATTCTTATTGTTAATAATTACCATACTATTTTCAATAAATAATAAGAACAGAACCCCTATAACTGTAGGGAAAAGGTACCATAATGGCGAGAAAAAAGAATGATGGGCCGACCCGTCAATTATTCGCAAAAATAAGTGAAGAGATATACCTACGCGCCAAGGCTAAATCAGCAGAATCTCGAATGTCTATTCGAGAAATTTTAGAAGAGGCTCTCACCTCATATCTGGACCTGGAGCCGTCTGGTTCTTCACGACCATCAGATGATCCAATGCCTACAAAAAAATCAATATGGCAAGACGAATACTTAAACAGGCAAGCCGACAGACCAGTAGGTGCGCCGATTGAATTATCCGAGGCAGAGGCTAAAGAAATCGCGAGGAAGGCCTTCCTATGACCCTCGAATATACAGCTGTTGTGGATTCGTCTGTCCTTTTAGGGTACAAAGACGGACACGAAGGATGCCAAGATCTCCTATATAAGGCTATAGACCGGGACATAGAAATTATTATTTCCCCTCTAACTATTTCAAAAATATGGAGTTCTCCCGATTTCGATCGCAAATCTGAAATAGGATACCTCGGGCTACTCGAATTCATTTCAATTTACAGTTGTGACACCAATATTGCCATTAACACAGGCCATTATCTTAGGGAATATTCGAACGACATAAAATTGGATTTAGAAATGGCAAGTATTGTTTCCATTTGCGATATATCAGGATATCCTCTAGTAACTACTAACCCCGAACTATACCAAGGTATTCTTGAGCGTGCCATCGACTGTGAAGAAGCATTAAAACAGCTAAACTAAACAAATAATTATATTCAGATCGTATCTTTTATTTTCTCGGCCAATTTTGTCGTTATTCCTTCTATTTGAGTTAGTTCTTCTATACCTGCGGCTCTAATATTTTTTAAAGAACCAAAACCTTTAAGTAATGCCTTCCGTTTTTGGGGGCCGATTCCAGCGACTGAATCCAAAGTAGACTTAAATGCTACTTTAGAGCGTTTATTCCTGTGATAGGTAATAGCAAACCTATGGGCTTCATCTCTAGCTCTCTGAACCAAGAAAAGGGCGTGAGAATTCCTGGGTAACGCGATAGATTCTTGCATATATGGAACAAATAATTCTTCATTTTCTTTGGCTAGACTGGCCAATGGTATATCCGTGACCCCCAGCTCCAAAAACACTTGCAATGCCACACCAAGATGGCCTTTACCGCCATCTATCAGCACTAAGTCTGGATCCTTTGTCCACGAGGTATGTTCAACCTTTTTTTCTATCAGCCTTTTAAATCTTCTCGTTAACATCTCTCTCATCATCGAGTAGTCGTCAACTCCATCGACATTCTTTATTTGAAAGCGCCGGTAATCAGAATTCTTTGGCCTGGCTTTTTCAAATACCACCATACTTCCTACGGCATTGCTGCCTTGAATATTTGAGATGTCATAACATTCGATTCGATCAGGTAATCTAGGCAAATTCAAAGCCTCTTGCAGTTCTTTCAATGCGCTGTCATCCTGACTTAGCCTAGCGAATTTCTTGACTCTGTGCTGATCCAACCCTTCCCTGGCATTGTGGGAAACCATTTCTATTAGTTTTCTCTTTTCTCCTCTAATCGGTTTGTAAAGCCTAACGGTGGAACCTCTTTTGGTCGAAAGAAATTCTGTTATTTGCTCATCTTCTTCACCGACGGGCATCTGAGTAAGTACAATTGGTGGCACATACGGAGCAACTTCATAAAATTGTTGGAGAAATGCATTTTGTACGCTCTGAATGTCATCGTGCTGTCCGACTTCCATCAAATATGAGTCTCTCCCAATCAATTTTCCTTGGCGAATAAAAAATATTTCAATCCATGCATCATTCGACCATAGTGAACCGGCAACAACATCTATGTTCTCCGGCTTTAGGGTGAGTACTTTTTGGCCTTCATGAACCTTTTGAATCGATCTTATTTGATCCCTGAGAACAGCCGCTTTTTCAAATTCCAGGCTTTCAGCCGAATGGTCCATCCTCTTTTTCAGAGAACCGACAATTTGGCTCGTATTACCTTCCAGAAATAAAATTACCTGGTCAATAATATCTCTATATTGGTCCTTACTGGCTGCCCCTATACATGGACCTATACATCTATTTATATGGAAGTCGAGACACGCTCTATCATCAGTACCGGTAATGATTTTGGTACAAGACCTGTATGGGAATAATTTTTTCAAAAGGCCCAAGGTTTTCCTTACACTTCCTGCATTAGCGTATGGACCAAAATATTGGGCGTCATCATTTTGAACGTTCCGCGTGATATAGACTTGAGGAAAGGCTTCTGTATTATCGATTTTGATAAATGGATAAGATTTATCGTCCTTTAAGCGCGAATTAAATCGAGGTTGATATTCCTTGATTAAATTGCATTCCAAAATCAACGCCTCTTGTTCAGATTCTGTAACTATGAACTCAAATTCCCTAATCTCCGAAACCAAAACACGAGTTTTTAAGTCGTCATGATGGTCAGGTACAAAATATGATCTAAGACGATTCCTGAGATTGCTCGCCTTACCAACGTATATGATTCCATCCCCAACATCCCTCATCAAGTAAACCCCTGGACCGGTCGGGACATGGGCTAACCTTTCAGTGAATTTTCCTACCGTCATAATCTGCCGATGATGAAAAGTTTATCGATTTTTATTAAGCCGCAATCGCAGTAAAAGAAAGGGCTACCAGTAAAGCCACTATAATAGCTGCGGATACCCCTATACGTTTAATCTCGCCCCCTAGATATCCATAAGCAAGCGCGCTTGAAGCCAAAGGAGCTGTCTTGGCAACCTGGCGGACACTCTTTGCCGAAGACTGTGACACTTTTTCTTCAACGCCCGTAGTGGCATCTTTTACCACCTGAGGTTCGAAATTTTCCCCAACCCTAGAATCAACCACCTGACTCTTAGGGGATTTTCGTTTTCTGTTTCTTAACTGCGCCTGTCTCGAAGCTCTTTGCCTTCCTTTGCTTGGCATTTTATAACTCCCATTATCTTTGATAATTCGATTTTATATTACTCTCAAGCCCTTGGGTGAGCTTTATCATATTGCTCTCTTACAAATTCCACCGTTAAATGAGTATATATCTGCGTTGTTGAAATACTAGCATGCCCGAGCAGTTCCTGTACGTGCCTGAGCGGGGCTCCTCCCTCTAGTAAATGAGTCGCAAAGCTATGACGAAGGGTATGTGGAGTGATAAAATCTTCCAATCCAATCAATTTAGCATATCCTTTCACAACTCCCCAAAATCCTTGCCTGGTTAAGCGTGTTCCACGTTTATTCAAAAATAGGGCGCCGGATTTATTATGACTAAAACGGTTTCTGCCTTTAGAAAGGTATAGATCTATCATGCTAAGAGCCTTCTGGTGAACTGGTACTATTCTCTCCTTGGATCCTTTCCCCAGGCACCTTACCGACTCAGTTTCAAAATCAACGTCTTCTATATCCAAATTTACTATTTCACTTACTCTCAAACCGCTTGCATAAGCTATTTGTAACATAGCAGCGTCTCGCATCGCCTCAGAAGTCGAGGAACACTGCAACGGTATATCCAACAGCTTTTGGACATCCGTTAATTTCAGAACTTCCGGCAGATTCCTATATCTTCTGGGATTAGAGATCATGTCTGTGGGGTCATTTTCAATGAATCCTTCAGAATGCAAGTAGGCCATAAATGACTTCAAAGAGGCTATCTTCCTCCCTCGAGTGGCAGGAAGGTATGCTTTACTGTTTAAATGCTCTAGGTATTGGTATATGTGTTGAGGTTTGACATTTTTCAGGTTCGACAAACCGGACTGTTCACTAAATTGAAAAAGATCATTTTTGTAGGAAATCAGAGTGTTCTGCGAACAAGCTCTTTCTACGACCAAATATTCTAAGAAATCCTCTATTAAGGAAGATGTGCTGTTTGATAAGTTGACCATTTTATATACGGCTCTACCTACAAAAATTTATTTCATATAGATCATACCTTGACATACCTTCTTTGCAGGATAAGAATTAATCTTGTTTATTGAGCAGTTCTAAAGCCCATTTTACATATGATTGAAATAATAACTGGACCATTTTTGATTGAATCCACCTCCTTTTTGCTAAGTTGGCATGGAGTGTTTAGCTTTATAGCAGTCGCTTCTGCAGTTTTCCTAGTGGGCAGATGGGCTCCCATGAGAAACATAAGCCCAGATGATGTTTATTCTATAGCTGTTTGGGCGATTATTTCTGGGATAGTAGGGGCCAGATTAGTACATGTCATCGATAATCTGCAGACGGGACCTAGTTATTTAGATAACCCTACTCAAATCTTTGCAATATGGACTGGTGGTATCGGAGTTTGGGGAGGCATTTTGGGCGGAGCGATAGGAGGGATAACATACGGGACAATAAAAAAGATGCCAATAATGCAAATAGCGGACCTGACAGCCCCAGCTATGCTAATCGCACAATCTATAGGTCGTCTAGGAGACATAGTAAATGGGGAACATTGTGCTAAGGCGACTGATTATTTTTTCGGATTCATATGGACACATTCTCAAAGTGCAGCTGTGTACTGCTCCAATACAGGTTTGAATACGTCAGTACAGCCCGTGATCGCTTATGAAATATTCTGGAACCTGGCCAGTTTGATGTTGCTATGGAATCTGAAAGACAGAATAAAACCTGCAGGAATGCTATTCTGTCTTTATTTAGGTCTCTACTCGGCAGGAAGATTCTTAGTTACCTTTCTCAGGGAAGATAGAATTTGGGCTTTTGGGCTACAAGAAGCTCATTTTATAGCCATAGTTGTACTCTTCTTAATAGTGCCTATATTAGTATTCAAAGCAAGATTTGGAGACCCTAACCAAATAAGAAAGGAAATGATTTCAGCAGTGCCACAGCCAAGTAGGGCCGAGCGAAGAAGAATCCAAAGTAACAATTAGCAACTAGATCGGAAATCTGAAACAATAAATTGTAGGTTGAATTTTCCGTTCCAATAGTTCATTTCCGGTCTATATGCCAAATCCACCGACCCTTTACACTCTTCAACCCTAGTCCCTTGCCTAAAGGCAATGCCATCATAAAGACGCCCTTGATATTCCATCGTAATTTTTAAGTGATTTTTATTGGCTCCGACTTGTCTGGCATCCACTATATTCATACCAGATGTCATAAAGACAGGCTGTTGATTTGTCTCTCCGTAAGGTTCCATGGCATTTAAAAAACTCAAAGAATCACTATTTACCCAAGACGGTGATATCTCTGCCTCTATCATCAGTGTAGGTTGGACATTTAACCCCATCAATAACTCATCCGCCACTGAGGACATTTTCGTCCTAAATTCTCGGAGATTATCCTTTCTTATAGTAAATCCAGCTGCCATTGGGTGCCCACCGTATTGTTCAAAGCTATCGCTACACATATCCAGAGCGTTAATCATATTAAATTCAGGTATGCTTCTGGCGCTGGCCCTAAAAGTTTCCCCCTGCCCAGAAGCCACTATAGCCGGACGATGGTACTCCTCTGATAACCTCCCAGCTATCAAACCCAAAATGCCCGGAATCCAATTAGATTTCCCTGCGAAAATTATTGAAGGGACTCCACTCTCAAAATCGGATTTGATTTGATTTTTTGCCTCGAGCATAGCCTTTTCGGTAATCATTTGGCGTTTCTTATTCATTTCATCCAATTTTGCTGCCAAAGGACCCGCCTCAGCTCCATCAGATGCTAGCAACAACATTAGACTAAGATTTGCATGATCCAACCTTCCTGCAACATTGATCCTAGGGATGATTCCAAAAGACATATCCTGAGTGGAGAGATTTTTTTTCGAAACGTTACAGACCTCGATCAAAGCGTCGATACCGGGGATTTCTGACTTTTTCAATAAGTCCATACCCTTACTTACCAGATACCGATTTTCATCCCTCATCAGACCTACATCTGAAATCGTTCCCAGTGTTACATACACGTACAATTCGTCAGGTAATTCGACTTTTTTTCTTTGATATAAAGCCTGCATAACTTTGAAGGCTGTACCAACCCCAGTAAGATATTTAAATGGATAAGAAGATCCTGGCAAGGAGGGATTTACGATTGCCACTGCTGCAGGTAATTCGTCAACTGCCGTATGATGATCTGTGACTATCGTATCAATGCCCATATGAAGGGCTGTGTCAATCTCGTTACTAGAAGAAACTCCGCAATCTACTGTGATCAAGAGGGTGACAGACTTGGAAGCGAAAAATTCCAATGCTTGCATACTTATACCATGACCCTCTTCAATTCGGTGCGGAACATATGGCAACACCTCCAACCCCATTTTTTCCAATCCTCGTGTCAGAAGAGCAGTTCCTGATATGCCGTCGGTATCGAAATCTCCGAATACTCCAACAACTTCTTTTGAATCTACAGCCTCTTCCAATCTATCTATGCAGACATGCATATCAGGAAGGAGAAAGGGGTCATGTAAAGAGGAAAGGGTAGGGGAAAGAAACTCGTCCATTTCCTCTTCTGTAGCTATACCCCTATGCACCAGAAGGGCGGATTCCACTCTGCCCATACCCAGGGCGACAGTTTCGGAATCGCTCGCCTCTGGCAACAGTACCCATTTGTCATACTTCAATATTCTGTAATCCTAAAAATCAACTTGGATTTTGAAATATCAAAGATGCATTGTGCCCGCCAAATCCAAAAGAATTACTCATAGCTTTAGTTAGGGGCAATTTTCTGTTGGAGCCAGGAGTATAATCCAAGTCACAGTCTGGATCTTGGTTCTTTAGATTAATAGTTGGGGGAACGGTCTGGTTTTTGAGCGCCATCACCGTAATGGCTGCCTCCAGGGCACCACTGGCACCTAATAGATGTCCTGTCATGGATTTGGTAGAACTGATCGGAATGTCATAAGCGTATTTTCCAAAAACAGATTTCATCGCCATTGTTTCAAACTTATCGTTTAAAGGCGTCGAGGTACCGTGAGCATTAATGTAATCAATCTCTTCGGGAAGTATATGGGCCTTACCTAGCGCAATATTCATAGCTCGCGCCCCTCCTTCCCCTTCTGGACCTGGCTGTGTTATATGGTATGCATCAGCAGTAGCCCCGTACCCTATCATCTCAGCAATGGGTTCTGCGCCACGGGCATTAATTGACGATTCATTCTCTAGCACTAGTACGCCTGCCCCTTCACCCAACACAAATCCGTCTCTATCTTTATCAAATGGCCTAGAGGCCGTTTGGGGATCGTTATTTCTTTTAGACAGGGCCTGGCAAGCATTAAAGCCTGCAACCCCTACAGGGCATATCGCTGCCTCAGCGCCCCCAGCAATAGCACCGTCTACATCCCCTCTACGGATAGCCTCAAATGCCATACCAATAGAGTCAGCCCCACTCGCACAGGCAGACACAGTGCAGTAATTTGCCCCTTTCGCACCCAACAACATTGACACCTGACCCGAAGCCATATCTGGAAGCATCATGGGTACTAAAAAGGGACTAACCCTATTAGGCCCTCTGCTATTTAACACCCCAATTTGTTCTGAAAGGGTGATTATCCCACCGATACCGCTTGCCACCATTACTGATATTCTTTCCTCATTAGTCTTATCAATTGTGAGCCCACTCTTTTCAAGGGCTTCAAGGGATGCCGCTGCTGCCAACTGCACAAACCGATCCATCCGCTTAGCTTGCTTCCTATCTAAATAATTTTGAGGATCGAAATCGGTCGCCTCTGCAGCGATGGTTGTCTCATATCCTTCAGAATCAAAGGAGGAAATGGTATCGATTCCGGAAACACCTTTTGTAAGGCTAGACCAGGTCTCATCGATTGTTAATCCAACAGGACTAATCGACCCAACACCAGTTATAAAAACTCTCTCAACCATTGAATTCTCCAAACACAAATTGATTATGATTTTTCCGGTAAACCTGGTAACAAATCGGTACTTTCATTGTGAACTTCACAGCGGATTATAACAGTCGAAATAAGGGCCACACATTGGTAGAGCTACCGATTTAATCCCGTTTCCCAAAAAAATGAATCTCCCAAACATTTTGCAAATGCAGAGGAATCATCTGTCGGTACAACGACAATTTCCGATCCTTTGGACCGACATTTAATTGAAAGAATCGGTGAATAAGCCGAAGATATGGTACTCAATTTGACATAAATACCCTTAAAGTCCTCCCACTCCAAAGTCCATAAACAATAGAAAGCAGTAAGTAACTCATCTCCAGAAATAAATGGTTCTACACCTCGGACAGCCTCGATTTCATCAAATTGGTCCGGGGGCTCACAAAGTTTTTGAATTTCATGCAACGTAGTGAAAATTAATTGGTCCTTATTGTTGGCATCCGCCCACAGCATTGAGGCCACCAATTCAGAATTACCTTGATTTCCCTCGAATCCGCTTTTCTTCAAAAACTCGGCAGCCTCCGGAAGAAGACTCTGAATTTCCTGAAACCGTTGTTTCCAGTTATTAGTGTATTTATCTTGAGTCATAAGGTTATCCTTAAATATATATAAGTCCTTAGAAGGATATAATGATTTAACAAACATTTCACCGACGTCTGCATCCGTTGGAGGTTTAGTAAAAACAATGCGCGTAGCCTTTGAGACTCACGGTTGTAAATTGAATCAGGCTGACACTCTAAAGTTATCTGAAGAGTTTTATAAGGCCGGGTTTGAAATTGTAAAAGAAACTCAACCATTTGATGTATATGTGCTGAATTCATGTACCGTGACACACGTAGCGGATAGAAAAAGTAGGAATTCCGCCCGGTCAGCAAAAAAACTAAACCCCGATTCATTTCTCGTATTCACCGGTTGTTATGCTGAAAGAGACCCACAGTTCTTGGAAGCCATTAAGGATATAGATCTGGTTATTGGAAATACCGACAAAAAGGGGCTGGTCGGTAAAGTAATAGCACAACTCAACCTTGAAACTGATGTACCCAGCAACTCCATCAGCCAACATTCCATGGAATCTTTCACTAGCAAAACACGTGCCATGGTCAAAATACAGGAAGGATGTAATCAGGTCTGCGCATATTGCATAGTTCCTAAAGTTCGTGGGAGAGAAAATAGCATCCCAGTAACCAAATTGGTCGACCAGATCAATCATCTTCATAAAACGGGTTTTAAAGAAGTGGTCCTAACAGGTACTCAACTCGGAAGCTATGGATTTGATTTACCCAAAACAAACCTGAAATACATGTTGTCCAATGTATTGAAAAACACAGATATCCCTCGCATAAGGGTATCTTCCCTACAACCACAAGAAATCGGGGAAAGCCTACTAGAACTCTGGGAGGATCCAAGACTTTGCCAACATTTTCATGTTCCTCTACAAAGTGGTAGTAATTCAATACTTAAATCTATGCGAAGACGCTATTCCTCGGAACAATATCTCCGATCTATAGCACGGATTAACTCTATGCTCCCAGAGGCATCTATAACCAGTGATGTGATAGTTGGGTTTCCGAATGAAAGCGATCAAGACTTCGATGAAACTTTGAAAGTATGCAAGGAAATTAATTTCTCTGACTTACATGTCTTCAAGTTTTCTACAAGACCTGGCACCTCTGCTGCACACATGCCGGATAATGTTTGTTTTTCTACTAAATCTCAGAGATCCAGAGAATTAATATCCATAGCCTCTAACAGTTTTCATAGATACAGAAGTACTCTTATCGGGAAAAAAGAACATGTGCTTTGGGAAGAGCCTTCTACCAATCAAAACCCTGATGGGTATTCAATCTATACAGGTCTGACTGGTAACTACATAAGGGTGAAAGCAACCTCTAACAAGCACCTGACAGGGTTAATAGAACCAGTCACTCTCAATGCGGATACCGTTGCTGACTCAACGGTGATGCTGGGACTTCGATAAGTTATAAATCCTCATAAATATTATTCCGACTTCAAAATATCCACAGCATCTCCGAACACTTCCAAGGTTTTATCAACATCATCAACACTGTGTTCGGTTGAAAAGTAGAATTTTGTCGTGCCTTTAAAAATTCCACGTTCTAAAAGAAGTTGGTTGAACCTAGCTAATTTTTGAGAATCTGCATGGAGTGTACTACGATAATCGAATACTTCGTGGTCGGTAAAAAACACATCAAATAAAACTGGTTCCCCAACTACTTTTGCGGGGATTTCCGAGTTATCTAATATATCCTTAAGCCCTTTCATAACCTTCTTCCCAGCATTAAACATATTCTCATATGCTCCATCTCGCTTAAGGATATCTAAAGTTGCAAGTCCAGCAGCGCAAGCAATAGGATTCCCGCTGAGAGTACCAATTTGAGGCATAAACCGATCCTTCGACACTTTCTCTGAATCGAAGTGACTCATTATTTCATCTCTTCCAGCAACAGCGGTAAGTGGGAATCCTCCAGCAATAGCTTTACCTAGGGTACAGATATCAGGAACAACACCATAGTAATCCTGAGCTCCTCCATATGAAAACCTAAAGCCGGTCACCACTTCATCAAATATTAAAGGTATCTCATAATGACTGGTTATTTCTCTCAATCCTTCTAGAAACCCTTGTTTCGGTGGTAACAACCTTTGGAAAGGCTCTACTATGACTCCACCCAGCTCATCACTGTACCGGTCGATTATTGCGGTGGTAGTTTCAAGATCATTAAAAGGAGCTATTAGCATCTCTGATCTTACAGACTTGGGAATTCCCGCTGTATCTGGTTCAGCCTGAGGAAAATCCATCAATGTGGAAGGTGACATACTCATCAGAGCATAGTCATTCATTCCGTGGAATCCCCCTTCAAATTTCAGTATCTTATCTTTTCCTCTGAACGATCTAGCTAATCGCATGGCATATAAAGTAGCTTCAGAACCGGTACTTAGGAACCTAACTTTGTCGGCGCATGGTACTGCTTCAACAATTTCTTCTGCCAACTGAACAGATTTTTCGTTTGTGGCAAAGAAGGTAGTTCCTTCACTTAATTGATTCAACACCGCCTCTATTACTGGTGGGTTGGCATGCCCAACAAGCATCGGCCCCGAACCAAGAAGATAATCTATGTATTCGTTACCACTTTCGTCCCATATATGACTACCCATACCTTTATTTATAATCAAATCATAGTTTAAATTTCCAAGTGACCCCTGGGGCAGTACTCTGGCTGCTCTATCCAAAATATCTCTTTCTCGATCAGTCCGATTCCTGTTTTCCATGTCATTTCCTCATATGTATGCGTTGTCATCGTGAGGATTATATCAATGCCTACCAAAAATAGTATTACACCATATTATGCCAACACTTTTGTCTGAAGATGGTAAAGTGAAAGCCTAATTATTCATATAATCTAGGTGAGCAAAATGAATATCAATTTTCAACAAGGTGACCCTTTAAAGCTCGAAACAGATTGCCTTCTAGCAGGCCTTTTCGAAGGAGATGAATTCTCTTCCGGAATTCTCGTTGAAGCGCCCCATAGTTTAGTCGACTCTCTCGAGACTCTATACTCGAAAGGAGAGCTTACGGGAAAATCTGGTAATTCCACTCTAATTCACACCTTAGGTAACGCGGTTCCACTTAGAATTATGTTCCTAGGTTTGGGTAAACGTGAGTCAATGACCGAGAGCACTATCAGGGATGTATTAGGATCTGCTGTCAGAAAAGCTAGAGGAATCAGGGTGACTAGTATAGCTGTCGCTGTGGATACCTTCAGTACCAAGGAAACAGATTCTAATAGGGTGGCCGAGATCACAACTATGGCATCTATAAACGGCCTCTATAGATATGAAAATCACGTTTCTGAAAAATCAGAAACCACAGTAACCGAAATTTTGTTAAATATGGAGTCTGCTGCTGAATCTAATGTAGTTTCTTATACAGCGATCGCGGAAGCCGTAAACCTAGCAAGAGACCTTTCTAACACTCCCCCAAACCACATGACGCCAACAATACTTAGCAATATTGCCAAAGAAAAAGCGGATGAAAACGGCATAGGATTCGAGCTAATCGACGAAAAAGCAATGAAAAAATTTGGCATGGGATCAATATTGGGTGTAGCGCAAGGGAGCTCCGAACCGGCCTATTTGATCATTATGAAATATGAAGGTGCCAAACATAGTCCAGATGACTCGATCGCCTTGGTCGGCAAAGGAATAACTTTTGATAGCGGCGGCCTTAGCCTAAAACCTCCCTCCGGAATGATGACAATGAAAGGAGACATGGCAGGAGGAGCGGCTGTAATTGCCGCGATTACTGCAATTTCCAAATTAAATTTAGAAATCAACGTCTACGGAATTGTCGCTGCTACCGAAAACATGCCTGGAGGAATGGCCCAAAGACCAGGAGACGTGGTTACTGCAATGAACGGAACTACAATTGAGGTTCTGAATACCGATGCTGAAGGTAGATTAGTTCTAGCGGACGCATTGTGCTATGCAAATCATCTGGGCGTAAGCAAAATTGTTGACATTGCTACTTTGACTGGAGCCATAAGGACGGCCTTAGGCGACCAAATAATAGGTACCTTTGGGAATAATGATTTATTCACGAAACAGGTGATTCAGGCAGGTTCCGAAGAGGGGGAAAGACTATGGGAGCTACCCGCTGACGATTCCTTCACAAAGAATTTTAAAAGTGAGATCGCTGATATCAAGAATATTGGTGGAGGGGGAGCTGGAGCTACTATAGGGGCGATGGTTATAGGAAAATTCGCTGGTGATACTCCTTGGGTTCATCTCGATATAGCCGCAGTGAGCAGAACAAATACGGTGAACGGAGACATGGCAAAAGGTGCGACGGGAATACCTGTAAAAACGTTGGTGTCTTTATGTAAATCTTTGAGTAAATAAATAATATCTATTCATGGTTATTATTAAGGTTGTAAAGGTTACTTGAGGTGTGATACGGTCGAGGGCCCGATCATTGACAATTATGAAAGGAATATCTCTACTGAGGCCATAACTATGCAACAAGACCGAGCCCCAAAGTGGACCTTTATAACGAACCACGGCCTAGTATTGAGCTATATATTTCATCACCCTACTAGCACTGCTAGAGAAATTGCGAACCACATTGGCGTCACTGAGAGGACAACGCATAAAATAATATCTGACCTAGAGCAAGAAGGGTATATTCGGAGAAGAAAAATAGGTCGTAGAAATGTATATAGTGTTGACCCTCAATTGCCATTACGACACCACACAAAGACTGACATAATGGTCGAAGACTTGCTGGAATCTTTAACATCCCAAATCAAAACATAACTTATAATAAGGTCAATCCTAAATTGACCCCTGTTCAAAGGTGATGCTAGACTTTTCGCTGCTGTGGTGAGCGTGGCCAAGTAGGTTAAGGCGCCAGGTTGTGGCCCTGGAGATCGAGGGTTCGAATCCCTTCGCTCACCCCATTCAAAATAAAAGATAGGCCTCACTAAATAGAGGCATTTGGGAACCTAATTGACTAAACACAACAGAATATTAAATGTTTTAAAAGAAGGGGATTCAAACGGTGACGGATGGTCATTAGAGCTTAACACCTCTCAAGGGAGGACAGTTTTCGCCGTCGCAGTTGCCCAAAGTGTCCATAGGAGCAGGACGGGGCCAACTTGGTCTTACATTTTTGAAAATCAAGGATGGACTTCCATAGATTTAGGCACCCCTGGATCGTACGACGCACTAAAGGTCGCATACTCAACTATAGGCCTCGCACCATCTGATATAAAAAGAGTGATAATTAGTCACGGACATTCGGATCACGACGGAACAGTTACTGATTTTATGCGGGACTCTAAAGCAGAACTATGGGCCCACGAAACTTATAAACCACTTAAAAAATACATCCCTTGGGAGATCCATTATAAAAAAGGCTCCTTACTTCATAAGGAATTAAATCGCATCGCAGAAGAGAAAATTCAACCCTATTATGAACCAGATGCAGCTAGAGAAGCTACGGATCAAAAATATTTCGAGGAAAGAAGTCAAACCGAAGTAGCAAGAGATCTACGAGATGGGTACGAATTATCAGATCTGAAAATAATGAGTACTCCTGGGCATTCCCCAGACCAAATTTGTTTATTACTGGATGATTTTATATTTACTGGAGACCATATATTGCCTGAAATAACTCCTCACCCCACCGGCAAAATGGTATTCAGAACCAGCATATTAGAAAATCTTCCCGATTTTCTCCGGGATCCATCGGAGTTCTATGGACTGGGTACTTATCTTAATTCCTTAGGAAAAGTCATTAAACTCGGTCCCAATTACACAATTTTGCCTGCACACCGCCTTTACAACAAATCAAGGTTTAACTGGCAGGGAATAGAACGAGCAAAGCAAATAATAAAGCATCATGAACATAGGTTAGATAGTATGCTTAACAAGTTACAAAACAATACGTCTAATCTGGAAGAAACCACCAGGGGGATATTCGAACGCAGTAAACTTTTAGGGCCAAACCTATATGCGGCTATGTCAGAGATAGTAGCCCACCTAGAATTTTTGGAAGATACGGGAGACATAGCCATTGGCGCCTCTGGGGATATTTCAAAGCAGGGAACAGGAACTAACTACAAAACGTACATTTCGAGACTTGTAGATCCGAACCTTTAAATATATAGCTACAAGACAATTGGGATTAATTACCTGGCGGAGATATATTTATATAACTCAATTAAAATTACCTGCACCTAATTACTCAAAAATAAATTAACTATTTAAAGAACTAATCAAGAGTTATGTCGCAATATTCGAACTAATGAAACTTGGAAATAAGCAATACACAACGTTAAATCATTATTAATTTAGATATAGGAAGCAATTATGCCTTTTGCTGATAATGACGGGGTGAAAATCCATTATCACACCACCGGAAGCGGTCCATCGATTGTTCTCATGCACGGATTTATGGGGGACATCGGATCATGGTATAAATTAGGATATCCCGATACCCTCTCACCCAATCACACAGTTATCACCGTGGACGCCCGCGGACATGGCGAAAGCGATAAACCTTACGACCCGATGGACTATATAGATAAAACTATGGCAACGGATGTGATAGCCGTACTTGATGATATGGATATAAAAAAATCACACTATTTCGGGTTCTCAATGGGAAGCCGAATCGGTTTTGAGCTTGCTGCTCACTACCAGAAACGGTTCATATCTTTTATATTGGGAGGTCAAACCCCGGGCATCAGAAATGAGCATGGTAATGAATCCACGAAGAAAAGAATAGCCTTATTTGAAAAGGGCTCTGAGGAAGTAGCGAGAGTTATGTCAAGGTCTAGAAAAGAATATGACAGCTATCTCGAACCCACCTTAAACGGAGATATAAAAGCTTATATAGCTAAAACCAAGGCAATTGCAATGAGGGAAGATATTTCCCAACATCTTCTCGACCTTGAAGTTCCTTGCCTGATATACGCTGGGGAAGAAGATTTACTTTCCCATGATTCAGCAGAAGAACATGCAGCCAAAATGCCAACAGCTCAATTCGTGACCCTACCAGGATTGAATCATATGGAATCCATAGCCAGAACAGACCTAGTCTTCCCGATCATCAACAAATTTTTAAATGAATTCTCTAAAACTTGAAGGTTATCTACCTTCAATATATTGATCCAGGTTAAAGTTCTCACTGTTGACCCATTCCATCATTTCCGATTCACGCGCAGTGACGTTTTCCGCCTCACCAATGACGTGATCAACTAACCCTATTGGAAAAACGACCACCCCATTCATATCTGCATGGACTACATCTCCCACATTTACTAGAACACCTCCAACTTCCACTGGCACATTGGTTTCATCAAGACCGAAATTACCGTGAGCAGGCACCAATCCAACCGAGAACATTTGAAAACCCATTTCATGAACAGTTTCAACGTCTCGGACTCCGCCATCAGTCACCAAACCGACAGCTCCAACTTTCTTTGCCACTGTAGCCATTCCGTCTCCAAAGTGACAGCCATGGTGCGGCCTGGGACCAATATCCTTAGCCACTATAACCGCAGGCACTGGCATAGCCTCAATGGTTTTCAGACAGTCATGCCAACCAGATCTACTTTTCTGCTTGCCAGTCGTGGTCGTGTTCAAAGTCGCAGTTACCGCCTGACCCACCATTATCCCCATATCAGGAAATTGACATCTTATATCCCAACCCATAAATCCCTCTGTATTGAGCCTAGAGGGGTGGGTCTCAACCGCGTTAGCTACAGTAGGAGTATCTATCTCCTTTAATTTCCTTATTTGGTCTTCTGATAAATATTTCAAGTGAACTCCTTATTTGAAGATTGTGCTAGATTAAATTTTAAAATCCCCATTGTCTGAACCTGGGAAATAGGTGGAAGGGACTACATCTTTTACAGAATTAAACCTTTTCTCCAGCCAGTAATCATAAGCAGGAGGAGTTACAGCGAAGGCTTCTTCCACACCAAGTTTTAAGGCAGCATCAAGGGCCCAATTCGGATTATGCAGGAATTCTCTTGCAATCGCTATCAGATCTGCCTGGCCAGACTGAAGAATTTCTTCGGCCTGCTCGGCGTGAACAATCAGACCCACTGCCATACTCATTAAATCTGTTTCTTTACGTATTTTTTCAGCGTATGGAACTTGATATCCGTATCCCACAGGACCTGCGCTTATAACCGGGCTGCCACGCATGCCACCTGAAGAACAATCAACTACATCAACCCCTTTTTCCTTAACTAATTTAGAAAAGCGGACACTTTCATCAGGCCCCCAACCCGCATCGTCTTCAACCGATAGACGAATAAACAGAGGCTTTTCTTTAGGCCAATTTCCTCTCACTGCTTCAGCTATTTCCAGAGGAAGACGCATCCTTTTGGATTCTGACCCTCCATATTCATCCGTTCTCAGATTAGCTTTCGGTGATAAAAATTGGTGCAGGAGGTAGCCATGGGCCGCATGTATCTCCAAAACATCAAATCCAGCCTCGTTAGCTCTCCTAGCAGCTTCACTCCAGTTTTCTATAGTTTTTTGTATCTCTCCAAACGACAATGCCCGGGGAATCGGTTCCGTTTCACTAGAACCTATCGCACTAGGAGCTACCAGTTCCCAATCGTCCCAATCATCCACTCCTGCCTTAATAGCACCTTCCTCAGTCAGAGGAGCACCGCCCTCCCAAGGACGAAATCGCCGCGCTTTCCTACCGCTGTGTCCGAGCTGGATTGCCGGTATAGAATTTTGCGAACGAATAAAATCTGCGAGTCTTTTAAAATGTTCTATATAGCTGTCATCCCAAAGTCCCGTATCCCCCGCAGTACCACACCCACGTCTCTCCACCTTGGTGGATTCTATAAACACAAGCCCTGCACCTCCAGCAGCAAATCGACCAACATTCATTAAATGCCAATCAGTCGGGTAACCTTTTACTGCTGCGTATTGATGCATGGGGGCAACAACAATTCTATTTTTCAGCCTGACGTCACGTATTTTAATGGGCTGAAACAGTAAGGGCGTACCCATTTTATCTCCTATATATTTTCGAACTTTTATCTACCGAACGTTAGAAAGGAAGTTTAAAACATGTGGAAGCAAAACGTCACTTCTTTCCATGACCTCTCGATGATCAAGACCAGGTAATGATAACCATGTCACGTTAGGCATATGTTTCACACATTCTTCCGCGCCTGGATACAGCCCGTCTTTATCACCACAGTATACAAGACACGGCATCGTCATTGTGGGAAGAACTCCCGATATGTCTGGCCGATCTCTAAGCGCCAAACTAGCTGCAATTATTGCCTCTGAGTCATTAGATAACAAATGAGCTAGCTCTCTTTCATCCGGAGCGGGTGACATCCCTCCGACATAAACATCCATTCCATGCTCAAGGGATTCCAAAATTAGGTCCAGAGCCTTGACCCCCGGTTCAATTTCTAGATTCCTGAGAGGATACGGGTGCATTCCCCCAATAATTAATGAGAGAACCCTTTGCGGAAAAGCTTCTGCCAAGCCAAAACCGATACTGCCTCCCATCGAGTAGCCCATGTAATGGGCCTTTTCTATATCTTCCTTGTCCATAACAGAAATAATGTCAGAAGCCATTATTTTTCGGTCGTACGAGGAAGCATCATATGGCTTATCGCTAGTTCCGTGCCCACGAGCGTCAATTGAAATTACCCGAAAATTTTTACTTAATTCCTCCACATACCCATACCAATCCCATTTATCCAACTTGCTAGTAAGGCCATGTTGGAGGATTAATGAGGGGCCTTCACCACTGATCTTATAATTGATTTGAACCCCGGAGTTATTTGCAAAATGCATAATTCATTCGCTCCGATATCAATATTACAAAATAGTCGTGTAGGAACAATTATATGATTCCTGAATCATAGGGTAGGGACCGAAGAAAAAAGTCCGCCACCTTTGTAGACTTAAAAGTAACGGACTTCAGTTTAATATAGGCCATTCAAATAAACTATTACTTCCACTCCCATAGTTCCCATGTTGCGTTTCCCGCCCCGTCAACATCCCAGTTGAAAACTACAGCGGCGCCATTTAGGTTTGCCAATGAAGGGGCTGAAGCTTTGAAATACGCCATTCCCTTGAAAGTAGCTCCCCCATCTTCTGTGAACGAACCAACACCTGTGGCTGAGAATGTAGCCATACCATCTGCAACCATAATAACCCCAGCATCCGGACACTCCCCTCGAATTATTCCATCCGCTCCGACCTCCGAATAGTACGTGGACATCGCCTGAAGGACTTCCACTCCTGCCAAAGTACCAGACCCACTTGGAACGACGACTTCAAATTTGGGGTTACCGCCATTTGATGGCAAAACCTTCTGTGTTGATACGCATTTCAGGGACCCTATTTTTTCTGCTCCCATATGTTGACCTCCTAGCCAATATTTTTAAATTAGGGGCGGATGTTATCAAAAATAGCAACAAGCAGGAACTGTTATCAAAAAATCCGATATAGGCAATTAACTTGCGAGGATTAAAATATAGGGACTTCAATCTATAGGCTTCATTATAAGAAGGATATTGCTGGATAGTGCCATAAAGTTTCTTAAGCTCCGATACCTATAAACATATTTCCCAACTAATTTCTCTCCTATTTGGTACAATTCTGTTCCTATAAACATACCGTGCGCCTGTAGCTCAGCGGATAGAGCACTGGTCTTCGGAACCAGGTGTCGGGGGTTCGAATCCCTCCAGGCGTGCCATGGAAAAGGAAGTCAGAATGGGTACATTTGGTAGCAATGACTACAAATTCGAAGTTGTCGAAAATTTCTTCAAAAGGCCAAAAGGCTGGCCGTTTGTAGAAGTCGCTGACGTTGCAGTTGATAGAGATGACAACGTATATGTTTTCAACCGAGGACCATACGCTGCAATTATGATTTTCGACAAATCGGGCGAATACCTAGGGGGCTGGGGAAAGATAGCCTTCGACTTCATAGTTCCGCACGGAGTTAGCATAGGACCTGACGGTTCCGTATACACAAGTGATACAGGTGACCACACAGTTAGAAAATGGACGAAGGACGGCAAGTCGTTAATGACACTGGGACGACCTTTAACAAATACCCCAGAACAAAGTGGTATCCCATTTAACAGGCCAACTCATTTCACAGTAGCCTCTAATGGCGATCTTTATGCATCGGACGGCTATGGAAATTCACATATCCATTGTTTCGATGCTGAAGGAAATTTGAAATTTTCATGGGGCGGACACGGCAGTGGACCAGGTGAATTTGACACTATCCATAGCGTGTATGTCGATATTGATGACGGTGACAAAATCTATGCTACTGACAGATATAACAACAGAATCCAATATTTCTCTAAAGCAGGTGAATTTCTTGGGGAATGGACCAATGTGAATTTGCCAAATGACGTACGCAAAGGGCCTGATGGCAATTTCTATGTAGCAGAACTAGACCACCGCGTAAGCATATTGGATAGTTCTGGCAATTTACTCTCCAGGTGGGGGGACGTTGGAGCGAATGTGGACGATTCTGAAACAGGATCGGGTTTACCTGACTCTCCAAGCAGAAATCCGATGATAGTAGGGAAAATAAAGCACGAACCAGGTGCTGGTTTATTTGGTGCTCCTCACGGAATTGCCGTGGACTCCGAAGGAAGTTTTTATGTCTCAGAAGTTAGTGAGACATTTCTTGGCATCGATAGGGGCGATCGTTGCGTTCAAAAATTTGTAAGGGTATAGGCCTGTTTTTGTACCCACTGGTAGGCCTTAGATTAAAAATGCAAAATACTCTTACCTTTCTATTCGAATTAATTGATACTGATTCACATCCAGTTAGGTTGTAGAATCATCTTATGAATAAGATCCGGGCGTTTGAATCGACATATTTGTTTTGCTTGAAAATACTATCGGGAATAATTCCTGTATTAGGAAATAAAAGACCATTTATGTGGTTTATGGTAACCAGTGAGAAAGCTCTCAAAAAACCCTTATTCGGATGCCAAATGTGCGGACAATGCATTCTTCATTCGACTGGAATGGTATGCCCTATGGGATGTCCCAAAACCCTTAGAAATGGCCCTTGCGGTGGTGTGAGAAGCAATGGGAATTGTGAAATAAAGCCAGACATGAAATGTGTATGGGTTAGAGCCTGGGATAATTCGACCCAAATGGCAGTTTTCTCTGACTCCATTAAAGAGATACAGCCTCAACTTGATCACAGTTTATCCGGAACCTCTGCTTGGATTAATGATATAGGCAAAAAAAATGACTCCTAAACCCGTTTCCGATTTAGCTCGAAGGTTGGAGCATGGACTTTTTACAGTAACGGCAGAAGTCACTCTGCCAGACTCCATTGAGAAAAAAGCCCTGGTAGAAAGGGCCCAAATGCTTGAGCCTTATTGCGATGCTATTAACATCACGGATTCCACAGGAGCGGTTCCTCATTTTTCAAACATTGCAGCAGCATCAATCCTTATCGAAAACGATATAGAACCCATAATTCAGTTTTCATGCAGAGATAGAAACAGGATCGCTGTACAAGCAGACGTCATAGGAGCCTATGCAATAGGGGTTAGAAACATTTTTTGCGTGACAGGGGACGGTGTTCAAACTGGCGATCATCCTGAAGCCAAACCAGTATTTGACCTGGATTCTGTAACGCTATTAACCACCATTAACCACCTAAAAACGAGAGGCAAATTTTTAAGTGGCAGAGAGCTGGATGACAAGCCCAATTTGTATCTGGGCGCTGCAGTGAACCCATTTGTGCCACCGTTTGAAGAAAGAGCTTTAAGACTACTCAAGAAACACAAAGCTGGTGCCTCTTTTTTCCAGACACAGTATTGTTTTGACATAGAAAGATTTAAATCTTTCCTTGACCGGCTGTTGGGATTAACTAAAGGAGCTCCTCCTCCATTGTTAGTTGGAGTAGGACCACTTAGGTCAGCACGTTTTGCCCGTTGGTTAAGAGAAAATGTACCTGGCATTGATGTGCCAGAGCACGTAATAGAAAAAATAGAAAAGTATCCTCGGAAAGAGCAACAAAAAGCTGGGGTGGAAGCCTGCATAGAAATAGTGGATGCAGTTAAAACTTTGACTGGTGTCGCTGGGATCCATGTAATGGCATATAACTGGGAAGCATCAGTTTCTGAAATTGTTAAGGCAACGGGTCTTTCAAAACCCGAACGAGATAATTAAAAGTATTTAAGTAGCTCTATCTAGGATGACACAGTGTCATAGTTTGTCTTCCACGAGCCTATAGCTGCTCGATCCAAACCTAAATGATCCCTCAGTGTGTTCCCAGTGTAATCCTTTCTGAAAACACCCCTTTTTTGCAGCTCTGGGACAACAAATCTAACAAAATCTTCGAATGCACCAGGCTGATGGGTAGGTCCTACAACAAACCCGTCACAAGCTGGAGAATGAAACCACTCTTCCATTTCGTCTGCTATATCTTTAGGTCCGCCAACCATTGTGTGTCCGTCACTTAGTAACCCTCTTCGGGTTATCCTCATAAAATCCCTGGGGGTTGGATTCTTAACCCCTGAAGATACTACTCGGTCCCTCATAGCCTGCATGCCTTGAAGACCATCCAATTCATCTTCCGTAAAACCTTCATCCATTTCTTTAGTGGAAAAATCAAAATTGAGGGCTTCAGACAGTAGCAACAGTTGGTCCATGTCGTTGGACAAAAGCTCATAGGCAGCCTTCTTATCTTCAGCCTCTGATTTAGTCTCAGCTGCAATCGGATACATTAAAGATGCTATTTTCATATGATCAGGATTTCGACCCGCTTCCTCGGCACCTTTTTTTAATGCTGCGTATTCGATCTTCCCGACATCCACATTCCGATAACCGGCGAATATCAATTCTCCCCAGCGAGCGGCAAATTGTTTACCCCGAGTGCTACCTCCTGCCTGTATAACTACAGGCCTCCCCTGAGGAGTCCTCGGCACCGTAAAAGGACCACGGGAACTCAGATATTTTCCCTTGAAATCTATTTTGCGGACTTTATCAGGGTGGGCATATAGATTGTTTTCTTTATCGACAACTATCGCATCGTCATCCCAAGAATCCCAATGGCCCAAAACTGCCTCACAAAACTCGTCAGCTCTGTCATACCGGGTATCGTGTTCAGTGTGAGCATCACGGCCCATGTTACGAGCCTCATTGTCGTTCACTGAAGTAACAACATTCCATGCGGCCCGCCCTTTCGTCATCAAATCAAGCGTCTGAAACAATCTCGCCACATGAAAAGGTTCAAAATAAGTTGTGGAATAAGTGGCCCCCAATCCCAAATGTGTAGTAACAGCAGCCATGCTCATTAAACATGTAACAGCATCAAGCTTTGTGCATCGAATACCATTTTTCACAGTTTCAGAATGATCCCCTGCATACATATCAGGCATAGCCAATCGATCGTCAAAGAAACCTATATCAAATTTACCTTTTTCAAGGACACGGGCTATGTGCTGGTAGTAATCAGGAGAATAAGTATCTATCCTAGCTTCTGGGTGACGCCAAGAGGAGGGTAAGGTGGTGCAATTTTGAGCCTGCAAGAATGCAACTAACTTCATTTGACGCATAACACTAATACTCCTAAGTCAGATTCGGCCAGTTCAATCTCGATCCATTATATTCACATCCCAAAGCACTAATACAGCGAATGATGCGAATTTTGCCGATTATAAACTAATTTACGAGTGTATTTTGAGACCTTTCCAACCCCAACCAAGCAAGCCCAGAAGCGGCAATAGCTATTAAAACCAGGACCGAGGCTGCTATATATGAAAATTGAAACGCACTCATAAAGGAGGCTATAGAATCTACGCTCGAAGCTGCTTCAAGAATATCCACCGATGGAGATTTAGCCTCGTATATCGATGTAAACATCCATCCGAGCAAAGTGACCGCGGTTACACTTCCCAAACCTCTTGATATAGACGACACGGCTCCCCCTGCACCCAAATCTGAATAAGGCATCCTTCCCATTATGAGACTTAGATTCGAGCTCTGAAATAAACCTATTCCCATACCTACGAACACCATTCGGACCGCAATTTCAAAAATGGAAGAGTCTGCAAGCAACGTTGTATATGAAATAAGCGTTATAAACACTATTACTAGCCCTGATACGGTGATAATCCCGGGCCCGATTCTGTCAGATAAATATCCCCCTATCGGTGAAAATACCGAAACCGCCACAGCATTCAATAAAAGAAAAACACCTAAAACCACAGATGAAGCCCCCATTATTTCCCCAACAAAATATGGCAGGATAAATAAATTAACGAAGGATCCCATATATAGAAATAAATTCGAGAAGAAACCGCCCCCAACAGTAAAGTTACTTACAAGTCTAAAATTAAAAAGAGGGTCAAGAATAATCGATTGGCGCCTGATAAAGAAGATACCCACGATAATAAAAAGGGTTAAGGCTACAAATGTTTCAGCCCGGAACCAACCTATTGCCGTGGCTGAGTTAATAGCACCAACGAATCCTGTCAGACATAAAAACACAAGTACGGCACCGATCCAATCAAAATTAACTAATGCCCTTGAATCAGTATTTCGCTGATTCCCGACCTGACGGATTATCGTCAATGATCCTATTATCGCCAAAATACAAATTGGCATTCTTCCAAAAAATATCCAGCGCCACGATACGTATTCCAGGGCAATCCCCGCGTATAGGGTTCCTACTATCATTCCTATACTACCCACCCCTGTCATCACACCAAGTGCTCTACCACGAACTTCAGAAGGGAAAAGTGAAGTAGCTAGTGCTGGAGCAATTACTAGAAGAGCTGAATTTCCAACCGCTTGAAGTACCCTAAACCCGACTACGGATTGAATGGTCGGGGATAGCCCTATAGCCACCATTGCCAAGGAATAGGAAACCAATCCCAAGATGAAAACTCTTCTGAGTCCGAAAACATCACCAGCTCTTCCCATCGTTAATTGTAGACCTACAGTTGTACCTAGATAAAAAATAATCATCAAATAGGTCGTGCTGGGAGAAGCATAAAAATATTCAGATATCCTAGGAAGGGCCACGTTTACACTAACATCTAGAGAGCTTAGAAAAACGCCAGAAGAGACGACCAACAATTGGGTCCACTGCACCCAAGTTAAAGAACCACTGGAAGATTCGTTTGATCCTTTCTGGATACCAGTCACTATTGGGTGTACGCAGGATCTATTTCAATACCTGGGCCAATGCCAACAATTCCCTCGGCCGTATAGACTTCTGTAAAAGATCCTCCACCCTTGCTGAAATTCATCAACCCTCCTTCATGCCAGGTAAGTTCAATACTCCCCACAAATTCGAGTTCTTTAAACCTGATCACTTTAACATCAGTAATTTTCGTATGAGCTTTTATTGTCATAAATATCAAGTCTCCAATAATGCCCTGATTATAAGTTACTTTGGCTCAAAGCAGTGCGTATAGATTAATTCTTTATCCAACCGCTCCTACGGTGTAGCGGCGAATTTGTATTTGGGAACTACATTTGAGTTAATATTCAAATATGAGCCAAAGTAATAGCGATTACCGCTCCATAATGGAGCTGAGAATACTTCTAGATACGAAAGTGATATCAGCCACTGAACTTTTTGAAGACACGCTTCGAAACATAAAAAAAACCAACCGAACTATAAATTCCTTTGTCCTTGTAGCAGAAGATCTAGGAAGAGAGCAAGCTAAAAGTGCCGATAGGCGTTTATCATCTACGGGGGCTAAAAGCCCTCTTGATGGAATTCCATTGGCTGTGAAAGACCTTTATGACACATCTGGAATAACTACTGCCGGAGGAACTTTAGCATATAAAAACAGGGTACCTCAGAAGGATTCGGAAGTTGTGGATCTCCTACAAAAATCGGGGATGATCATGATGGGGAAAACTAACACCCATGAGTTGGCTTTTGGAATGACTACCAATAACCCTCATTATGGGCCCACTCGAAATCCGTGGAACTTGGACAGAGTTCCTGGTGGCTCATCAGGAGGATCAGGAGCTGCTGTAGCAGCAGGACAGGTTCCAGCAGCATTAGGAACTGACACAGGAGGGTCGGTTCGAGGCCCGGCTGCATTTTGCGGCATTACAGGACACAAACCTACTTATGGCTTAGTTAGCACCAAAGGAATTATCCCACTTTCGAAAACTTTAGACCATCCAGGACCTATGGCTAGATCAGCTTTTGAATGTGCATTAATGCTGGAATCAATGACCAACCCAGCAAATAATCGGTTATTCACTAATCGAATAAACGATTCTGTTGAAGGTATGACCTTAGCGGTTATCCCGAGTCTACTAAAAAATTGCGACCCAGATGTAATCAAATCCTTTGAAGATTCACTGAGAACCCTTTCCGATATCGGAATTGATATTACTGAAGTGGAGCCAATGGAAAAATACCAGCCAATTTCTATTGTCCGTGTGGAAGGGGCTACCTATATAGAAAATATTCTTAGAGAGAACAGCCATTTAATAGGAGAGGAAGTTCGAAAAGCCTTGTTAGAAGGCCTTGATGACTCCGTACACGACTATGTACGATCTCTGGAATGGCGGAAACGATTGGAGTTAGCTTTTGAGGAAACACTGCGAATAAATCAGCTTGACGGATATCTGGCCCCGACATGTTCATATATTCCGGAGTTAATAGGAGATGAGTCAGGAAATTCGGGTAGGAAAACTCGAAACACTAGCGTTTTCAATCAGTCTAGACAGCCATCAATATCTGTCCCAAATGGCTTTGATACTTCAGGAACACCTACAGGACTTATGATATCCACCAAACAAGGAACAGACGATCTAACATTCCAAATCGCCCATAACTTCCAAAAAACTACAAATTTCCATTCCCGTAGGCCTAAACCTTTAACATGAAATATTTGCCGCGAGAAAGGATATAATTGCTGTGTCCTAGGAATATTTAGAGGTTCATATTATGGGATTAAATAGCAGTCGTGTAGGTATTATAGGAGCTAATCAGAGTGGCAACACTAATTGAACAACAATATATAGCAGGGCATCCTGGATCTGCAGAGAGACATGAAAGAGCCAAGCACATGTTCCCAAATGGAGTAACTCATGATGCCCGTAGACAAAATCCTTTCCAGCTTTACTATACTCATGCGACAGGCGCTCACAAATACGACGTTGACGGAAATGAAGTAGTCGACTTTTGGAGCGGTCACGGCTCTTTGATACTCGGACATTCCAATCCCGAAATAGTTAAAGTCGTGCAAGATCAAATGGCGAAAGGCACTCATTTAAGCGGCTCGACTGACCTTGAAATACGTTGGGGTGAATTAGTCCGAGAAATGATTCCAAGCGCGGAAAAAGTTAGATTCCACAGTTCAGGTACTGAAGCCGACATGATGGCGATCAGAATGGCCAGAGCTTACACAGGCAAATCTAAAATAATTAAATTTGAGGACCATTTCCATGGTTGGAGCGACTATGTATCCGCCGACGCAGATGGAATTGGAGGTATTCCCAAAGAAGCTCTACAGACAGTCATAGTACTGCCTCCGAATGATATTTCTATCATAGAACAAACACTACAAAACAACGTTGATATTGCTGCCATTATTTTGGAGCCTACAGGGGCTCACATGGGACTGGAACCTATACTACCCAGCTTCCTACGTGAACTTCGCGAAGTCACCACAAAATACGGGGTGATATTGATTTTCGATGAAGTAGTGACTGGTTTCAGAATCTCAGAGGGAGGAGCCCAAGCTTATTACGGGGTAACTCCTGATTTAACTACGTTGGCGAAAATATTGGGTGGAGGACTCCCTGGTGGGGCTGTATGTGGAAAAGCAGAAATAATAAACATGATTGAACCGAGAGATGACGCTGACTTCAACAAAAATAGAAGAATCGCCCACAACGGCACCTTCAATGCAAATCCGCTCTCAGCTTCCTCTGGTATCAAGGCTCTTGAAATCCTTAAAAGAGACCCGATTAACCAGAAGGCAATTGAAATGGGGAACCTATTGAAGAGAAGCCTAAACGATGTATTATCCAGACAGGAAATTCCTGGATGTGTAAGCGGGGTCAACTCTCTTATCCACATAAGATTGGGTACCGATCACGATTGTGATCAGGAAATTTGTATTTTATCTAAAAACGAAATGGGTAAAACTACAAATTCAGCCAGAAATGCTCAATTGAATCTCGCCCTTTTAAATAATGGGGTTCATTCAGGAACCCGGTTCATAATGAGCGCATTTCATACCGAAGAGGACATTTCAAAAACAGCGGACGCTTTTACAAACGCATTAAATGATATTAGGGCTGAAGGTTTAATCTAGTTATTCCAGCTTATAAGGCAAGAAATCCTGCCGTCAGAATTTGCCAGTTCCATACCTTGGTCTGTCGGTTCTAAGTCACTATTGAGGACACGGGTTAAAATCTCATCTTTCCTTGTCCCTTGGTTTACGTAAAGCCGCCTTCGCAGATCACTAATGGCATCTTCCTCAGATCCGTATATATGTGGCCCCAAATGCTCAATAATGCTTAATTCAGGCGCAATTTCCAACTGCCACAAGACATCCATAAGCTCGGGAACCCCAGGCAAATGTACTCTTTCTTCTTCATGCACCTCTCGCCATAAATTTTCAAGGTGAGCCTGTGGCGACTTCATAAAAGCAATAATTACAACTCGCTTACTTGCGTATTGATTAACATTTTCCAAAAATTTACCTATGTTTTCTATCCCATAGGTAACATGGGAACACAAAGCCCCTTCATGAATGTCTATGACAGCGTCTTCCCAAAGCCCAAAGACAGAGTATACATTCTCAATCTTTGCCTCATCGCAACTATCCTTCAACTCTGCAAGCATACTTTTTGATGAATCTACAACAGTAACGGATTCTCTAGACAAGGAAAGTGGTAGAGCCAGTCGCCCTGCGCCACCACCAATATCTACCAATGTCCCGCAATCTGCGAATTCCTGTTCTAGCCTATCAATGACAGGATCACCTTTGCGAAATGGATCATCCTTGAAGTTCTGAGCCATTCCTTCCCAAAAATCTTGATTAGGATCAAAGTTTTGCTGGGCCGCAATAGACTGAGAATGATGACGTTGGACCTGACTGTGCCACCTATCAAGCGCATTTTGAAATTCAGTAATCATGGATTTCAGGATCTTGTCAGTTTATTAATTCTGCCGCCTATCAACCATTCCGCTACGAATATGTTACCGTCCCCATCTGAAGCTATACCATGGGGGCTGTTGAATTTCCCGGGCACCAATGTGCTGTGAGGGACATTCGGCCACCCTTCATTGAATTTGAACGCTCCTGTATTTTCTCCAAGGTAAGCTACAGGTTCATCATCTAAGTCTAATAAAGTTATACGAGAGCCTCTCAACTCAGCCACAATGAGCAGATCACCCCAGGCTGCAAAACCACTAGGGCTATGAAGCCAGTCCGCTCCTGCCCCAGTACCAAAAGCTCTCAAAAAACTCCCATCTAGTGAGTAAACTTGGATTTGCCCGTTACTCCTATCAGCTATATAAAGTTCATGGTTGTTTTTTCTCGTATCAACCCAAATACCGTGAGGAGTAGCAAACCTCCCACCTTCACCTTCCGTACCATCAATGGTCTTAATATAGTCGCCAGATTTAGTATAAAAATGAATGAGGCTAGAACCATATCCGTCGGCGACTATAATATCACCATTGCCCCCGTCCTTTTCTTCATATACAGCAACATCGGTCGGCGAATATTTTTCACCTGAATTGTAAGTATCAATGTCAGGCCTATAGATTGACATCGATTGATCTCCATCCACCGAGACTTTCACTACCTGACCTGACAAATTGTCAGCCAACCAGAGAAATTCATCCTTATTTTCTTGGACAAGAGTCATGCCATGGGCATTTTTAACCCCGACCTCCCAAGAATTAACCAGTTCACCTTGCTGACTGAACACCAGAACTCTCGGTTCACTCTGATGGAATGTTATGACATTACCAGTTTTCGAGCTCACGACTATTCCGTGATGAGCCCAACCCTCTTTCGCACTATCAGGACCTGGCGCTTCTACCCATTTTTCGTGCCACGCGTAATTATGATTTGAGTTTCCTATCTGCATTTTGCGTACCTCCGTAACAGTTTTTGAGATAAGTGTGAATCACCAAATCTCAAGCGTGATACATTTAATTCAAAACTAATTTAGTAAATCTCCCGCCAATTAGCCATTCAGCCACATATATGTTTCCTGAGTCGTCCACGGTTATTCCATGAGGGCTATTGAATCTTTCTGGTCCCAATCTAGAAGGTCTTTTGATATCCCCAGAATTAGAAATTTCGTTCGGCCATCCTTCAGCCTTAGGAGCGAGTTCGTCCGGAAACAAATAGCTTACCAAACCATCTTCTAAATCCAAAATAGCCAAGCGAGCCTCTAGTTCAGCTACGATCATTAAATTTCCTGTGATCGCAAATTCACTCGGTGTGGTGAAAAATTCCTCACCAAAAGTCCTCAAATAATCTCCATCTAAATTGAACACCTGCACTCTGCCATTGGCTCTATCGGCAACGTAAAGTTCCGGGGTAGATTTTCTACGATCAATTACTATGCCATGAGGACAACTGAAATGCCCCGAGCCCTCTGAGCCATCTATTGAAAGAATGTATTCTCCCTGAGCATTAAACTTATGTACCAGACTCGCACCATACCCGTCAGCTACCCAAATGTCGCCTGAACCACCAAAGCGTATTTCATCAACCGCTATGGAAGTCGGTGCATATCTGCTCTGGCCATAATCTGGGTGGGTAGGGTTAGGAAGACTTAATATCCAGCGACCTTTCAGGTCATATTTACTGACTATCCCTGATTTGATTTCTGCACCCGGCGGATATTGGTACGAAAATTCTGGCAGTCTTTTGGAGCCGTTGTCTGCAATCCATAAATAGTCGTTTCCGTCATCATTTGCCACAGTAATGCCGTGGGCATCTGTAAAATTGGCCACCCAGGAATGAATAAGCTCACCATCCTGGGTGTATATAAGAATTTCTGAACTTCCACTATCACATGAAACTATGCGCCCATCGGAGGTAGTAGCCATTCCNGGGTGTGCCCAACCAGATAGCGATTCTTGCGTCTGGCCACGGCCACCCCAATTCTCAACCCAATCGTAACTTGGAGTAGTCATCACATTTCCTAATGTTTTAAAGCAGGTTGGAAAAATCTCAGCCTGCAATACCATTAAGGGTGAAGAATTACTTTAGTGTAACCATCCACTCTTTGATCAAATTTTGTGTAGGCATCTGGAGCCTCATCGATAGAGACCTCATGGGAAACCACAAAACTAGGGCTGGCCTTCTCAGCAATAATCAAATCCCTTAGATACGCGTTGTATCTTTTCACGTTGCACTGACCGGTTCCTAGACGTAACCCTTTTTCAAACAGCTTTCCAAAATTTAAGAGTAGGGCCCCCGATTTAGCAGATTCATTCACTCCTCCTGGGTCAGAAGGCACGTACAAACCCGGTATTCCCATCATACCGGTGGGTTTAACAACATCAATCATTTGATTTAAAACCACGTTGGGAATCTCTTCTTGCTCGCCACCAGCGGCAGAGGAACCTTGTGCAGCAGCTTGGTACCCTACAGCATCTATTCCTTTGTCTACCCCCGTGTCATTTCTAATATCCCTTATCTGTTCTACTGGGTTACCGTCATCAAAGTTAATTGGAATCGCACCAATACTTGCAGCTTTATCCAACCTCTCCTGAACATGGTCGATGCAATATACTTCTGCAGCGCCCCTAATCACTGAACTGTAAGCTGCCATCAATCCCACTGGCCCAGCACCAAAAACGGCTACACTTTCCCCAGGACTTACATCAGCAAGCTCTGCACCATGATATCCGGTGGGAAATATATCGGCCAACAAGGCAAAATCAGCTTCAAATTGAACTCCCCTTGGAAGAGGCAAACAGTTAAAATCCGCGAAAGGAACCTGCATATATTCGGCCTGACCGCCAACCCAAGGACCCATTGCTACATAACCATAAGCTCCACCTGCGAAGCCAGGGTTTACTGTGGTACAAAATCCCGTGTATCCCCGCTGGCAATTTTTACAAAATCCGCAAGCAACGTTAAATGGCATTACCACTCTATCTCCTATAGATAGATTCTTAACTGCTGAACCTAATTCCTGTATAACTCCCATGTTTTCATGGCCAAATACTATGCCAGGTTCTGCAGCTGTGCGGCCTTCATACATATGTAGATCAGACCCACAAATACAACTCGACGTTATTTTCACTATTACGTCATTTGGATGTAATATTTTGGGATCGTCAACAGTTTCTACAGCTACCTCAAAGGGTTTTTTATAAACAACAGCTTTCACAGTGTTTCGCTCCTTGTTTCATACAACTAATCTAGTTCCAACCAAGCACATACTATTATTATTAGAGTGCTCTGACAAATGGTTATATGTAACAAAACATACCCAAATATGTTTTAATCTCTTGATTGAGGTTTTTGGGGTGTTATTATTCGATTCAAATAAATCAATAACTAGGTCGACAGCAATAATATGCAATATTTAAAAACCATCGGATTTAATTCAAATCAACCAATTGGGCGAGGCTTCAATTACCCATACGATATCGCGTTCAGTGAAGATAAAAGAATATTCGTCCTTAATCGGATGGGAGGGCATAATTCCTCCGGTATCAGAATTCAAATCTGTACATATGATGAGGATTGGCTTGGTGAATTCGCTACAGGCCCGGGAAAAGGGGATAGTCAGTTTGTGATACCGGTCTGTATGTCATTTAATAGTAAAGACATCCTGTACGTGACTGATGAATCCCTCAATGATGTCAAGGTCTTCGACAACCAAGGTAATTACATAACCAAGTGGACCACTAATACAACAGGGCCTCAAAAATTTGCCGGTCCTAGCGGGATTACTCATGGCTCAGATGACTCTATATATTTGGTGGAGCAATATGCACACAAAATAAGCAAATTCACTGAAGATGGCCAATTACTTTTCTCATGGGGTTCAGAAGGTGACGGAAATGGTGAATTCAATTTGCCATGGGGGATTTCTACAGATGCTGAAGGGCATGTATATGTAGCGGATTGGGGTAACGACAGGATTCAAAAATTCACTGCTGATGGTGAATTCATTACCACCTACGGGGAATCCGGATACCAAGAAGGTCAATTTAACAAACCGAGTTCAGTCGCGGTCGATAGCAAAGGATTTATTCACGTAGCCGACTGGGGAAATGAACGAATACAAGTATTAAATCCTAGAGGTGAATTCCATCAGATTTTGGAAGGTGAAGCCACCTTATCTAAATGGGCAGAAGAATGGCTCGAGGTCAATTTGGATGAATATGATTTGAGAAAAGAGTCCAATTTGTTGGTTAAAGAACTACCTAAACACCTTCAAACCCCTTATCACAGGGCATCTCAGTCAGAGCCGATATTCTGGGGGCCTGTCTCAGTAAAAATAGATTCGGAGGACCGACTCTACGTCACCGAACACAGTAGACATCGTATTCAAATATATGACCAATAAAAAAAACAGGTAAGTAAATCCAATCCAAAATCATTTAAGAGGTAAAAATGGGGTCAACAGATAGAGTATTAGCAGCACATTTGGCGAGAAGGGCCGCGTTTGGAGGCACCCCTGCAGAACTCGACGCATACTGCAAGATGAACTATGAAGATTTAGTTGAACACCTAATAACTAAGGTAGATTCATCACATATTTCCGATCATCTAATTTTCAGGAGACATGTCGATCTACATACTATGCAAGGTCATAACGCTGTTTATTGGGGATACCGGATGATTTCGACTGACAATCCCTTTGTTGAAAAAATGGCTTTGTTTTGGCATGGGGTTTTCGCTACAGCCGAAAACAAACTAAACAATATAGGCTCACTAACTAACCAGATCGATATGTTTAGGAGGAACGGCCTAGGTAGATACAATGACCTATTGATAGAGCTTTCAAGAGACCCTGCAATGCTTATTTGGCTCGATAACCATACCAACCACAAAGATTCGATCAACGAAAACTATGGAAGGGAAATCTTGGAACTGTTTTCAATGGGGGTAGGGAATTACACAGAGGATGATATTAAAGAGTGCGCAAGAGCCTTTACCGGTTGGACCGTGAAAAATGGGGAATACCTTTCAATGATGGCGGTTAAAGATTCCATTTGGCCTTATGGAAGAATACTTTGGCACTATGAATATAGAGACGCTGATCATGATTCCGGCGAAAAAACCTTTTTGGGCGAAAATTCAGATTTCAACGGTGATGGCGTAATTGATGTAATCTGCAAGCAAAGAGCCACAGCAACATTTATAGCAAGACATTTATATAATTTTTTCGTTGCAGATGAGGTTCCGGTGCCGCAATGGTCCAGCACCTCTCCTAGAGATCCTCAAGCCATAAATACTCTTGCTGATGCTTACATGGAATCCAATCACGATATCAGATCAGTAATGAGAGTCTTATTCAATTCTGATTTTTTCAAAAATTCAAAATTCAAAAGAGTCAAAAGTCCGACTGAACTAATTATTGGTACCTTGCGAAATACTCGGGAATATCAAGTACCTGACGGTGGGGAAATAGGAATCTACAATATTGGTGAAGAATCCGGATACATGGGTCAGAAATTGCTAGATCCTCCGTCAGTAGAAGGATGGCATACAGGAGAAGAGTGGATTACCAGCGGATCTCTTGTGGATAGAGTAAATTTCGCAACTAGTCATATCGGGAATGAGTCCAACCCTGGAGTTAAAACACTCATTGAAAGGGTAGGGCTAGAAGACAAAAAACCCGAAAAATTGGTGAGTGATTGCCTGGAAGTACTTGGCTATATTGAAATCGAAGCAGATACCTACCAAAAATTAGAAGAAGTCGCAGCGGCTGGATTAAAAAAATCAGATTCAGCAGAAACAGTGTCCTCTGATTTGATTATTGAACTATTTAAATTGATTGTTTCGAGTAGGGAATACCAACGGTGCTAGATAGAAATATAGTTATTCAAAAAGATTAAATACCTGATTTTCCTGTTGTAGAACCTGAACGAAAGTAGCGCATTTGGGCATGTCTTTGATTTTGGTAGCTCCAATATAAGTACATGCCGACCTAACTCCTCCTATTATTTCGGTCAGTGTATCTTCAACAGTGCCCTTATAGGGAATTTTTATATCTTTGCCTTCTGCACCTCTATAACCGTCCTTACGCGCACCATGGATTTCCATAGCCCTATCAGAGCTCATGCCATAAAATTCCATCTTCCCATCGGTAATATCGACCTCAGATTCCTCGTGACCCGCGAGCATGCCTCCCAACATCACGAAATCAGAACCCGCCCCAAAAGCCTTTGCAAGATCCCCCGGATATACACAACCGCCATCTGCTATCACTTGTCCACCTACGCCGTGGGCTGCGTCGGCACACTCAATAATCCCAGAGAACTGTGGTATACCTACTCCCGTCATTAAACGGGTAGTACATACTGAACCGGGTCCTATGCCACATTTGACTATATCTGCGCCACGCAAAATAAGTTCCTCTGTCATCTCCGCTGTAATCACATTACCTGCAATTATTGTTTGTTCTGGAAACTCTTCTCTCATTTGTGCAACAAAATCGACAAAATTTTCGTGGTACCCGTTTGCAACATCAATCGTTATAAAAGGAATCTCAGGATATTTCTCAAGGACAACTTTTAAAGTCAAAAAATCAGGAGCGTCTTCATCCCAAATCTTATTGGTGCCAGTACAGATAGACACATAATTGAGATCTAAACCTTCATCAACAGCATGGTCCCAATCTTCTGGGTCATAATGTTTCCTCAATACCGTAAGCATCTTGTAATTCTGCAACACCTTTGCCATTGAAAAAGTGCCGACTCCATCCATGTTTGATGCAATAATCGGAATACCTTTAAACTCCTTGCCGGAATTCAAAAATTTAAACTCTCTTTCCATATCGACATCTCTTCTCGATGTCAGCTTTGAGCGCTTCGGTTTTAGTAAAACATCTTTGTAATCAAGTTTTAAATCAGATTCTATTCTCATTTGTCTTTCACCATTCTTCAACTAGGCTCACATTAAGGTGCTGAGTAATTCCCTATCAATTCTAAACATGCGGATAGGTGAATAACAGTATTCAATACTACCAAACGTTTAAGGTGAGCTTGTGTGGCTAATGAAACCTCTATAAAGTTTGGTGAGAAAAAAATTTAGAGGATCAAGACGTTATGGTTTGGCAAGAAGAAATGGATGAGCTGGATAGAAGGCTTGAGATGGCTAGAGGTATGGGTGGTAAGGAGGGTATCGACCGACAACATTCTAACGGAAAACTAACTGTGCGAGAACGCATTGAGGCTATTTCTGACCCAGGGACATTCAGAGAACTTTCCGCATTAGCAGGCAGTGCCAGTTATGAAGATAACGAGTTAGTAGATTTTACTCCATATCCAAGAGTAATCGGAACAGCTCATTTAGGCGGAATGCGGGTAATGTTAGATGGCGGAGATTTCACCGTGAGAGGTGGAGCTGGAGAGAGGGGAACGGGTAGTCAACCCAGCTCATTAAAATACGCTCTCCAATGGCGTATACCTCTCGTGAGACTCCTTGATGCCGTGGGAGGGAGTGTAAGAACTTTTGAACAAATTGGTAGGACCTATTTACCTGACGGTGGAGGAACCTCAAAAGCAGTTGATTTACTCAATGAAGTTCCGGTGGTTTCCGCTGTCCTGGGGTCGGTGGCAGGTCTACCAGCAATTGAAGCCTGTCTATGCCATTTTAGTGTGATGGTAAAGGGAACTAGTCAGGTTTTCGCGGGCGGGCCTCCTGTAGTTAAGGCAGCATTAGGCTATGAAGTAACTAAGGAAGAATTAGGAGACCATAACAGCCAGGTATTTAAAACAGGAGTCATAGATAATCTCGCAGAGTCGGAAGAAGAAGCTTTTGAAATGATCCGAAAGTTTCTTAGTTACATGCCTACTAGTGTTTGGAAAAAACCTGAACAAATAAATGTTGAGGATGACCCAAACAGGAGAGATGAAGAGCTTTTATCGATAATTCCTCGAAGAAGTAAGAGAGGATACGATCCTTACAAGATTTTGGGCTATGTAATGGACCATGATTCGTTTTTTGAAATAGCACCTTTTTACGGTCAATCCAAGATAACCGGATTAGCCAGAGTAAACGGATACCCCGTAGGTGTCTTAATGAACAATCCTAATCATCTGGGCGGCTCTACAGATGTAGCTTCAGGGGAAAAAACCATACGGTTAGTCAGTCTTTGTGAAACATTTCATATACCCATAGTATCCTTCGTCGATGAACCTGGTTTTATGGTAGGAATAGACGCTCAAAACCAAGGAATTGTAAGGGCAGGGGCGAGATTGGTAATAGCGAATGCGAGAAGTCAAACTCCCTGGATAAGCTTTTATTTGAGGCAAGCATACGGCGTAGCTGGACAAACAAACCATCGGCCGACGGGAATGTACCACCGGTATGCGTGGCCGTCTGCCAAATGGGGATCAATGCATATCGAAGGTGGGGTATCTGCTGCATACAGACGAGAAATAGCTGCTGCTGAAAATCCTGAGGAAAAACGCTTAGAAATTGAAGCGCGCCTTCAGGCTATGGCGTCTCCTTTCAGAACGGCGGAAGATACTGGTGGTGAAAGTAGTTCGCACGGCATAGACATAATTGATCCGAGGGACACAAGGTCTCTATTATGCGACTTCATTGATATGGCACAGGATATGCTTGATACACAACTAGGGCCTCCTAACTCCCCGTACGTTCCCTAATAGACCTGGTCTTTAATATATCTGGCCAGACCATAAAACATACAGTAACGAGTAATACTCCAAGTAACCCATCAACAAAAATTGCCGTCCTTACACCCACTATCTCAGCAATTGTTCCTGAAACCAACAACCCTAGAGGAAGTGAATAGACAGCGAGCTGTCTCAATCCCATCACTCTTCCTCTTAGATGATCTGGTGTTAACGATAAAAGCATCATGGCTATTGCAACAACACATATCGATTGCCCCAATCCGGCAATAAATAAAATGGGTAATGAAACAACAAAATTGGAGGCCAAAGCCAATAAAATAATGGTCACGCTCCACAGTAAGGCTCCCACAACGGCAAGCCTACCTATCTTTCCTGAACTGTTTCTCCCTCCCGCGAAGAGCGAACCTACAAGTGCACCCAAAGAATAAGTCCCCATCATGAACCCTAATCCTGAGGCTGTAGAATTGAAAACTTCTTTTGCGAGCACTGATAGAAGCCCAAAATAAATAGGAAATGTGGCCAAATTTATTATCACAGCTAGAGCTAATAGAGCAGCAATAACGGGCGTTTGATTTACGAATTTTAATCCCACCTTTATATTATTTAAAACTTTTAAATCCCTCAAAGACTGGTTCGGAGAAATTCTCCCTATATTCATAGCGCAGTAAAAAGATAGGAAATAAAGACCCACTATAATCCCGTAACTAGTTTTTACATTCAGAAAAGCCAACACTATCCCACCAATTACAGGCCCTATCATCTGGGTCACATCTCCTCCAGCTCTTGCCAAAGCTACCCCGTTGTTCAAATTCTTGTCACCGACCACGGCCGGCAAGATGGACTGGCGGATAACCATATCGAATGTCTTGGAAATCCCCAGCAGGCTTCCCATCACCAAAATAGCAGCCGTACCTAATGTACCGATAAAAGTTATACTCAAAATAAGCCCCGCATTTAAAACAAATGATCCCCTGACGAGAATCAATAGTACTTTCCTATCAAAACGATCAACTATTACCCCAAAGGCAGGGGCCATAATAGTTCCCATAAAACGTAAGGCCCCATATAGGCCAACCAGGAGGGGGGAACTAGATATTTCTAATATAAGCCAGGAAAGTACTAGTAACTCCATATATTCTGCCCATGCCTGTAAGCAATCAGAAACCCAAAGGAACCTGTAATTTCTTATTTTAAAACTACTGAAAGTCTTTTTTAGATGTGCTTCAGTTATCATTTTTGAATCTTATTTGAATCTGGAATTCCAGCCAGCAAATATATACTCTTGAGGAAATGAATGCACCTGTAATGGACGAAAAATCTATATGAAGGATAAAAATGGGTCAAAATATAAACCCTGAGGACTCAAGAATTACTTGGAAAGGTACCATATCCGCAGAAATTACCAAGGACGGAGTCATGCCATGGAGAATCCCCTTTCCTGAAAAACACTTATTCGCATGGCAACTTGTCGAACGTGCTGCAATGCCAGCCGGAATACGGATTGAATTTGCCAGCGACACCGCGTCTTTGGGATTGTTTTTTGATTCCGCATCAGACAGAAGCCCAATAGATATATTTTGCGACGGAGAATTTAAAGCTACATTAGACACAGCTGATCTGAATTTTGTGAGGGTTGAAAATCTAGGTGCGAAAAACAAAACGATCCAAATATGGTTACCTCAATACGGAGAATTTAGACTTAATAAATTAATAATCGAAGACGATGCATTTATAGCCGAATCGGGAGACCCAAAACAAACTAAATGGATCACTTACGGAAGCTCAATAACTCAATGTCGAGATGCTGATTCTCCAAGCAAGACTTGGCCAGCTATTGTCGCAAGAAAAAACAACTTAGACTTAACTTGCTTGGGATATGCAGGTCAATGTCATTTAGATCCCATGGTCGCTCGGACAATCAGAGATCTACCTGCAGATATCATATCTATGTGCCTTGGCATAAACATATACACNGCCTCTTCNTTNGGAGAACGTACCTTCCAGCCCGGCATATTGGGATTTNTACGAATATTGAGGGANAAGCACCTTAATACCCCTATAATTGTNATGTCNCCAATATATTCTCCTGGTAGAGAAAAAACAGNAAATGATGCTGGNNTAACTCTTGAATACATTAGGGATGAAATCAAGAATGCGGTAGACATAATGGCAAACTCNGGGGACCAAAATATTTATTATTTGGACGGTTTGACTGTATTTGACAACCAATATGAGAATTTACTACCAGATAGCCTTCACCCAAATGACGAAGGTTATTCAATTATGGCAGGTAACATATCAAATTTCCTAAAATTTCGTTTATGATTACTATCATTCTCACACTTAAGGTCCGACTATAAATTAACCAATAGAAGGTGAAATATATGCGCCTAGAAAACAAAGTCGCTTTAATAACGGGTGGTGCAAACGGTGTAAAAGGCGATTTGATGGGGTTTGGGGGAGCTTGCGCATGGCGATTTGTACAAGAAGGAGCCAAAGTAGTGATTGCAGATCTAGATGCAAGCAATGGAGAAGAAACAGCCAAACAAATCAAAAAAGAGGCTGGCAACGCCGAATTTATTAGGCTAGATGTCACTAAAGATTCAGATTGGAAATCAGCGGTAGATTTCACAATCAAAGCATATGGAAAATTAGATATCCTAGTTAACTGCGCGGGGACTGCATCAGTCGAACGGGTAGAGGACACCACTGAAGAAATTTGGGATGCGCAAATGGATGTACATGCTAAAGGAGCCTTGCTTGGTACCCAGGCTGTTCTCCCCTTGATGATTGCTCATGGAAGTGGATCTATAATCAATTTATCTTCGATTAATGGACTTATTGGAAGCCAAAGTTCAACCGCCTATCACGCAGCTAAAGGTGCAGTAAGGCTACTTACTAAGAATACTGCTATTCAACATGCTAAAGACGGTGTAAGAGCCAATTCTGTGCATCCAGGTTATGCAGATACACCGATGACAAAACCTTTGTTTTCTGATGAAGATGCTTTGGCCCTAAGGCTCAACAAAGTTCCATTGGGAAGATTGGGAACGGCGGATGAAATTGCCAACGGAATTATTTACCTAGCATCGGATGAATCCTCCTTCGTCACTGGTTCTGAATTGGTGATAGACGGGGGCATGACTGCTCAGTAAGTGAATCCCACATTAATGTCTGATGGATACCTAGTATGCTTTGACGGCCATTGCAATCTGTGTAGTGGATGGATTGATTTCTTAATCAAAAGAGATTCCGATGATGTTTTTACATTCACTTCTCTTCAATCAGTTGAATGCAAAAATGTATTACGTGGCAATGGGTATGATGAAGCAAGAATTGAATCTCTTGACAGCATAATAGTAATCCATTCAGGTCAAGTCTTTACACGTTCCGATGCAGTTATAGAAATTTTGGTTGCTCTGGGGGGGCTGTTTAAAGTAGCAATCTTACTCAAATTAACCCCCTCATACCTACGAAACCTTGTCTATAACGCGATGGCCAAACGGCGATACAAATGGTTTGGAACCAGAGATACATGCCGTATTCCCACATCAACTGAATCCCATAAATTCCTTGAGTAAACCAATAACCAACAGAAAACCGGTATTCCTCAGAGCTAAATGGAATCATTTGCTATTCGCAAACTATGAAGTAGATTCAACTGTTCTCGAACCCCACACGCCTAGCGGTACGACACTAGACTCTTGGAACGGAATCACTTTCATAAGCCTAGTTGCTTTCCGTTTCTCTGAAACCAGCCTACTTGGAATACCCGCATTGGGTTGGAGAAATTTTGACGAAGTAAATCTAAGGTTTTATGTGAAATGTCTGACTGATGGCAAAACTAAAAATGGTGTAGTTTTTATAAAAGAAATCGTTCCTAGTTGGGTGATAAGTAAAACAGCTAATTTACTTTACGGTGAAAACTACAAAAACAAGAAAATTAACAGTTCCATAGAATTATTGTCCAACCCCATTAGAAAAATCAGTTACGAGATTCAAGATTCGAATTCCTCCAATATTTTTTCAGCTTATGTGGAAGACTCAGGAGAAATACCACACCAAGATAGTTTAGGAAATTACATAACCGAACATTATTGGGGATACGCTGCTAGAAACACCAAAAGCACGGTGGAATATGAAGTAGAACATCCACAATGGAATGTCACAGAGGTATCCGACTATCTGATTAAATTTGATTTCGAGGAGGTGTACGGTGAGGAGTACTCTTTTCTATCTGAAATAAAACCACAATCAGTATTCTACTGTGAAGGCTCCGAAATAGCTGTGCGAATGGGTAGAAGGCTCAAACTCTAAACGACTTTAATGTAGTCTCCGCTTTTAAAATTAGAGATTCAGAAGAATCCCCATTAAACATAACATGTCCCATTTTTCTTCTCGGCCGGACGGACTGTTTACCATACATGTATAGTCTCGCAGCGCTTGTTGAATATAATTCATATTGATAATCAGAGTGATTCAATAAAATAGCTTCTTCACCAAGAATATTAAGTAAAACCGAAGCATTCAAAAAATCAGGTTCTAAAATTGGTAGTCCTACTAAAGCCCTAACCTGGCTTTCATATTGTGAAATGCTGAATGCGTCTATTGTATGGTGCCCAGAATTATGAGGTCTTGGCGCTATCTCATTTACCAGTATTTCATTTTTCGAACTCAGAAACATCTCAACGCAAAACACCCCAGCTTCACCTATTGCCCCAATTACTTTTTTAGCAAGGTCTATAGCTCCAGCTTGTATATCTTCTGTCAATCTGGGAGGGGATATACTCATCCTAAGTATGCCCCCTTCATGTATGTTTTCAGTAGGTGGATATGCAACCAATTGCCCTGACCCATCAGAAACGATTATTACAGACATCTCCAGAAGGTAATCTACTATAGCCTCTACAACCCAAGATTCTCCATGGATCATCTTCAATAATTCGTTTACTGCAAGATCATCCTCAATCATCCACTGACCATGTCCGTCGTATCCTAGGGTGGCTGTCTTAACGATCCAAGGTTTGGGCAGTTTCACATTCTTAAATTCTTCAGAGTCTAATACAAATTCATGAGGCGTAACTGGAAACTTATTTGAGGACAAGAAAGTTTTTTCCTCGATTCTATTTTGAGCCAGTTTAAGACTCTTACTTCCAGGTCTAACTAGGTTTACATTTTCCAATTTTGATACAAGTTGGTAAGGAACATTTTCCCACTCCAAGGAAATCGCATCCACCATATTGGAAAAAATATTTATTTGATCATCGTCATCGAAAGGTGCATCGATTGAATGGGTAGCGTGTCTTTTGGCCGGCGCAAGAGGATCTGGGTCCCATACAACCACCTTATATCCCATTCTCAAAGCTGCCTCTGTAAAAAATCCTCCCAGTTGGCCACCACCAAGCATACCTAGAGTTGATCCTGGCGTAATCACTGAGTTGACCGACATCTATTAATTACCTTTGGCTTCAGGGTTTTTCAAAACACTATCAGTGAGATCTTGGCGCCAAGATCTCAATTTATCTTTCACTTTAGAATCAGAGGTAGCTATTATTTCAGCAGCCAATATTGCCGCATTTTCAGCCCCTGCGATGGCAACAGTTGCTACAGGAACCCCCCTAGGCATTTGAACTATAGACAATAGAGAGTCCATGCCCTTCATATACTCCAACGGCACAGGAACTCCAATAATTGGAATTATCGTCTTAGCAGCTAACATTCCAGGAAGATGGGCAGCACCCCCTGCTCCAGCAATGATCACTTTAATCCCTCGATTCTCTGCTGACTCAGCATACTCATACAGCCAATCAGGAGTCCTATGAGCAGATACAACCCTAAGCTCATTCCCAATTGACAGATTATCTAAAAGATCTGTCGCTTTTTTTAGCAATGGAAAATCTGAAGTACTCCCTCCGACAACGGACACTACTGGATCTGCACTATTTTGGAACTGAGTCATTTTTTACTCCATATTTAGATTGTTCTACCAACAAAAGCCAATGTGAGCCTGCTCTAAAATTAGGATCTAGTTAATTAACCTCTGTCAACGTCTTAAATTTGAGATAATCCTTAAACCCCATTTCCTCATCACCCAGCATTTGGTGAAGAATGCTTCTATGCTTATATGAGGCCCAGTGTTCAGGGTCCAAGGTAATAGCATGGTTCAAATCATTCATAGCTAGGTTTAATTCACCAATTTCAGAGTATGCCAAAGCCCTATTATGGTAGGCATCCCTATATTCAGAATCTATTTTTAATGCCTGTTCAAAGGCTAGTATCGCTTCTTTCGCGTTTGAAAGACAGAGTCGGGCTACCCCAATGTTATTCCAAGACATTGCATGAGTAGGATTGTACTCAACCACCGCTAAAAAACAATCTAAAGCCCTATTGTGATCTCCTCGGTTAGCAAGATAGTTCCCCATCTTGAATTGGTCTTCCCAGCTACTAGATTCCAACGGTGGATCCCCTCTGTCTTGATAATAATCCGTCAGTTGATTAATTTAAATATGCCTGACTATAAAATCAGAATACTAAAATTGACATGCCTATTGTAATATTTATGGGTAATGTCTTCACAAAATCAAAATCCAAATCTTAGTAACGCGATCCTTCCTGGCATGGTGGAGGCTTCAACAGAAATGCACCACGCCAAGTTGAATTTGACCGCAAATATAAGTGAAATTCTTGCCAACAATGCTTACGAAATATTTGATTGCCCCATAATAGAATCTACGGAACTCTACGCCATGAAATCTGGTGGCGAACTTACGAGCAGACTATATTCTTTCGTAGAACCAGGAGGTATGAACGTAAGCCTCAGACCTGAATTTACTTCCTCTGTAATAAGATCCTACATATCGGATAAATTTTCTGAAGACCAAATTGTCAAAAAACATTACGTGGGACCAGTTTTTAGATATTCAGATTCAAGCCAAAGGTCGAATCAAAGACAATTCACTCAGCAAGGTTGCGAACTAATTGGAGATGCAAGTGCCGATGCTGACGCAGAAATATTAAATCTCAGTTTGCTTGCTCTTCAGAAATCTGGTTTGGAAAGAGCTACGGTCAAGCTCGGGCATATAGGCTACTTGAGATCTCTACTAGAAAAGTTTGATCTAAGTGAAGTTCTCATAGGTTTCACACTTTCTAATCTACAGTTGCTTACCCAAAAAACGAATGGTATCGAAGAATTATCCAAAATGGCTTCCGATATAGGACTTATAGACCCAGGCAACAAAGTTTCCGAACCAACACAGGCCAAACATACAGAATCGCCCAGATCTGACAATTATGGACGACGAGATAAAGAACAAATAAATTCCAGATCAAAAAATAAAGAAACGAATTCCTTTTCTGGTAAGAAATATACCGAATCTTTGGAGTCTCTATCAGAATTGCTATGTACTTTCGCTGGCGACCTAAATAACATTTCAGATAGTGATAATGACTCTACCTTCGGCAAGGCTAGCCACTATTTCAAGCTAGTGGTAGGAAAAGCTATGAACGATATAAGTATTGAGGTCGATTTTATCGTTGACTGTGCTGCACAGCGTGGATTTACATACTATACGGGGATTATTTTCGACATGGAGTATAAAAGGGGCTCTAATTCAATCCCACTGGGTGGTGGCGGAAGGTATGACGGGCTAGTGAAACTTCTAGGGGGACCAGCCGAGGTACCAGCTACTGGCTTTGCGGTTAATATTGACTCAATACTTTCTATAAACTCAATGGACCAAAAAAAGTGACTTCGGAAAATTCAGACTTAAAACTGGTAATCCCAAGTGATGGGGCGATGTATGAGTCAACTTTGGAATTCATGGCCAATGTTGGACTATCTGTCGAGAGAGAAAGTAAAAGAAGATATATAGCTAGCATCCCAAATTTATCTGGGATAACTGTTCTATTACTCAGAAGTGCAGACATAACTTCCACATTAGAAGATGGTAGTGCAGATTTGGGTCTACTTGGTGAAGATCGCTATCAGGAACTAAGGCAAAAAGACCTACCAACAGCCGTAATATTGGGAGACTTAAATTATGGCAATTGTTCCCTGACCATAGGAGTACCTAATTCCTGGTCTGATGTTGATTCCATAGCTGACCTTGCTGAAGTAGCTATAGAATTTCGAGAAAAAGGTTTAAGCATGAAGGTAGCAACAAAATCGCCGAGGCTTACAGAAAGGTTTCTACTTTCACACGGCATAAACTATTTCTCACTTGTTCGGTTAAGTGGCACACTGGAGCTTGCACCTGAAATGGGATTCGCAGACATAATAGCTGATATAACATCAACTGGAACCACAATGAGAGAAAACCAGTTGAAAACAATCCAAGGTGGAATAATTATTGAATCTGAGGCTTGTCTCGTTGGAAACAAGACCCAGTTAGCATCGAATATGGTTAAACTCCGGACAGCTCAGGAATTAGTTCAGATAATCACCAGGTATTTTAAAAGCCAGATGACTGACGTGGATGTCAGATACAATCTGTAGATATAAAAAAGCAAAGTCCAGGTATAGATGTGCCTAACTTACCAACTCATATACATTTTTCCTATCAGTCAATCGGAAAGTACAACGACCTAGATTTGAACAACAATCTAGCAATCTATCTCTTTGGATCAACCGCTCCTGATATAAGGGTTATTACTAAACAAGATCGCTCCGTCTATCACTTTGTCCAGCTAGATTTTGATCGGATAGGGGATGGCATTCGAAACATGAAAAGCCTCCACCCACCACTCAATAATTTGAATACCGATGATGAACACACTAGATCGTTCATGGCAGGGTACGCATCCCATCTGATCTTGGATGAAACATGGATCACTACTATGTTTCGTCCTTTCTTTTCAGACCCGTCACTTTTTGGAAATAAAAACCAAGGCCTGATTCTGGACCGAGCACTTCAAATGTACTTGGACAAATCCTACTGGGACACGTTAGAGCAAAATTTACCCCACATAGAATCGTGCGATACAAACATAGAAGTGGAATTCCTAAAAAAAGAGCCTGTGGAAGATTGGAGAGATTGGATATCTACATTGCTCAACAGGAAATTTTCATGGGAAAGATTGGAATTCATGGCCTCAAGAATCGCCAAAGGGGATGATTCTCACCCAGCAATCGGCCTCGCGAAAGAATTTATATCTGATCCGGACGGAGGAATTGGCGACATCCTTGGCAAACTTCCTGATGGGATCTTAGAGGATTTTTCAAGTGAAAGCTTGAAAAATATAAACAAAGCCCTCACCGAGTTCACACAATGAAAAAAGTAATTGGATTGAAACAATCACTAAACATTTTAACTAAGAACAGAGGTATCGACTTGGAAGGTAATTTACAGTCTGTATCTAAATTCTCTAAAGAAATTTTTGGTGTAGAAATGACCTTAATGGAGTATGTGAATCAAATACTTGCAAAGGTTAAAGCTGACGGAGATAAAGGCCTTTATGATCTTTCTCTTAAAATAGATGGCCAAAAATTAGACCGGATCACATTAGATAAAACAGACCTTAAAAAAGCATACGATCACATACCTTCAGTCCTTAGGGAAGCTCTAGAATTTTCAGCAACTAGGATAAACAAATTTCATGCAAGGTCAATTCAAAGTGATTGGCATGACGATTTGGAAGGCTATGGCCAAAAATTTGTGCCTGTGGAGTCAGCCGCAGCTTACATCCCTGGAGGTACCGCAAAATACCCTTCGACGGTTCTAATGACTGCTATACCCGCCAAAGTATCCGGTGTACAAAACATAGCAATAACCTGTCCAATGCCAAACAATCACTCAAGTTACGCTTCTGTGCTGGCTGCTGCATATATTGCAAATGTGGACCAAGTTTATTGCCTTGGAGGCGCTCAGGCCATCGCTGCGTTGGCATATGGCACGGAATCAGTTTCCAAAGTGGACTTTATATGCGGTCCAGGCAACATATTTGTGACCTTAGCTAAGAAATTAGTTTACGGCGAAGTAGGAATAGATGGCCTTTATGGCCCAACAGAGACAGTTGTAATCGCTGATGCCCATGCCAACCCTACGCTATGTGCGGTTGACCTAATAGCACAAGCGGAACATGACCCTTTGGCACGAGCTGTCTTGATAACTACAGATCTCATAACAGCTGAGGCTATACAAAATGAAATCGAATTACGGGTTTCTAGAATAGACAGGGCTGATATAGCCAAGGCGTCCATCAAAAATCAAGGCGTGATATGCGTGGTAAGTGACCTTGATGAAGCCTTCACTTTATCCAATGCTTTCAGTCCTGAACATGTTTCCCTAGCTATCGAAGACCCGACAACCTTTATTCCACGAATAACTAATGCCGGTATGGTTTTCATCGGAGAGTTGTCGCATGAAGTACTTGGTGACTATGGGGCAGGACCAAGTCATGTGATGCCCACCGCCGGTACAGCGCGCTTCAATTCAGGACTAGGGACACATAGTTTCCTAAAAGTTATGCCCGTGGTCTCGATAGACTCTAACAATTCATCCGAGATAGGGAGCGCAGCCTCTTTAATAGCCCGAGAAGAAGGTTTGACCGGACATGCCGAGGCGGCGGAAATAAGATTTGAACTCAACTAGTTCTATAATATTTTTCTAATAAAATCTCTTAGACAAAGGCTTTGCATATGGGAAAAATCGATATTGAAAAAATCATCAGGCCTCATCTTGTCAACGTCAAAACGTATGACGCAATGGAGGCTCCTGAAACATTAGCCAGAAAAAGTGGTATCCCTGAATCAGAAATAATAAAGTTGAATGGGAACGAAAACCCTTACGGCGGTTCTCAAAAAGCAATAGATGCGGTTGCAAATACGCCACTTCATATCTACCCAGACCCAAACCAAACCAATATGAGGATGGCTCTATCACGATATACAGGAATGTCCCCTGAAAATATCGTAGTCGGCTCAGGAGCTGACGAGTTGATAGACTTAATTTTCAGATTGTTTATATCTGAAGGAGATAAAATTCTGGACTGCGAGCCTACCTTTGGTATGTATAGTTTTTGTGCTCGCATTGCAGGGGGAGCCGTCAATTTAGTTCAAAGGGATGAAATATTCGATATTGACGTTTCTGCAGTTATAAATGGTATAGACGAGGTTACCAAAGTTATTTTCATCACCTCACCAAACAATCCTACAGGTAATATAGCCACTGAATCTCAAATCTCCGAGCTTTTAGAAACCGGACTGTTAGTAGTCGTGGATGAAGCTTATTACGAGTTTTCGGGGCGAACGGTTCAGAATCTGGTCTCCGAAAATGAAAATTTAATTGTACTAAGAACCATGAGTAAATGGGCTGGGTTAGCTGGACTGCGAGTAGGTTATGGGATCATGCATAAGAAATTAGCCAATTTCTTTATGGATGTTAAACCACCATACAACGTGAACATAGCAGCAGAAGCAGCGTTGATAGCGTCCCTTGATGATGTGGATTACTTACTAGGAAATGTTAACAAAATAATCACGGAAAGAGACAGGATGTTTGAACTTATAAATGCTCTCCCTAGTGTTAAAGCCTGGCCTTCACACGGTAATTATTTGATGTGCGAATTCCAGAAAAACGAGGCAGAAAGGATATATGTTGAACTAGCCACACAGGGTATATTCGTTAGGAACTTTAATTCCCCTCGGCTGAGGGACTGCTTTAGGATTGCCGTTGGCACTTCCTCAGACACTGACAATTTAATAGCCGCCATGAAGGCGATAGTTTAAGGGGCTGGAAAAATGAGTAGAACCTCTGAAACCAATAGAAAAACCGGAGAAACAGACATATCCATCAAAGTTAATTTAGACGGCTCTGGCGACTACAAAATTGAAACAGGTAATGGAATGTTTGATCACCTATTGGCTCAAATTTCCAGACACGGGCTAATAGATCTTGAAATATCTGCCACAGGGGACACTCATGTCGGTTGGCATCACCTGGTGGAAGACACAGCAATAGTGTTAGGCAAATCTTTCAAAGAGGCAGTAGGGGAAGGTCGAGGAATAGTTAGAATGGGACATACTTTCGTTCCTTTGGATGAAGCCTTAGTTTTAACTGTTATAGATTACAGTGGAAGGGGCTACTCCATAATCGACTCCCCACTAACAGAAAGTGATTTGGGCGGTCTACCTTCAGACCTAATAAGACACTTTATGGAAACTTTTGCACGGGAGGGTGGCTTTAATCTTCATCTCACCGTAATCGCAGGAATGAACAATCATCACATTGCCGAAGCATCGTTTAAAAGTATTGCAAGATCTCTCAAGGCAGCACTCAGCTTTGACCCAAGACAAGGGGAAACTATATCCAGTACCAAAGGAACAATTAGCAGCTAATCGCGACTATTTAAGCTCAAACCTATATTCTTCTATAACCGTATTGGCCAATAACTGCTCACACATATTAGCTATTGCAGATTCGGCCTCTTCTTTTGACGGCTTATCAATATCTAATGTTATGTACTTCCCGACGCGGACATTTCTTACTGTATCAAATCCAAGTTGAGACAAGGACCCAGATACAGTAGCACCCTGAGGATCGCTCACTGTTGATTTTAGGCTCACATATATATTTGCAATGAATATCATGGATTAATTGGCAAACCTCTCAGGGGCGTTAGGGGAACTCTCGTGAGCTTTTATAAAATCATTAATCCGATTCTTGTCAAACTCATTAAAAGCGTCAAGGAAAGTCCAAGCTGTAAGAGCAATTGTAGTCGGCATTCCTGGATATGGTGACATTAGCACCTTTAAATTGGCTCCTCTAGCTCTATTAACGATATCAGCCAGGTTATCAGTCAACTGTTTGCAGGAGTCACTAGCCGGATCTGGACAGTTATAAGATATGGATATACCTCCATGCTCTAAATTATGGATCCTTTTTTCTTCAGGTATGTATTCTGTATGAATTCCCCAGGAGACGGGGGCTAACGGCTGAGGATAATGCCAACCAGATGCCGCAGGTACAGTTCTGTATGGTGGGTGTTCTGAGCCTTCTTCTATATGATCCGTCCCATCGGATTCAACTCGCTTTCCTGGCCCATCAGGGGCTTTATCTGAAGAACCACCTAAGTCACCTAGCATCGGCAAAATTAATCCCAATATAAGCAAAAGAGCTACTCCCCCAACGCCGATCCCTATCAACACTCTAGTGAATTTTCTTCTACTATGCCTTCTTTCTCGACGAGCAGCCCTTGATTGGGTTGGAGTGAGTCTATTTTTCGAATTTTGAGTAGTCATAATATTTTAAAACACCACATTCAGTTTTTATCTTAATTTAGTACCTGTAAGTTTATCGAAAGCTTCCCTGTATCTAATACTAGTTTTACTAACAATTTCCAGGGGTAATTCAGGAGCAGGAGGTTCTCGATCCCATCCTTGAGACCCCAACCAATCTCGAACAAATTGTTTGTCATAATTTGGTTGTGATTTGCCAGGAGAGTATAGATTCTTATCCCAAAACCTGCTTGAATCCGGGGTTAAAAGTTCATCGATTAAAGACAATTTACCATCAATAAACCCGAACTCCATTTTTGTATCCGCAATAATTATATTATTCTTCAGAGCATGTTGATGTGCAAAGTCATACACTTCCAAAGTTATCCTCTCCAGTGTGTCCGTCAATTCCTCACCAATCATGTCTTTCATGACATCTATAGAAATATTCTCATCATGCCCTGTCTCAGCCTTTGTCGCAGGTGTGAAAATCGGCCTTTCGAATCTATCTCCTTCTTGTAATCCTTGAGGCATATTAACTTCGGCAATTTTTCCCGTGTCCTTGTACTCTTGAAGAGCGGAACCTGTTATGTAACCTCGAGCAACACATTCGATATCAATTCGGTCAGCTTTCCTAACTATCATTGACCGCCTTCTCACATTGTGAGGAATATCTAGTGTATCCATATCCATCGCAAAACTGATGAGGTGATTGGGTATGATGTTACTTGTTAGTGAAAACCAGAATACCGACATCTGATTCAGTATAGAACCTTTACCCGGGATACCATTTGGCATAACAACATCATAGGCAGATATCCTGTCAGTTGATACCATCAGCAAAGTTTCTTTATCTATGGTGTGGGTATCTCGAACCTTCCCTCTATGTACTAAATCGGCAAGATTTGATTCCAGCAAGATATCTGAATTATCAGTAGTCATAATTAATTCAGTGAAGCCTTTTCGAAAATATCATCAACATATTTGGTGTAATGAGAATAGTCAAAAAGTTCAGATAATTCCTGCTCTGACACAATACCTGTTACTCGCCCATCGTTGGTTATTAATTCCCTGAAGTCCAACCCATCATCCCAAGTTTTCATAGAATTTTCTTGTACTATTTTGTAAGCCTCTTCCCTAGTAAGTCCTTTTTCAACCAGGAGTAACATGGTACGTTGAGAGAATAGCAACCCTCTAGTGAGCTCGATATTCTCGATCATTCGATCTTCATATATTCGCAGATCTTTTATAACTCCGGTTAGCAAATTGGTAATGTAGTCTAATGCCATACAAGAGTCTGGAAATATCAATCTTTCGGCAGATGAATGGCTTATATCCCTTTCACCCCACAATGCAACATTTTCCAGGGCAGTTACTGCATGTCCTCTAATTAGCCGGGCCAATCCACAAACTCTTTCAGTTAGTTCTGGATTCCTTTTATGCGGCATCGACGAGGATCCCGTTTGCCCCTCAGTAAAAGGTTCCTCTACCTCCCTTATTTCCGTTCTTTGCAGGCCTCGAATCTCGGTTGCGATTTTTTCTAATGTTGCAGCTACTAAGGCTAAAGTAGTAATAAAGTGAGCGTGGCGATCTCTTTGTATGACTTGATTCGACACCGGTGCCGGTGACAGTCCTAATAGGTCGCATACATCTCTTTCTATGTACGGTGGGGAGGTCGCATGTGTGCCAACAGGTCCAGAAAATTTCCCCACTGATATGCTCGCCTTGGCGTCGTCCAGTCTTTTTCTCCCTCGCTTTACTTCATCCCACCAAAGAGCAATTTTTAATCCGAAAGTTATTGGTTCAGCATGAACACCATGTGTACGACCCATCATCAAAGTCTTCTTATGTTTAAGTGCCTTTTCTTTTAACGCAGATTCCAAGAAGCCTAATTCCTGATCTAAAAGTTCGGCTGACTCAGCTAACTGCAGGCTTGTAGCAGTGTCCCACACATCACTCGTCGTCAATCCTTGATGTAGCCAGCGACCCTCTTTTCCCATGCTAGCCGTCGTAGACTGTAAAAAAGCAGTCATGTCGTGCTTCGTGCGCCCTAATATCTCATAAAATAAGTCGAAATCGTAGCTGGCTTTTCTGATTTTGATTATGTCATCGTCGGGAATCAAGCCAGACTTATTCCAAGCTTCACAGACTGCTATCTCAATTTTTAACCATTTGTCATATTTGTTTTTGTCCGACCAAACAGATTTCATTTTGGGACGGGAATAACGTTCAATCATTAATCTTCTCTGAGTTAATTGGCTAAATTTATTTTGCTATATCCTTCCGATAATACATATCGCAGAAGTTTATTTTCTCAATATGCTCATACGCAGCTTCTGAGGCTTCACTGATATTTTCACCTAAAGTATTAACTGCTAGCACTCTTCCACCATCGGTTACAATTTTACCTTCACTATTTATCTTTGTTCCAGCGTGAAATACGTGAACTGAATCAGTGACTGCCTCTAATCCATCAACAAGATACCCGGTCGCATATCCGCCAGGATATCCACCTGATGCCAATACTACAGCAACACTAGCATCTTTTCCCCATTCGACTTTGATGCGCTTTAGTTCTCCGTTTACACAGCTTGTGAACACTTCCAAAATATCATTCTTCATTAGGGGCAAGATAACCTGGGTTTCTGGGTCTCCTAACCTGCAATTAAACTCCACAACTTTGGGACCTTTATCGGTGATCATCATTCCAGCGAATATTGTCCCTACAAAAGGCTCATGATCGGTTTTCATTGCTTGGACGACCGGATTGATTACCAGGTCTTCGATTTGGCCAATTAAGTTTTCGTCCCATAGCTTCGGAGGAGAAAATGCGCCCATACCCCCGGTATTAGGACCAGTATCTCCTTCTCCAATGCGTTTGTAATCACAGGCAGCGACCAGGTTAGATATCGTCTCCCCATCCGAAAAAGCGAACGCGCTTAATTCCCAGCCCTCCAAAAACTCCTCAACGACTAATGTTGTCCCAGCATCCCCAAACACCTTATCTACCATAAGATCATTTAACGCAGTTATAGCTTCCGACTTGTCTTGGCAAATATATACACCTTTACCAGCCGCTAGTCCGTCTGCCTTCAAAACTGTAGGAAAAGTGTCCAATCCTTCCAGATAAGTAACTGCCTTTTGGGGGTCATCAAAGGCCTCGTATGATGCTGTTGGTATTCTCCATTTTTCCATCACAGCTTTAGCAAAAGATTTACTGGACTCCAGTCTTGCTGCAGAAGCTGTCGGGCCAAAAATGGGTAGTCCGGCCTCCATAAAAACATCTACTATGCCCAAAGCCAAAGGAGTTTCTGGCCCAACTATTGTTAAATCTATTTCCTCTTGCAGAGCGAAATTTTTCAAACCTTGAATATCTGAATCAGATATATCTAGATTGATAGCTAAGGACTTGGTCCCTGCATTTCCAGGAGCTACATAAAGCTTTTCTAGTTTGGGACTTTGGTTAATTTTCCAAGCAATGGCATGCTCTCTGCCACCGCTTCCAACAAGCAATATTTTCAAGCGAAATTACCTACCGATTGATATTTTTATGCTGACGTATTTTCTAAACCATAAAAGTTTAATGCATTCTGGCTAAACACTTTTTCTGCTTCATATTCCCCCAACACTTCAATGACACTATAAAAGTCTTGGTCAGAATACACCTTGCGAGCCCTTGTAGAAGGCAAATCAGTCCCGAACATTAGAACGTTAGGGTTCGCTTCATGTATTTTTCTGAGAGTATCGTTTACATTAAGATCTAAACGCCCAAACCCCGTAGCTTTAATGGCCAATGCATCTCTCAAAAGACTCAAAAGTATTTCAAGGTTCGTATCCGATATAGCAAGATGATCAATAGCTACTTTAGGTAACCCAGGGATTTTATCCTTCAAAGATAAAAGTGAGTCAGCGCCTAAGTACAACTCCACATGCCAACCCACCAAGTCATAGACCCGATTGGCCATAGGGACGAGATCTTCAGAGCCAGCAGAACCACCTCTATTCAAATTGAATCTTACAGCTTTTACTCCATGTCGATCCAAATCCAAAATTTCTTCATCAGTTACAGTTTCAGGCAGTTGGGTCACTCCGACGAAACCTGGGCCCAACCTCCTCAAAGCCGACTTTAGGTATGTTTGGTCAAAGCCTTGAAAGGATCCTGATACTACGGCCCCGCCTTGGATCGAATACTCTCTCAAGCGCTCGTAATAATGTTCGATAGTAAATTCATCTGGGATGTACCCATTATTCGCCTGAAGAGGAAATTCTTTCTCAATGATATGGAAATGACAGTCAAATATGGGAAAATCACTAGTTTTATTCATCGGTAACCAAAAAATATCCTCTCAAGTTCTCAAGTTTTATCTGCCCATCATTCCCACTCGATGGTGCCTGGTGGTTTGCTGGTGATGTCAAAAACTACTCTGTTTACATCAGGAACTTCGTTTGCGATACGGCCCGATATTGTCGCTAAAACATCATAAGGCAAACGTGCCCAGTCAGCCGTCATAGCATCATCACTTTTCACCGCTCTTATAGCAATCACATGACCGTATGTCCTGAAATCACCGGTGACTCCTACTGATCTTGAGCCAGTAAGTACTGCGAAAGTTTGCCACATCTCGTTGTACAAACCATTCGATTTTATCTCGTCCATTACAATCCAATCCGCTGCCCTCAGAATTTCCAGCTTTTCTGAGGTCACCTCACCCATGATCCGTATTGCTAATCCAGGGCCAGGGAAAGGCTGCCTGAAAACCATTTCCTCTGGCAATCCTAATTCCAAGCCAACTTGTCTTACCTCATCTTTAAATAAATATCTCAATGGTTCTACAAGTTCCAATTTCATGTGATCTGGAAGCCCACCAACGTTGTGATGAGTTTTAATTGTTGCCGAAACAGAGTTGTCACTAGTTTTACTCTCTATTACGTCGGGATAGAGAGTTCCTTGAGTCAAGAAATCGACGGTGCCCAATTTAGAAGCTTCTTCATCAAAAACATTGATGAATTCTTCGCCTATAATTTTTCTTTTCCTCTCTGGATCTACTACACCAGCTAGGCCAGCTACAAACCTTTCAGTAGATTCACTAAAGATAAAATTAATATCCATATATTTTTGGAAGGTCTCCCTTACTCGATCTGTTTCTCCTCTCCTCATGAGACCATTGTTAACAAAAATACAAGTGAGTTGGTCGCCTACAGCCTTATGAACCAGAGTAGCAGCAACAGCCGAATCTACTCCTCCTGAAAGAGCACATATCACTTTTCCTTCCCCAACTTGTTCCTTGATTCTCTTTATCGAATCTGACACGAAATTGCCCGGAGTCCAAGTTTGACCCATATTGCAGATTTCAGTTAGAAAATTCTCAATGATATCTGCCCCTAATGGGGTATGTACCACTTCTGGGTGAAATTGTATCCCCAGCACACCTTTGTCATTTCCTATTACAGCTATAGGTGAATTATCGGTATGTGCCATAGATACGAACCCAGGCGGTAATTCAGTGACTTGATCAGCATGGCTCATCCACACAGGCAAAGATTGAGGTAGGTTCGTGAATAAAGATTTGTTTGGAGTATTCTGATGCAAAACAGCATGGCCATACTCTTTTTTAGTCGAAGGGGCCACTTTGCCACCCAATTGATGAACCAAAACCTGCATACCATAGCAAATGCCCAAAACCGGTAGCCCTGACTCAAAGACCCATAAGGGAGCCAAAGGTGAGTTCTCATCATAAACACTGGCAGGGCCACCTGACAGTATGATGCCTTTGGGATTTAAGTCTTGAACGTCGCTCCACTCAGTCTTATGAGAAATAATTTCACAATAAACTTTACTTTCTCTAACTCTTCTGGCAATCAAACGGCTATATTGAGATCCAAAATCTATGATTATAATGGCTTCTCGCTGTGGTGACATGTCACTTTCACTGGCTGGACCATTTCCAGCTTTTTCTTGCGCAATTTCTAGGTACGCTGAAACTTCAAGGTCGTCGCTCGAGGTTATACGACGAGTATTATCTGATCCACGATCTTCGTTCATAATTGTGTCCTAAAGGCCTATGTTATACTCGCCCAAAGTCAGCTCACAGGTGTCCAACCATAACCACAGTATTACCCGCAAATAAAGAATCTTTGGAGCATGCTGCTAATATACTATTGGAAGGCGGCGTTGTCTGCATCCCCACCGACACGGTATACGGGATTGCTGCAATAGCAACATATGCAGAATCTGTTCGAAAAGTTTTTGA
>PBKS01000009.1 GCA_002722155.1 Chloroflexota bacterium
TATGACTAATAAAATGACAAGTGATGAAATAAGAGAAGCCTTTTTAGAATATTTTGAAAGTAAAGATCATCTCAGGGTACAGAGTTCCCCTTTAATACCAGTGGGCGACCCTACACTCCTTCTGACAATTGCTGGAATGAATCAGTTCAAACCATATTTCTCTGGTCAGCAGATACCTCCTCATAAAAGGCTTACATCAGCACAGAAATGCTTTAGAACCCCAGATATAGATATCGTTGGTGATGCAACCCACAATACTATGTTTGAGATGCTTGGCAATTTCAGTATTGGAGATTACTTTAAGAATGAAGCAATTGAGTATGCTTTAGAGTTTCTCACTGTGAAATTAAATCTGCCTGAAGAAAGATTCTATATTACCATCCATCACACAGACGATGAGGCTCAAGAAATATGGGAAGGCATAGGGGTACCAAAAGACCGAATTTACAGATTCGGAGACGATGATAACTGGTGGGGACCACCTATACATGGCAGTGAAGGTCCATGCGGTCCTTGTAGTGAATTGCACTATGATTTCGGCGCGGATAGGGGGTGCCTGAAGGATGATTGTGCACCTAATTGCGAAAATACGATGGCTACTGGTGAGAAGTGCACCCGCTTCGTTGAGTTATGGAATCTGGTATTCATGCAGTACTATCACCATCCCGACGGATCAAGAGAAAATTTGCCCGCACCCAGTATAGACACAGGAATGGGGTTGGAAAGGGCGACTATCGTCATGCAAGATGCCAAAACTATGTATGAAACTGACATCTTCTATTCCCTTGTAACCCAAGTCTGTTCAATTAGCAAACTTGAATATGGCACAAACCTAGAGATTGATTATGCAATAAGAGCGGTCGCAGAGCATACAAGAAGCTCCACATTTTTGACTGCAGATGGGGTGGTGCCAGGTAACGAAGGTAGAGGTTATGTTCTTAGGCGGGTCATCCGAAGAGCAATACGACTAGGAAGGAAGCTTGGACTTGAGGACCCATTTATGGCACCGCTCGCTGAATCGGTGATAGAAAAAATGGGTCAAACATATCCTGAACTGAATAACCATAAAGATTTTATCTTGAGTGTCCTAACCCTAGAAGAAGAAAGGTTTCAGCAAGCTTTTGAAAATGGTTTCAGTATGCTTGAGGATGCAATTGCAAAATCTTCTAGTTTAAATGGAGATGTAGTGTTCAAACTTTGGGATACTTACGGCTTCCCAGTCGAAATGACCCAAGAAATAGCAGCAGAAAAAAACATTGCAGTCGATATGGATGGTTTTGAGAAAGCCATGGAGGACCAAAAAACTCGGGCACGATCCAATGCCCAATTCGAGGGAGATCACTCTCGAATACGTCTTTATGAGGATTTAGGAGTTGGAAACACACATTTTTCCGGATACGACACCCTTGAAGGCAAAAGCGTCGTGGTTGGTTTAATTTCTAATGAACATTCTGTTAATAAAGTAAGTCAAGGCCAGCAGGTTGAACTAGTGCTACAAGAAACGCCTTTCTACCCTGAAGGAGGAGGACAGGTCGGAGATGGTGGCACAATCAGTAATTCAAAGTGCACAATCACGATAGAAGACACAAATGAAGCCATTCCAGGTCTAATCGTTCACTATGGAACAGTTTCTAAGGGCAGCGTTGGCATTGGTGATGCAGTGGAGAGCCTTGTCGACCCAATCAGGAGAGATGACACAGCAAGAAATCATACAGCTACCCACATGCTACACGCAGCTCTACGTGAAATATTAGGACCCCATGTTAGGCAAGCAGGTTCTCTGGTTACCGCTTCTCGGCTTAGATTCGATTTTAGCCATATCAAATCAGTAACCCCGGAAGAAATGTGGCAAGTTCAATTCCTAGTCAACGAAAAAATTAGGCACAACGCAAATATTAATAGAAGCGAAGACACATACAGTGGAGCAATAGAAAAAGGTGCATTAGCCTTTTTTGGTGATAAATACGGTGAAACTGTCAGGCTAGTCGAGATCGTAAACGGAGACACCTTTAGTTTTGAGGTTTGCGGAGGTACTCACGTCAATCAAACTGGGGAAGTAGGAGCCGTATATATCCTGGGGGAATCTAGCATAGGGGCCGGAATGAGAAGAATAGAAGCTATAAGTGGCAGAGAAGCGGAAAGGCTTGTATGGAAAAACATGCAGAGGGATGCCAGAATCGCGGATTTGCTACAGACTACACCACTTGAAATCGAAGAAAAAATAACCGTAATCTCTGAACAGGTATCTACAGCAAACAACCAAATCCAAAAGTTAGAAAGACAAATGTCATCGCTAGCAGCTGCAACTCTTTTAGACGATGTACAAATTATTAATGAAATAAAAGTTCTTGTATCAACAACGGAAGATCCGTCGGCGGAATTATTGAGATCCACAGGAGATTGGCTTAAAGAAAAACTAGGAAGCGGAGTGGTTGCCATTGGATCGATAATAAATGGAAATCCCATGGTAGTCTGTATGGTAACTCCAGACCTTGTTGAAAGGGGATTAAATGCTTCTGTAATAGTTAAAGAAATCGCCAACATAATCGGAGGAGGGGGTGGCGGTAGACCTGAATCTGCTCAAGCTGGGGGTAAAGATCCAAATAAATTGAAAGATGCCTTGGCTATCGTGCCTACAATAGTTTCAAGTTTACCTGAAGGAGAATAACAACTGAACCCAGGAAGTATACTAGCCTTGGATGTCGGCGACGTGAGGATAGGGGTAGCTATAAGCGACCCTACCCAGACAATATCCAGCCCACTTGAGAGTTTGCCTCGGAAAAATGCGATCCCTAAGATCAAAAAAGTTTGTTGTGTCAGAAATGTAGTTTTGATTCTGGTAGGCATGCCTTATCTACTTTCTGGTGAATCAGGTACCCAGGCAAATTTAACCAAGCAATTTATTCAAGAACTCAAAATGGCCACCAATATACCGATAGAACCCGTCGATGAAAGAATGTCAACGATAGAGGCAAAAAGCCGCCTTAAAGAAGCAGGCCATAAAAACATAAGCAAAAGCAGACGCCAAGGGATTATTGACTCTGCTTCAGCAGCAGTATTCCTAGACGAATATATACAACCATAACTTTCTTAATTTAGAATCTCACTACCATTTGGACTTGAGTAGATGGTTTTATTAATGATTCAAAAGCATCCTGTATCCCGTCCAAGGCCAGAAAATCAGTACTTAATATCATCGGTTCCAAGTCAATTTTGCCGCTAGATATTAGATCGAGAGCTACTTTCCAATCGTATGGTTCAGCACCGAAAGTGGTATTCAATTGAATTTCTTTACCAGCCCAATCTACAGGAAGCATGGGCACACTTTCCCAAGCTAATGCCACCAACATGACATTACCTTTTTTTCGCACCATATTTAGAGCGGCATCAAGGGTAGGCGGAGCTGCCGCACATTCAAATACGACATGAGGACCATCCCCTTCAGACAAATTAATTATTGCCGGAATTGCATCCTCCTTAGAAGGGTCAACCACCGCATCAGCACCTAATTTAATTGCAGTATCCCTTCGGGTAGCAGATGGTTCTGACACAATTACCTTACGAGCCCCAGCTGCTTTGGCCGCTTGTATAGTTAGCAAACCGATGGGGCCTGCCCCAAGAACTGCCACCACATCACCTAATTTCATATTTGATAATCTAACCGCCCTGACAGCCACAGAACAAGGTTCTGTCAGAGAGGCATGCAAATCAGTAACGTTATCAGGAATACCCAGCGGCGCCCAATCATTCAACAAAGTATATTCAGCATATCCTCTTTTTCGAGTATCGGTAAAGCCTTCTAATCGATAATTGTATTGCTCTTGCCTTCTCAAAGGAGCTTCCATTCCAGACGGTGGGGTACCTCCACCTCCTATAACTCTGTCACCTTCTTTCCATGCAGTCACTCCAGGGCCAACAGCAGCCACCCTACCACTAAACTCATGCCCCATCACCGCACCTGCTGGTGCAATGTCATAAAGAAAAGCATGTACATCGGTACCACAAATAGCACTATGACTGATTTTTACCAAAACCTCACCTGGTCCCGGTTCAGGGACAGGCAATTCTTCAATTACAAGTTTCTGGTTACCTTGGTAGACAGCTGCTTTCATGAAAGACTCCTCCATACAACCTTTATCTTAGGATAGGAGAGGTATTATAAATACTATGGCCAATACAGCAAAATAGAAATATAAAAAGCCGGCTATAGTCCCAATAAATGTTTTGAGACTCAACCGACTTCGATAAATTGGGGGAAAAGTCTAGTTTGACCTAGTCTTCAACACCATTGTCGCGTAGATAATCAATTGCTGCCTGGACTGTGGTTATTGATTCGGCGTCCTCATCAGAGATCTCTATTTCGACTCCGTCAGAACTGAATTCTTCCTCAAAGGCCATTATTAATTCAACCAGATCAAGTGAATCAGCATTTAGATCGTCCGTGAAAGAGGCTTCTGGAACGACCTCTTCCTCATCCACGCTCAATTTCTCTGCTACCACAGCCTGCACTTTTTCAAGTAGCGACATTTCAATGCCTCCATATTATTTACTTAATTGTATATAGCGGTACCGACTTTGATATGCGATCCCAGTACCCCGTTAACAAAAGTGGGGGAACTTTCCGACCCATACCTTTTCGATAATTCTACAGCTTCATTAATGATCACCTTTTCAGGTACTTTTTCACCACACCATCTCAATTCAGCGATTGCCATTCGGAGGACATTTCGATCCACTACTGCTATTTGCATCAAAGGCCAATCAGGAGCTAGGTCGCCAATTATATTATCTACTGTTGGGAAGTTCTGAAGTACCTGTCCAACAATGTCATGAGCAAACCCTCGTATAGCACCCTTAACCTCCCTCTCATTCAATATCCTTTCCAACACTTGCGTTGCATCATGATCCACCGAGTCATATTCACATAATGCTTGCAGCACCAATGACCTGATTTCTCTTCTACTGAAAATAAAGGAGGCAGGGTATATAGTCACACTTGCAACTCTTATTAATTCCTACTGATGGCCACAATAGATTCTATATCATTAACACTCGCCACATTAACTCCCCTGTCAATCTTCTTAACCATCCCCCCCAAAGCTCTTCCAGGTCCTATCTCTAGAAAATTGTCTATTCCCGACTTTATCATGAAATCAACCGATTTCTTCCATTGCACACAACCTGAAATCTGAGAGATCAATTCCCCTTTGATCTCTTCACCAGTATGCAGTGGGGTTCCTGTACAATTCGCTATGATTGGAACTTCAGGATCATTGAATTTCAATCCATCGATAAAATCCACAAGACCAGCCTTCGCCGGCTCCATCAAACCAGAGTGGAAAGCTCCTCCCACTTTTAAAGGAATTACTTTTTTCGCCCCTCTGGCATCTGACATATCCATAGCTCTAGCCACAGACATTTTTTCACCACTTATCACAATCTGATCCTGGGTATTGATATTGGATATGAAAACACCGGATTCTCTAGCGACCTCTTGTAACACCATCTCATCGAGACCCAAAATGGCTGCCATCGTACCTGGATTTGAATCACACGCGTGCTGCATAAGTTCACTACGTTCCTGGACCAACTTGGCAGTGTCCATCACTGACAAAACCCCTGCTGCTGCAAGAGCAGTGTATTCTCCAAGACTATGACCGGCCATTAAATAAGGAATCGGTATAGCTTCACTAGGAACATTGGACTTCATAACTTCAATACATGCAAGACTCATTGCCATGATTCCTGGCTGCGCATTTCTAGTTTCTCGCAGCTCATCTTCCGGACCCTCAAACATGATTTTAGAAAGGGATCTACCCAACGCTTCATCCACCATATCAAATACTTCTTTACCAGAGTCAGACTCTTTATAGAGGTCTAGACCCATACCGACCGCTTGCGCTCCTTGGCCCGGAAATAGAAAGGCCGTTTTAGAGTTTTTTGCAAATGTAAGCGTCATTATGTTGTCCTTTACCTATTTGAGGAGCAAACTCTATATTACAGGTTGATCTGATTTAGTTACATCCCTTCCATTATAGGTACCACAACTTGAGCAGGCCCTATGGGGCATACGTGGAGAATGGCATTGTGGACAGGTGGAAAGCGAGGACGGCTTTATAGAATTATGGGCATTGCGTCCACCCTTTCTTTTACTTGAGTGTTTCTTTTTTGGTAGTGGTGGCATTATTGCCTCCTTTATGTATTAATCCCTTACTGTATAGTTCTCTAAAAGGGTCATTAATTTTGTGTCTTTTTTTTTGTTTCTGCAATCACAATCTACATGGTTAAGATTAATCCCACATTCTGTGCATAGGCCCCTACAGTTTTCCATACATTTAAAGTTCAATGGAGACTGGAGTGATATGTATTGACCTATTGCGTCAGACAAATCAAGTATATTGTCCTCTCGGATATAAAAATTGTTCTCATCAACTCTTTCGAATCTGTTCTTTTCTCCTGTTATCAGGTTAATTGTAGGAAAATATTCTTCTTCAATTTGCAAATTTACGGAGTCTTTATATTCCTCTAGGCAGCTACCACATTCTGTTCTCATTGTGACTATTAAGTGAGCACTCACCCATATACCAACATCAGTTTTCATCAATAAAACCGAACCATCAACACCACATTCATCTGTAATCCAATCGACCTCAATACTCCCGCTTAAATTTTCCATTATTTTATTGCCGCTGCTCAGCTTAAGCAAAGTAGCTACTTTAAAATCCATAATATGCCTCAAATTCCCAGTACAAAGAGACAATACAAACATCCACTATATCCTTGCTAAAGGAACCTGGTCAACTGAAAAATAGGCTATTTTGAATTAATTTTCCAAGACTAATATACCTAGAAAATATAAGCATTTGAAAATACTTTACTGTTCGATTACATTGGCTGTATAAACAAAACCATTCTGGTCATAAAATTAATTATAATTTATCGATTAAAAGGCAGAATCATGACATCTATAGCAAAAAAATACGACGTAGTTGTTGTAGGAGCAGGAAACGCTGCCCTAACAGCCGCATTAGCCGCCGCATCCGAAGGAGCGAAAGTTGCCATTTTGGAGAAAGCTCCTGAACATCTCAGGGGAGGCAATTCCTACTTTACGGGCGGTCTTTTCCGCTTCGCATACCAAGGGATCGAGGACATATCAGAGCTGTTACCAGACATGACGGCAAAGGAAAAAGAAAACATAGACGTCGGTTCTTACAAAGAGTCTGAATTTTACTCTGATGTTATGAGAGTGACTGAAGGTTTATCGGACCCTTCTTTACTTCAAATTTTAACCTCCCAATCATTCCCAACCATGCTCTGGATGAGAGACAAAGGCGTGCCCTGGATACTTGCCTACGGAAGGCAAGCTTTTAAGCATCAAGGAAAACAAAGATTTTGGGGAGGGCTGATAATCGAAGCTGTCGGCGGAGGGAAGGGATTGTCCGATCGACTTTTCGAATTGGTGGAAAGAAATGAAATCGAGGTTTTTTATCAGACAAGCGGAACAAAATTGTCAGTAGATCAACATGGCAGTATAGATGGCATTACGATTAAATCGGAATCGGGATTTGAAAAAATCTCCTGCAAATCGGTGGTACTTGCCTGCGGGGGATTCGAAGCGAACTCCGAAATGCGGACGCGATATCTTGGCCCAGGTTGGGAACTAGCAAAAGTTAGGGGAACCCAATATAACACCGGCGATGGTATAAATATGGCCCTGAACATTGGGGCTCAATCCCATGGACATTGGAGTGGATGCCATGCTGTCGCGTGGGATTTGAATGCTCCTCCTCACGGCGACAGAAATGTCACTGATTTGTTCCAGAAGCATTCTTATCCATTTGGTCTTATAGTAAACGTAGAAGGAGAAAGATTCGTCGACGAAGGGGCCGATCTAAGGAATTACACCTACGCTAAATACGGACGAGAAATATTGAAACAACCTCAAAGGGTTGCATTTCAACTTTTTGACCAAAAAACTAAGCATCTGCTTAGAGACGAATATTTTATACCTCAGATAACTATGGCAGAAGCGAATACCATAAAGGAATTGGCTGAAGGGCTAGATGTTAATCCGACAAAACTAGAAAAAACTATCCACCAATATAACGATGCTGTTCAGGACGGTGACTTTAACCCTACTGCCCTTGACGGCAAACACACCGAGGGCATACATCCACCGAAATCCAATTGGGCTCAAAGATTAGATAGCCCTCCCTATTTAGGATACGCGGTGACTTGCGGTATAACCTTCACATTCGGCGGGCTTAAAATAGACACAAATACTCAGGTCCAGGACAATTCAGATATGCCCATACCAGGCCTTTTTGCTGCAGGAGAATTGACCGGAGGTCTCTTCTACAACAACTACCCTGGGGGATCGGGGCTAATGTCAGGTGCGGTATTCGGAAAGATTGCCGGTGAAAATGCCGCCAAGACCGCATTGAATTAGACTGCTATTTTCTTGACCAATACTCTTTATAAACCTAAAGTAGGTGATCCTATCATCAAGGTAACGATTTAAAAATATATTAAAGATGACCGACTAGCCAAAACAACTTAAAGAAAAGGGGGATCGAACGATGCAGTATGGTGGCGGCGAATATATATACGAAATTGACCGAGACTGGGGAAAATTACCTGAAGGATATGAATTTAACCAAGTAGCTGGGGTCGCAGTAGATAAACAAGATAATGTTTATCTTTTCAACAGAAGTGATCATCAGGTCATGGTATTCAATAAAACTGGGGAGTTTCTTCAAGCTTGGGATGTCAAATTTTCAAATCCCCATGGGTTACACATCGCACCTGACGGTAGTTTATATTTCGCAGACAGAGATGCGCACGTAATTTTGAAATACAGCCCAGACCAAACTCTTTTGCTCACTTTGGGTACCTACAATGTACCATCTAACACAGGCTACGTTGGTGATTCTATGGTCGTCCCTAATCCCGCTGGACCCTTTAACCTACCTACCGGGGTTGTCGTGTCTGACGATGGGAATATTTTTGTTTCGGACGGGTACGGTAACTGTAGATTTCATAAATTCTCCCCGGATGGAGCATTGCTAGACACTTGGGGTGAAGCCGGAAAAGATAATCCAATGGACTTTCATCTACCTCACGGTATTGGCATCAATAGAGAGGGATTGTTGGCAATTTGTGATCGTGAAAATGGCAGAATACAGTTTACTGACCAAGACGGAGAATTCATGTTTATATGGGATGGATTCCACCAACCCACCGACATAGCATTCGGACCAGACGGCGAAGCATATGTGTCAGAACTTCAACACAGAATTTCTATACTAGATAGCAATGGAAATCTAATATGTAGGTGGGCTGATGTCAGTAGCTCTTCGCCCGGTGACTTCATAGCCCCTCATGGAATCGCCATAGATTCTTCGACTGATATCTATGTAGGAGAAGTTTTAGAAGGCAGGCGAATACAAAAATTTGTAAGGCAGTGACCAAAAAAGTTATAACGATTTAGGAGACATAAAATGAACGGTGACCAATTAATGGCCAAACTTTTGAAAAAAGAGGGTACTGAATGGATTTCTTGCTTTCCCGCACAAACCCTGATTGAGGCCTGTTCACAGGAAGGAATAAGGCCGATTTTGTGTCGACAAGAGCGGGCAGGAGTAAACATGGCGGATGCGTACAGCCGGATTAATAATGGTAATAAAATCGGTGTGTTTACCATGCAACATGGTCCCGGAGCAGAAAATGCTTTTGGGGGAGTAGCGCAAGCATATGCTGATAATGTTCCAATGCTACTCATACCCGGAGGGTCCACCGAAAGGAGAGTGGGAGTACACCCAGGATTCGACGCCATACCAAATTACCAACATATAACCAAATGGGCAGGGCGAATCAACTCAGTTGAACGCATTCCAGAAATGGTAAGTCGAGCATTTACACATATCCGAAACGGTCGCCCGGGCCCAGTATTACTCGAATTACCTGGGGATGTTGGTCACGCAGAAGTACCTTCCGATATAGAAGAATATCAACCAAGTAGATCATACAAATCGTATGCATCTGATGAGGATGTGAGAGATATAGTTACTGCGTTATTGAAAGCGGATACTCCGCTGATAAATGCCGGTCAAGGGGCACTATATGCCGAGGCCACCGAGGAATTAGTAGAATTCGCAGAATTGGTCAATGTCCCTGTCATGACAACCTTGGCAGGTAAAAGTGCCTTTCCGGAAGACCATTCTCTAGCACTCGGAACTGGCGGAAATACAGGAACTTTGATGGTTGATAGATTCTTGCAAACCACAGATTTCGTGTTAGGCATAGGCACAAGTTTTGCAATATCGAGTTTCACTGCTCCTATGCCCATAAATGTGACCAAGGCGCAAATTACCAATACAGCGGAAGATATTAATAGGGATTATCGAGTCGAATACGGAGCTGTCGGGGATGCTAAATTAGTATTACAACAGCTAATTGAGGAGGCAAAATCTCAGCTAGGGGAACATGGAAGAGGTGATGTACACGGGGTAAAAGAAAAAATTTCTGAGATAAAAGCTGAATTCATGAAAGAGTGGGGACCTCGGCTGAATTCGGATGAAACTCCTATGAGCCCATATCGGGTATTTAACGAAATGATGCATGCCATTGATCCGAGAGGTGCTATAGTCACACATGACTCTGGATACCCGAGAAACCAAATTGTTCCATTTTGGCCCGCTCTCACTCCCCGATCCTACATAGGTTGGGGTAAGTCAACACAATTAGGTTACGGTCTGGGTCTGGCCTTGGGTGCAAAAGTTGCCGCTCCAGATAAATTGGTCATAAATGTCATGGGGGATGCAGCATTTGGAATGTCAGGCTTAGATCTAGAAACGGCTAGCAGATCTGAACTTGGAACAATAACAATTGTATTAAACAACGGTGTTATGACTCATTATTATGACCATTTCCCTCATGCTACAGAGAATTGGAAAAGTAATGAATTAGGGGGAATATATGCGGATACTGCAAAAAGCTTGGGGGCCCACGGGGAACGAATACATAACCCAGACGAAATAGGTCCTGCAATGAAGAGGGCTGTTGAGGTGGCCAATGGCGGCCAACCTGTTCTTCTCGAAATGATCACGAAAGAAGAAGAGAATATATCCACATACGGTCGTTAACTTGAATTATAAACCGGTATACACAGCGGGCGCCGTCTAGATGGTCGCTGTGTATACCGGTTTCAACCCACAGGGTCTAAATTTCAATTTGTGTTGCCTTAAACCTGCGATTCCCAAATCGCTGGCATCATTTACCAAGTTATAATCCCGTAACATTCCAAATGTCCTCCATCTAAGATATTCAGACACTCCTGTAATTCCTATCGATGTTTTGGCGACAAAAAAACATGCAGTATTTCGATTTATAGGTCCTGCCATAGAGAAACCAACCAATTTCTTATCTAACTCTAATCCCCATGCGCTCATATCACGAGCATTAAATACCTCAACCGAATGGATCGCCGCCCTGGTATACCCCCAATCAAATAAAAATCTATTTTTCTTCCCTTGAGTGGACCTCCACTTACTCAGCAATTCTTCAGCCACAGGAAGATCATTTTTCTCCAATGGAAAAAATACAGGGTTTTGTGCTGCTATTCTGTTAATTCTTTTCCTAACATCTTTAAATTCTTTGCCTTCCAATCCAAATACGATTTTAGGATCGTACATGTATTCTTTTTCTTTCTCTCTGATATCAATATCTTTGCCAAAAATTTTTTTGAGACCATCAACATCATAAGAATCGACCCATAAAATACGAATGTCTGGCTGATCCAAATATTCTTTCATTTGTAAAAGATCTGATTTTATTACAGAGGTCAAAATAGCTGGTGGAAGGATAAGATCAACTCTGTTGGAATGCTCTCTAGACAAATATTGCAATATGTAAAAATTATTTCCTTTTTTTAACAAGTAAAGAGGCCTGCTAGGTGGTAAGCTGTAACATGCAAGGTAAGGAGCAAAATAGGCCCATGAGTGCCTCTCAACCTTGTTGAAAATTTCTCTTAATAGAGGAACATCTGAGACAGATATCAAATCACACCTATCCGAAAATTTCCTGATTAAATCTTGCAAATTTAAGTATTCCTTGATTTCGTGTAAATACGATCGCTAAATATTTTTCCAAAATCTTTTATTCCACCTGGGACAAAAAATCTTCCCATGTTGCTCCGACTTGCATGAATTTGGGATCCAACATACTCGTTAAAGCCAGGAATCAGCTCTTGGGGTGACAAGCCCATACTCGAGATATTTTCAAAAAAAACGGAATTATCCGTAGGCCTCAGGTTCGGATATGATACAAATCCTATGCCTCCAGTATTTTCCCTAATCATCTCACCACCAACATTAACGAATCTAGTCAACCCTTGCACAGTATAAGGCGGGTCTGTGATAAATATGTCATGCATATTTTTATGCTGTTTCGGAATCTCCTCAATCAAATTTATTTCATTCAAATTGATATTTAGACCAAATTGTTTACATTTCGAATCAATAAAATCCAACACTCTCTGGTCAATATCGAAAACAGTCAAACTATTTATTTCCAATTGAAATCGATTGGAAAACATTGCTATAGCCAAGGAACTGAGATCATCGTCTCCCAGTATCGCTATATCTCTGCCTTCGAGGCCGTCATTTTCATGAAAGTACATGACTCTTTTAAAACAAGTATCGGAAAGCACATGAGACTGGTCCAAACTGTAGTCAGGGGAGGGTCTTTCCGATACTAGTTTCTCAAATTCCAAAATTAACTTTTTGACTGAGTCCGAAATTACGTATCTATCACTCGAAGCTGGACGGAGGGTGTCGAGCACGCCAAGAGTTGTTAATATTTTCACGCCGTACTCGGTCAAAATTGCGCCACTCCTCCTTGAAAGAAGTCCCCTCCTCTCTAATTCTCTACGAGCGGCTGATACAGCTGGTACAGGTATACCCGTCGCTCTTGAAATATCATGTAACGGGACATTTTTGCCTCTCAATATTTCCCGCATGATCAGCCTCACCCCTTGATACCCTTCTTGAAGTCGTGAATCAAGAGAGACCCGAACTAAAATGTCTTCCGCCTGAATTCTATTCATAAACCACCGAAACACTCTATTAAATTAATTTCATGATGCCTAATAACAAACCTATAGCGCAAAATCGTTATAAGGAATCGTATACCAATTTTTACGGTGGCAGCGCGTTATTTGGCCATGACCGTAAAGCCTTAAAGGAGGCGGCATTTCACGAACTTTGAAAACAATAGGAGGTTAGCTGAAAACTACACCTAAAAGCTGTAGAGATGGACACAACATGCAATCCGTTATACCGAAAAACACGCCACACCCATGACCTCAGGGGTAGCTGGTACCATACCAGCTTAATGCCAAAGCAGAATTTATCATTCTGCTGAGATTTGAGCTAAAGCAATCATTCCAATTTTTTGTATCTAATGCCTCAAATCCAAAGGTTTGCTAGTAGCAATTTTTTTTATAGCACCACTATCCTTCCCTTGGAAACCAGTAGCAACCGTGTTCGTCAACGCAATGAGCACAGTGTGCAACTAAATGTCCAGGGCTAATCTCTCTCATCACCAGTTCGTTATCGTCGCAGGCTGGATCTGGAGTAGGGCACAGAGGATCGTAGCTACATGCAGAAGGGGGTGACATAGGACTTGGTACTCCTCCCCTTAGGATTATTCTTTCTCTTTCAGCTTCCATCAACGGATCTGGTATCGGAACAGCAGATAGGAGAGCTTTTGTGTACGGGTGCACAGGATTTTCATACAGCTCATTTCTTTCAGCTATTTCCACTATATGCCCTAAATACATGACTGCTATACGATCACTTATATGCTTCACAACTGATAAATCATGGGCAATAAATAGATATGTTAGACCTAGGTCCTCTTGAAGATCTTCGAGCAAATTAATTATTTGAGCCTGTATTGAAACATCCAGCGCTGATACTGGCTCATCACAAACTATAAAACTTGGGTTTACTGCAAGGGCTCTTGCAATACCTATTCTCTGTCTTTGACCTCCACTAAATTCATGTGGGTAGCGATCTGCCATATATGGGCTAAGACCGCAAGTAGTTAGCAATTCGGAAACTCTATCCCTATATTCCCCTTTGCTTTCAGTCAATTTGTGGACCTTTAGAGGTTCCCCCACTATATCCCCACAAGTCATACGGGGATTAAGAGATCCATAGGGATCCTGGAAGATCACCTGCATCTCTCGTCGCATTGAACGCAATTCACCTGTGTTCAGAGAAGTTATATCTGTTCCATCAAAAATAACCTCACCTGCGGTAGGCTCATACAGCTGAAGAATACATCTACCAGTTGTGGTTTTACCGCATCCGCTTTCACCTACGAGGCCAAGTGCCTCACCTTTTCGAATCGTAAAGGTTACATCGTCCACAGCCTTTACGTCGGCAACTTTTCTTTGGAAAATAATTCCTTCAGTCACGGGAAAGTACATTTTAAGGTTATTCACCTCAACCAATGTATCTCCTACCTTAGCTCCGGATTTTGCCTCTATTGATGTAGTCATTTCATATCCACCTAACGTGATTAACTATTCAAAATAAAATCTTGCTATTATCAAATTACGAGTCCCTAGGAAACCATTTGCATCCATATTCTTCTTCACAATGAGCACAATACGCGACCCAATGGTTAGGTTCTTCTTCCCTCAAGACAGGCTCTCCAGTAAGACATTCTTCAACAGGCTCAGAACAGTTAGATTGGAACCCACAACCTGCAGGTCTATTGCCAAGGTTGGGTGGCATGCCTTCGATCGCCTCCAGCCTTTCTCTTGTGTCATCATCGGCATCTAATCGGGGCACCGAATTGAGTAGTCCCCTCGTATAAGGGTGCAAAGGATTTTTATAGATCTCAACCGCAGTTGATGTTTCCACAATTTTACCAGCATACATAACAATTACCCGATCAGCATATCTGGCTACTACACCTAGATTGTGGGTAATTATAATCAAGGCCGTTCCTAAATCCCTGGCCAAATCCTGCATCAATTCCAATATCTGTGCCTGTATGGTGACGTCCAGCGCAGTTGTTGGCTCGTCAGCAATGATTAACTTCGGGTCACAACTTAGAGCCATTGCAATCATCACCCTTTGCCGCATTCCTCCACTGAATTGATGCGGGTAATCGTCTAGACGAGTATCCGCATCAGGAATTCCAACCATTGTGAGCAACTCTGAGGCCCGTGCTCTCGATTCCGACTTGTTCATATTTTGGTGTAATTCCAAGGTCTCCGTTAATTGGCGACCGACAGTGAGAACTGGGTTCAGCGAGGTCATCGGTTCCTGGAAAACCATAGAAATGTTGTTCCCTCGAATATTCCTCATTTCTTTTTCATCCATTTGGACGAGATCTTCACCACCAAACAACACCTCTCCATCGACTATTCTTCCGGGAGGGCTCGCGACCAAACGCATTATAGACATAGCACCCACACTTTTGCCGCAACCACTCTCTCCAACTATCCCTACTACTTCTCCTTCAGCGACCTCATATGAAATCCCATCAACGGCTTTAACAACACCGTCAGCAGTGAAAAAATGGGTTTTTAAATTTTTAACTTCCAGCAACGGAGCCATAGATCATCCTCCTTGTTGCCATTTCAAGTATTATATTTTTATCGTACCAATTTGATATTGTGTAGCACATTCTAATGAACAGATTGAATACTAACAACTCATACTCGCAATATTTGCGGTCAAATTATCAAGATAACCGACCTTCAGTTAGTGAATTTAGATTATCAACCACCATTTCTACTGCGTGATCAATACTCATTTCACTAGTGTTAACGGTAAAATGAAAAAGCTCGGGCGCATCAGGTTCATCCAGTTCAAAAAACTTTTTGAAATAATGGCTCCTAGCTGCATCTCGTTGTTTCAGAGTAGCAATAGCATCTTCCCGACCAATGGATTCTCTATTCATTAGAGTGTGAATTCTCTGTTCAAGCGAAGCAACAACCCCTATTCTCAAGACATTTGGCATGTCCTTGAGTATGACATGACCACCCCTCCCAACAAATACTACGTCTCCGTCATCTGCCATTTCTTTCATAGTAGCTTCTATTGCTTCTATGTAAACCTCATCCTGAACCTCATGGCCATGAGTCATTATTGGAGCAGGCATGTCCTCATATTCCGCGGTAAGCAACCCAGTAATACCAGGACCAAAGTACGGATCGCCAGCTGATCCTGTTACCGCGGACCTCTCTAAAAGCCTTTGCACAACCTGTATCCACTTCTCTACCCGCGTTGGAAGTTTCTCTTCTCTTTGGTGCAAAGCCTCCACCGTCACTCCTAATTCCTTTGCCACAGAAGAGAGAAAAATCCTATCCACATAGTCTGCCTTCAATTTCGCAGCAACCAGTGGCCCAATATCCCTTGCTCCGCCCCCAGCCATACCGCCAAGCGTAATCGCGTACATTTATCACCTCCGCCAAATAAGATTTGTTGTTTTCACAACGGTGCGTGAATCCCTGTACAACACAACCTACTGAATGCTTTCAAACATCACAACATCTGTCAAATATCTAATATTCAACCAAGTAAAATAGATTTTCCTCTTCTAAAATTTCGGTGTTACATAATTCCTTCAATAAAATCACCGCATTTACTCCTGATACAGTTCCGCCCATTTTTTCTATTAAGTTTTGGGAAGCTCGTATAGTTCCACCAGTTGCAATCAAATCATCAACCAATAGCACCCTCTGACCAGGGCGTATAGCATCTGCATGAATTTGCAAAATATCAGAACCATATTCAAGTTCATACTTAACTTCTTCTGTGTGATAAGGCAATTTACCTGACTTTCGAATCGGTACGAATGGCAAATTCATCTTGTATGCAAGCGTGGGACCAAAAATAAATCCTCTGGATTCTATAGCTACAATAAGATCAGGAGCAATTGCCCTAGATCTTGTTACAAAAGTCTCAACACAATAACTAAAAACTTCTGGACGCAGCAAAATCGGCGTTATATCCCGAAACAATACACCAGGCTTGGGGAAGTCAGGAATATTCCTTACATAAGGTTTCAAATCCATAGGAAAACTCTCTTGAGAAATGATTTACATACAGAAAACATTCAAATGCTTGTTGTTGAAAGGAATCATAAACGGTTGTACCAGAAAGAGAAACTATCGATAATCATCATTTGGAAAAGAATATTTATTCCAATGTATAGACCTTGCTTGAAGCTCAAGAGGCCAACCTTGCCTCAGCTATTCCCTCTTAATCTCAATAGGCTTCAATCGCAACATATTCCTCTGTAAACACAATCAAAAATAATAAGTCAGACACTATCAATCAGGTATGATACCGTCGCACGCTCACCGTATAGGAATCGATAAAAATAGCTCTGAGAAATTATACAAATAGGGATAGTCTTATTTCCTCAAGGATTAAAATTAACAAACCTACCAATTTCACCCTCTCGGTATATCGAAATCAACTTTTTTATTGCGCACCGGATTAAAACAAGGAGAATATAGAATGATAGGAGTTTTGACTCACCACTGGGCCAAGGAAAAACGATTTGAAAAGGCCAGACATATTTTGGACAGAAATGGAGCAGCACAAAGTAGAGCTCCAGGATTTATTAACCGCACTACTTTACTATCCAAAAATAACCCCTCCCAAATAAGTTCTTTGGTAATTTGGGAAAACGATGAGATTTATGACCAATGGAAGGCAAGCCCCGAAAGAGCTAAAGCAATGAAAAACGCAGACTCCATGTGGAGCCAACCTCCTATATCAGAGAGGTTCGATATACCCTAGTGTGACAGACGCAACATTATCATTCTGAATACGAACTAAATATGACGCAGGCATTCTGGCCGCCGAAACCAAAATTATTGGAAAGCACAGTGTCGACCTCAGATTTTCTCGCGACATTGGGAACATAATCTAAATCACATTTTGGATCGGGAATTTCATAGTTGATGGTAGGTGGAATCAAATTCGCTTGAATCGTTTTTAAAGAGGCCACTGCTTCAATAGCACCTGCTCCACCCAAAGCATGGCCTATCATCGATTTATTTGAACTAATAGGTATTTTGTATGCAAGATCACCAAATGCAAGTTTGATCGCTTTAGTTTCTGAAGCGTCGTTTAAGGGAGTCGAAGTTCCATGGGCATTGATATAATCAATATCTGAAAATCGCTTCCCTGCATTTTTAATAGCCCATTTTATAGCCCTGGCTGCTCCTTCACCATTTTCATCAGGTTGAACAGCATGATAGGCATCGGAAGACACAGCATACCCTATAATTTCCCCTTTGATTTCGGCTCCTCTCGCTATAGCATGTTCCAAACTTTCAATTACCAAAACTCCAGCACCTTCAGCCGGAACAAACCCGTCTCGATTGCTATCAAAAGGTTTACTAGCACTTTTAGGGTCTCCCTCATAACGACTCAAGGCACGTATAACATGAAATCCACCAAGACCTATCCTACTTATGCCAGCTTCACAACCTCCGGCAACTATTACATCCGCAGCACCTCTTCTTATAGCCTCATAAGCCTCCCCTATAGCCTGATTACCCGCAGCACATGCCGTAATTACAGTAGAGGTGTATCCCGTTAAATTGAATATCCGACTTACCTGGGCCGCCGCCATATTTGGAAGTATCATTGGAATGAAAAAAGGGCTTACTCGCATTCCTCCTTTTTCAAATAGTATCTTGGCATTATCTTCCGTAGTAGGAAATCCTCCGTTTCCGTTACCCATTACTACCCCGATCCTCTCATTGTTATGAGAAACATCAATGCCGGAATCTTCAATGGCAGTAGACGCCGCCGCAACAGCGAACTGTGAGAATCGGGCCATCCTTCGGGTCTCTTTCGGATTAGCGTATTGGCCAGCATCAAATCCAGTGACCTCTCCAGCTATATCTCCTGGAAATCCATCTGTATCGCATTGAGTAATCTTACCTATGCCTGAGCGCCCACTGGACAATCCATCCCAAAACTCATCTACAGTTTCCCCTAATGGAGACATCACTCCTAAACCGGTAACTACTACTCTTGTGCCTTCTTTAGCCATTACTCTTTAAACCCTCTAGTCTATCCTTACAATTTATCTAATTATCTATCGCCATTATTTTAAGGTAAATTGGGATATATCTCAGGTGCAATGTGATTTAACACCTCCGATACCTCCCCCACAACCGACAAAGATCCTGTCGCCAATATTAAATCTCTACCAGAGCAGATCTCTAAGGAATATTTTAATCCCTCATCAACTGTTTCAAAATCTTGAGTTGTTACTATATTAGAACTTATCGCAGCCAACTTTATGATATTACTGTCAATTGCCTTAGGGTGCCGTGATGATACGGGAATGAGGATTACATCGAGTGAACTCAACGGTTCAAGAGATCTCTCTAAATCATGACCGCTAATTGCCCCAAAAATAACAATTACCTTAGGTTTATTAAAAACACTATTCAATGTGTTTACCAAGGTTTTCATTGAATAGGGATTATGGGCCCCATCCACGATCACAACTGGATTTGCATCCCTCAATATTTCAAACCTACCTGGCCAGTAAAGATTTGAAAATCCTAACTCAACAGCATTTTCTTTAATCAGATAACCCAATTCTTCAAGAGTCTCAATAACACCTATCGCGGTAATAGCATTTTCAGTTTGGTGAATCCCTAGCATTGGGAGTGTAAATTCATAGTTCCTTCTACTAGAAATAACCTCTATAGATTGCCCAGACAGATCCTGATTTTTAACAACTACCTTGTATTCATCAGAAACTTTTTTAATCGGTGCATTAAGTTTATTTGCCGCCGCTACAATCACCTCCATTGGTTCTAAATTTTGAGGTGAAACAATTACCGGTGTTCTATCTTTTATTATTCCTGCCTTTTCCATCGCTATTTTTGCCAAGGTATCGCCTAAAATTCTGGTATGGTCAAGACTTATAGAAGTAATAGCTGAAACAACAGGTGAAATTATATTAGTAGCATCTAATCTACCTCCAAGACCTGTCTCCACCACCTGGAAATCGGCCTTAGACTGAGTGAAATAGTAAAATCCAGCGGCCACCATGAATTCAAACCAAGTAATCTCACCAAACTGGCCATTTTCTCCAACATCCAATACCGAAGGCCACATCTGCTGAACCAAGTCTACAAAATGCTGTTCTGATATCGGATCAAATCCGATTCGAATTCTTTCAGTCAATTTATGTAAGTGCGGTGAGGTTATCAAACCTACTTTATAGCCAGAAAAACCTAGCACCGAAGCAATCATGGCGGAAGTAGTGCCTTTCCCCTTAGTACCCGCTATATGAACCGATGGCACATTTAATTGTGGGTCACCCAGACCTTTACATAGTAGGCGCATTCTTTCTAAATGGAAAAACGAATGGTCCGGACTATTTTTACCTCTTTCAAAGTCAGCAAGACTCAGGGTCAGTTCAACTGCATCTTGATAAACAGAATTTTCCAAAATAGTTTAAAACTGTGTTTGAACCGGTAGGGATCCTACTACTGCAGATGACTGTATCGAATCTATATTGACTGCACCTGGGCCAGTCACTCTTGCTTTTCTCGGAACACCACTGATTCCACTAGAATTACCTTTTCTTGAGACTCGTGGAATTTCATAAGAATCTGTATCTGCTATTAAGGAATTAATCCTTTCAACAAGAGCCTGGATTTTTTCCAAGGTGTCTTCTGTAAAATTACCTTTGAAATTATCAAGATTTTCCAGAAGGTATGAGGCTGGAACGTATCGATCGAAGACCCCACCAGCTAACCCTGTCCTACGGAAATATGCCTTCAATCTCTCCACAATTCGTGGATTACTATCTGTGATGGTCCTCATAGTAAGAGGTTCTTCCAAGTATGTCGCGTATGACAAGTTAACTAATTCTAGGTAAACTTTAGGATCAAACAAATCTTCTATATCCGCATCTCTCACTCGGGTGACTTGGACCCACTTAACGGGGTTTTCACCTTCCATTTCGTTCTTCTTATTTATAGCCTCTATTTTCTCTCGGTTTGTCGGGGTCAAGTCCATCATAACGGCTACACTAACGTAATTCTCCCCTAAAAGACTGACAAAAGTGGATAGATTATCCGTACTACCGACAGGGATAATTACCCATCTCGGATCTATTCTAGCTCCTGATATTTCTGTCACCATATCTCCAAGGACTTGCAAATATATGAGATCGGACGGGGAGTTAACCATGAGACAATGCGGAGCCAGAAAAAGGGTTTGAGCCATTTGATAACCCAAAGCCATTTGTAACGGAAACACCGTTTCTCTGTCATTATTTACAGCATCGTCGGTTATTACAGTACCAACACCATCCATATCCTGGACCAATCTAATCCTATGTAGCTTATCAAGATCAATCATAAATGGGGAATGAGTTGAATATAGTACCTGGCACCTCGGAGAAAGCCTCTCATCCATAAACCTCAAAAAATCTTTTTGGGCCATAGCGTGAAGAGCAGTACCAGGTTCATCAAGAAGAATTATCAAATCACCACTTTCTGTTTCTTCAAGGTGCGAAAAATACGACAGAAACGAGAAAAACCAAACAAATCCCTTTGACCTCTCATCAAACGAAACAGTGACCCGATGTCTTGCATTTTCGATTCGTACATGTAGGATTTTTCCCTCATTAAGGGGCGGAGGATCTCTTGGATCTGCCTGAGACACATCAAATTCAACTTTTAATTGGCGATTTTGCTGCCAATATTCAAAGATTTCATCTGTAATCGTTATAGAAGCAGATTCCAGCTCTACTTTGATGTCTTCATATCCGAGGTCTTTCTCCAGATCTCCCAAGGAAACCCCAGATAGAGTCAAAAGGGATAAAAAAGTCCTATCCGCATCATCTAAGGGTCCTCCACTCTCAGACCTTTGTCTAAGTTCATTTATAGATATTTTTCCGCGCATCAGGCTGTAGTTGTCAAAATAAACAAATTTAGGCAACCATCTCTCTAAAAATTGTTCGGCAATTCTTTCAGAGACACTAATATTGGATTCCACATTTTGAACTGCGTTTTGAAAGGAGGTCGGAGTAGGGTTTGAAGGGTTCGTAAAGCTACTAATGCTAGAAGGCTGGGAAACCGATTCAGATAGATCTATTTTCCAAGCACGTTCATTTTTATAATTCTTGGTGACAATAACTTTGTCTGAAGCTAATATTCCATTACCGAAGTTAGCTTCAATTTCAGATAATTCTTCCGGACTTAATTCAAACTCAGCCTGCGCCACTTCGCACGGATTTTGTTCATGGATTTTCTTATATTTTATATAGCCTTTCCTAGGATAATCTCTGATCGTGAAGGCATCCTCTTCCCCAGATATTGAATTTATCTTCCTTATAGCTTGAAGAAATGCTGTTTTACCAGATTCATTTTTGCCAACCAAGGCGGTAACATCATCAACTTTGACCCATGATGAATCATCAATACTTCTATAATTTACTACCCTAGCCTGAGTGAGTTTCATAGGATTTCCACCTCTGCAATTGACACCTTAAAATACTATACGAATCCGTTATATATTCCCTACGGATGCAATAATTATTAATTGATTCAAACTAACCACAGAGTGCCTTCAAAGGCAAGCCGTTTACATACAATGTTTATCTGGGTTGATTTGTATTTATCAAATCAACCCAGATAAACAATTATACTTGGCTATAACCACTACCAATTCTATCGTTGTCGACACCGGTGCCTTTCCCTTCGTCAATCCATCCAAATTCTTTTAAAATTTGCTGACTATATGTGACTCGTCCAGACACTTTCTCTACCGGTTCAGTTGCTAGAAGCAAAGCCGCTTTGGCCATCAACTCAGGATGCTCACCCCTTGGATCATCCATCCCAGTCACAAGATTATGGAAAACAGTACCTGGAGTTGGTACCACTTGAGAGGGGGAAACACATGTAACAGAGATCCTGTCACTATAAACTTCCTGTGCCAAACCTTGAGTAAACCTTTCTAAAGCCGCTTTTTCAGCACCGTAGCAAGTACCTCCAGAATTCGCAGGAACGTCGGCATAGGGTCCACGACCCGGTCCAATAGCAGCCCCGGATGAAATATTTACAATACTTCCCGAGCCATTTGGAATCATATCCTCTAAAGCTAACTGACTCAAAATAAATGGCGCGTGAAAATTAACGGCCCAAGACCTCATCCATCTGTTTATAGGATAGTCCCTGACAGGTAAAAAATAGGTTAGAGCCGCATTATTGACAAGTACATCAACATTTCCGTAGAGTTCATGAGTTTCCGTGAAAAGACGCTCGCAATCTTCCTGCAAGGATATGTTGACAGTAACTGGTTTAGCATCTCCTCCTGCCTCATTGATATCATTAACCGTCTTCTCAAGTGATCCTTCCAGCGGATGATCTCCCTCTTTTAATGTCCTCGCAGCACAAACCACTTTTCCGCCTTCTTGGGCAAAAACTCTAGCAATTTCCGCTCCTATACCGCGGCTAGCGCCCGTAACAACAACAACCTTTCCTTCCAATATACCCATAGAATTTCTCCTTCTACATTTCAGTTAAAGATCTCACTCTAAAACAACATGATTTAGCCTTCATATGGATTCTATTTTAGATGGGTCCGGATAGACAAGATATGTACACGATTAATTGACCGGTCAATTGATTCAAACCTATAATCCTTAGCAATTTATCTTTACTCTTACTTCGTCCCTGAGAGGTACTACTGGCTGTGAATTTACGACCGGTTATATTAGCGGGTGGTTCAGGCAAAAGATTATGGCCATTGTCTAGAAACCAATATCCCAAACCCTTCCTAGTAACCAACAATCAGATGTCATTAGTTCAAAATACAGTACAGCGTACCCTAAACCTAGGCTTAGCATCTCCCGTTATAGTTTGTAATGAGCAAAATCAATACTTGCTTACGAATCAGTTGGATTCTATGGCGATCCGTCCCGAAAAAATCCTCTTAGAGCCTGTCTCTAAAAATACAGCTCCAGCACTTACCCTCGCAGCTATTTTTCTATTAAATAATTTTGGCGATGAAGTATTGTTCTCAATGCCATCGGATCATTTAATAGAAGAGGATAAAAATTTCTTTCAAGCAGTAGAGATTGCCCATGGTTTGGCCACGAAGGGTGGAATTGTAACCTTGGGAATAGAGATTGGAAAACCCGATGTTAACTTCGGCTACATAAAAAAAGGGCAAATACAGAAAAATAAGTATTTTGAGCTCAGTGAATTTTATGAGAAACCAGATAATACAACAGCTCAATGCATGTATGAATCTAAAGATTTCTTGTGGAATAGTGGGATGTTTTTTATGACGGCTAGTTTATGGCTTGAAAAATTAAAAATGCATGCCCCTGACATTCTAACCGCCTGTGAAACGGCCGTACTAAATGGTAACGATGACGGCATATTTTTCCGTCCAGATCAGAAATCCTTTGAGCTATGCCAAAGTAAATCCATTGACCTCGCGGTAATGGAGAATCTGAGATTCCCTGGGACTTCTGGTAAGAATTGGGTAATTCCCCTAGATTCAAAGTGGTCTGATTTGGGATCATGGAGCTCTTTTATGAGTTCGCAAATCCCTGACAGCTCAAACAACCTCGTAAAAGGGAACGTATTTGTCGATTCCGTCCAAAATTCGGTATTACTTAGCGACCATCGCACCCTAGCAGTCTCCAATGTTGACAATGTCATTATTGTTGAAACTTCGGACGCCATTTTAGTAGCAAACAAAAATCAAGAACACAAGATTAAGGAATTGATAGAAAAACTCCCTACTAAGAGCACATCCAATTTTGAAACCCATAAAAAAATATTCCGCCCATGGGGACATTTTGAAATTTTGGACAGCTCTGAAGAATTTCAAGTGAAAAAGTTGACTGTTTTACCCGGGGAAGCTCTTTCATTACAGGCTCACAAACACAGAACCGAACATTGGGTAGTTGTAAGTGGAGTCGCGAGCGTTATAAAAGACGATCAAAAAATGACTCTGAAAAAGGATGAATCAACCTATATACCTGCGGGGACACGTCACAGGTTAGAGAATAACCAGAAAGACAAACTAGAAATAATAGAAGTACAATCCGGATCATACTTAGGTGAGGACGATATAGTTAGGTTCGAAGATAAATATCAAAGAGAATCAAGGCCATGAAACAAAAATTAGAATTTAAGAATAACCTGTCATGAAAGACATACCCCTGATATTCCCATTGGCTTTACTAATAATAATAGGGACTTTAGTGTTTTCAACGGCCTATGGATTAGCCGACAGCACCATTAGAGAAAAAGGCGATTCGCAGGCCCAATATGAATGGGATGAAAAAGCCGCTCTTTGGGTTTGCCCATTTCATTAATTATCGATTTTAAATTAGGAGACTCTTATGAATAGATTCGAAGGTAAAGTTGCTATTGTTACCGGCTCTGCTACAGGAATCGGATACGGAATATCGAAACGCCTTGCAAAAGATGGGGCGAACCTAGTTATGGTCGACATGGACGCCAATATGATTGAGCAATCCGCGAGTGAAATCGCTGTGAGAACCAAAGAAGTAGAAATTTTAATCGGAGATGTCTCCGAAACTCAGACAGCTCAAGAAGCGGTTAATAAGGCCATCAATAAATGGGGTCAAATAGATATCTTAATAAATAATGCGGGCATAGGCGGTATTAATGGAAATATTTGGGAATTAGATGTAGCCGAAATGGATAGAGTATATCGAACCAATCTTCGAGGAGTTTTCTCTTTTTGCCATGAAGTAATCCCACATATGCTAGAAAAAGATTACGGAAGAATTGTCAATATTGCCTCAATTGCTGGTAAGGAAGGCAACCCTCGTATGGTTCCGTATTCATCTACCAAGGCAGCAGTCATTGGCCTTACCAAATCTATAGGCAAGGAACTAGCAGGAACAGGAATTTTGGCAAATTGTATTACTCCCGCAGTCGTACAGACGCGAATATTGGAACAATTTACTCCTGAACAGGTCCAATATATGGTAGATAGGATTCCTGTGGGCAGAACCGGCGAAATTGCAGAGATAGCTGCTCTCGTTGCTTGGCTTGCCTCGGATGAATGTTCTTTCAGTACCGGAGCGGTTTTTGACATAAGCGGAGGACGAGCAACCTACTAACCAAATTTGACCCGTAACTATCAGAACACATCAAATTTACCAATTACTCCCTTTATGCCTTGAGAGCGTCCACTCCGACTTCAGCTCCAACTGCAACGGTGCCGCCCTTTTCAACAAAGGCAAGAAGGCCTCGTTTCCCATCCAGGTCATCTTTTAAACCAGGTCTTATTTCATCCATACGAGCACAAGGTTCACAATCCCCTGTGATCTCCAAAATCACCTCACCACCCAACAAAACCTTATCTCCAGCTGATATGGAGGAGAAATCCAATCCTTTTATCGTAATATTTTCACGTACTTGGCCTGGTAAAAGATCGAAATGATTCAATGTTTCTGAATCCATAATCAAAACTTGTCTATTTGATCTTCGCCCATCAGAACGCAGATGCCTATCTCCTTCCATACCTTGTCCTGTGATAAAGCTAGCCTCGCGGATCTCTTTCATGGGATCTCTACTCCCTAAACACAGGCGCATCGAGATTATTGAACCGGACATATCTACAGCCTCCAGAAACAAGTTCACGCTTAGGACTTCATTCTACACCTTATTAAAAGTTGTTGGCCTTGTATAATCGCTACAGTTCTAGATAAAGACCACTCAGGAAAGGATTATTCTATGGATTCGCAAGTAACAATCGGTGATGGTGATTTCAAGTATATGGTGTTAGAGAATTGGGAACGAATGCCAGACGGCTACTCTTGGCGTGAGACCGCTGGTGTAGCAACTGATGAGAAAGATAACGTATACGTTTTTAACCGTGGAGAACACCCCATGATGGTTTTTGATAGAAGCGGAAATTTTCTAAAATCATGGGGGGAAGGTATATTTACTAGGGCACATGGAGTTAGCCGTGGCCCTGACAACACTCTATATTGCACCGATGATGGGGACCATACGGTCAGGCAATGTGATCTGGACGGCAATGTATTAATGACTATAGGGAACCCTGGTGAGGCATCAGGTTTATTTAGCGGGCGACCATTCAATCGATGTACCCATACCGCGACAGACCCAGACAACGGGGACATTTACGTAACAGATGGCTACGGTAACTCTCGAATACATAAATATTCTCCTGATGGAAATCTTATTGAATCTTGGGGAGCACCAGGTACAGGTGAAGGAGAATTCAACATTATTCACAATATATGCACGGATAGTAATGGCTATATTTACGTATGTGATAGAGAAAATCACCGTGTGCAAGTTTTCAATAAAAATGGGATTTTCGAAGCAGCTTGGTCAAATGTCCACCGCCCATGTGCAATTTACATAGATGCGGAACAGAAAGTGTATGTTGCCGAACTCGGCTATGGCAATAATGTCAGCAAGGATGTCCCAAACATTGGGCCGAGGATCAGCGTATTAGACCAAACCGGAAAGGTGTTAGAAAGAATAGGAAATATGGGGTATGGCTTTGATACAGGTCAATTTGCCGCTCCTCATGGACTATGCCTTGACTCTAATTTAAGTATATATGTCGCAGAAGTAGCAAGGACCAATATGAGTCATTACACTACCCCTCCGGATACTCTTAGAAGTTTTCAAAAATTAGTCAAACTCTAACAGTAGATGCTAATCTACGCCGAACAGATTAATAAAAAGAATTATTTGCTCAAAGGAGGATGGAAGTGGCAGCGTCCAAAGCACACAGTAAATTGGCTCAGCAGATGAGTGAGTCCGGAACTAAATTCCTGGACAGCCTTTCTCAAGATCAAAAAAGAAAAGCCTGCTTTGAATATCTCGACGGTGAAAGGTTATTCTGGTACTACCCACCAATGAACCGACACGGATTGGCACTACGGGACATGGAACCTAGTCAAAGAGAATTGGCTTTCAAACTGATGTCGACAGGACTAACCGACAGATCCTACGATCAGGCAAGACAAATTATCGCTTTAGAAGATGTATTGGGACCTCTCGAAAAAGAACGTGGGGTGAAATCGTTTAAGAGGGATCCAGAATTATATTATTTCACTATATTTGGAACTCCTGGGGGGGATGACCCTTGGGCTTGGCGAGCAGAAGGTCACCACGTCTCACTACATTTCAGTATTTGGAAAGATGAAATCATATCTATGACGCCATTTTTCTTTGGAGCCAACCCCGCTGAAGTTAGGAAAGGACCTAAAAATGGCTTGCGAATATTAAGTCACAGAGAAGACATCGCCTTTGATCTAATGGATAGTTTTGACGAAGGTCAGAAAAAGAAGGCAATTATTTACGGAACTGCACCATATGACATTATTACCTACAATAGCTCAAAGGTGTCATTACCCGCAGAAGAAGGATTATCAATTTCTAAAATGTCAGGAACACAACGAGAAATTATTGAGTCACTTATATCAGAGTATATAAATCAAGTACCTGAAGAATTAGCCCAAAAAAAATATAGTGAACTTGATAAATATGGATTAGAAAATATCCACTTTGCCTGGGGTGGGGCCACTGATCCTAGTGGAGAACATTACTATAGGCTTCACGGTGGAAACTTCGTAGTAGAATTCGACAACAGACAAAACGGGGCCAACCACATACATTCAGTCTGGAGAGATGTTGATAACGACTTCGCCGAAGATGTTATGAGGCAACACTTATTGGCTTATCACGTTCTCTAAATCTCCTATTTTTGAGGGGAGGGGCCATTTCCTCCCCGCTATATAAATTAAACTTCTCGAAATTCCCCCTCGACTGTGTTGTCAGGATCATCTGACGTAGTATTACCCTCTTCGTTTGGACTCTCCGGTGTCTCACCGGTTTTACTATAAACTTCTTGTCCTATTCTTTGCAGAGATTCCTGAAGCTGTTGCAGTGAAGATTCAATTAAGGAATTATCTTCACCTTCGAGAGCAGTTTTTAAGGCGGATATATTCTGCTCGACCTCATCTTTCATTGAAACATCAATATGTTCTTCATTTTCTTTTAGTAGGGTTTCTGCCGAGAATACAGCAGTTTGGGCAGTATTACGTACTTCAACAAATTCACGTTTTTGCTTGTCTTCTTCTGCATGCTGTTCAGCCTCATCAATCATTTGATCGATTTCATCCTGGGATAGACCCGAACTAGCGGTTATGGTGATACTTTGCTCTTTGCCTGTACCTTTATCCGTAGCAGATACATTAAGAATTCCATTTGCATCGATATCAAACGTAACTTCCACCTGTGGCACGCCACGAGGTGCCGGCAGAATGCCATCAAGATTAAATCTCCCAATCGTCTTATTCTCGGTCGCCATAGACCTTTCCCCTTGCAACACATGGACTTCAACAGAAGGCTGGTTGTCAGAAGCAGTGGTGAAAGTTTCACTTTTGGAAGTTGGAATGGTGGTATTCCTCTGTATCAATGGTGTCGTGACACCCCCCAGAGTTTCAATTCCCAATGTCAAGGGAGTTACATCCAGAAGCAATATATCTTGTACATCTCCTTGAAGAACTCCTGCCTGAACGGCTGCACCGACTGCTACTACTTCATCCGGATTCACCCCTTGGTGTACTTCTTTACCAAAGAATTCCTCGACCGCTTTTTGTACAGCTGGCATTCTCGTCATGCCACCAACTAGAATAATTTCATCTATTTCGGATGTAGCTACTTCGGCATCTGAAATAGCCTTTTTACAAGGCTCTATGGTTTGTTGAACTAAACTATTCACTAGTTGTTCCAAGGTCGATCTTTCCATAGTTTCAACTAAGTGCTTTGGACCAGATGCATCAGCGGTTATAAAAGGCAGATTAATTTCTGTCTGCATCAATGTAGACAATTCTATCTTGGCCCTTTCAGCCGACTCTCTAAGCCGTTGAAGAGCCATTCGATCACTTTTTAAGTCTATACCCTGATCTTGTTTGAACTTCTCACAAATCCAATCAATAATAAGTTGATCAAAATCGTCTCCGCCTAAATGAGTATCCCCATTAGTTGCTTTGACCTCAAAGACCCCCTCTCCCATTTGAAGAACCGTAATATCAAAAGTCCCTCCACCCAAATCATAAACAGCTATAGTCTGATCTTTTTCGTTATCTAAACCGTATGCCAAAGCAGCCGCCGTTGGCTCATTTATGATTCTCATCACTTCAAGCCCTGCGATCTTGCCCGCATCTCTCGTAGCATTTCTTTGACTATCGTCAAAATATGCAGGGACAGTTATAACAGCCTGGGTAATTTCTTCGCCTAATTTAGATTCCGCATCCTGCTTTAATTTCTGAAGAACCATAGCCGCCACTTCAGGCGGGGCATAATTTTTGTCTCCCATTGCAACGTGCGCATCTCCGTTGGTATGTGCAACCACTGAATAAGGAACTAATTCCTTATTCCTTGATACCGAACCATGATCAAATTTCATACCCATAAATCGCTTCACTGAAAACACAGTGTTGTCAGGATTTGTAACCGCTTGTCTTTTTGCAGTAGTCCCCACATAACGTTCATTGGATCTAGGATTTATTCCCACAACTGATGGAGTGGTTCTATTTCCTTCAGCATTCTCAATTACACGAGGTTCTCCACCCTCTATAATCGACATGCAAGAGTTTGTTGTACCTAAATCAATACCGAGAATTTTCGGCATCACTTATCCTCCTGTTTTCTTAAATCATCTTCTTGACTTTCTTTTTCAATAAATTTTGAAACAGTTACCCTAGCAGGACGTATGATTCTTTCATTTAATCGGTACCCCTGCTGTATAACACTGACTATTTGTCCGTCTTCAATTTCAGTATTTTCTTCATACAAAAGTGCTTCATGTTCTTTCGGGTCAAAGGGCTTTCCCAAAGATTCGATTTGAACTACCCCTTCTAACTCCAATATTTTTTCTAAATTCCGTAAAACTAGTGCGATCCCTTCTGACCATTCATTTTGAGATTCCTCAGGAAGGTTTTCCATAGCTCTTTCCAAGTCATCCACTACTGAAATAAATCTTGATAGTAGACCAAATTGCACAGTCCTTTTTGATTCTTCAAGCTCTTGTATGGCTCTATTTCTATAGTTGACCAAATCAGCCTGTGCCCGTTGCGCTATAGATTTGTAGTGATCTATTTCTTGAGACAGATCAACTGTGTCCTCTATTGATTCGTCTTTATCAACACCGTCATTCGAATCCTGCCCGTCTGCTCCCACAGCCGTATCTTCAGGGGTTTCTTTTTTTTTCAAAGTTGGTCTCCGTTCCATTACTTCAAGATTTCAAGAGGGTCTCGTTTTCAATATCTTAAACATCTCATTCAAACAATTTTCAAGATACTTCTTTAAATCACCATTTTCAGCCTGATCTAACCCTGACTTCATTTTCAACATTTGATTAAACATTCCCAGCGATAGTTCCACTCCCGCCAAATTTAAACCTAAATCACCGACCAAATGCTTAATGAGCCTCAACCTAACAATATCTTCTTCCGAATATAATCTGAGCATACCTACTGTCCGAGAAGGTCTAACTAATCCAGACCTCTCGTATTTACGTAATGTCTGTGGATGCATCTCTAAAAGCCGGGCCGCTACACTAATTACATAGAGTCCGTCTGGCGAAGAATAGGCCCTTGCACCGTCTCTAGTTTGTGGCCTACCCCTATTTGCTCTCGATTGACTTTGATTAACAGAAACACCTAAACGGATAACTCTCTGACCCGAAGATGCTCTTTGCTCTTGACGATCTTCAAATGGCATAAAATGCTTACCGAATCCCTTTAGATGTATACTTAGAAACGTATTGGTACAAAGATAAATGTTATAAGTTGATGCGTGCCGTGTCAACTTACATTACACTATTTATTAATATAGTCGAAATTTAGTAACACATAGCAAAAACAATAATGAAAAATAGCCATGACACCTGATTTAGTTATCTTTGACTGTGACGGGGTGTTGGTTGATAGCGAAATAATTTCGAATACTGTCTTATCGGAAGTTCTAAAATCCATCGGTCTCTACATAAAACCGAGCGATTGTATTGATTTATTTTTGGGGAAATCCTGGGACTACTGTATTGATATCGTAGAAAAGAGGCTTGAGAAACCAGCCCCCAATAACTTGTACGAAACATATATGCTAAAAATGTTCACCAAATTCGAGGAAGAATTAAAACCAATTGAATCAATTGAATATGCCTTAGACAATCTTCCGTACCCAAAATGTGTCGCCTCGAGCGGTCCACACATAAAGATAAACAAAACCTTATCAATAACAGGTTTACTAAATAGGTTTGGGGAAAATGTATACAGTGCCAATGACGTGAAACAGGGCAAGCCAGCCCCTGACCTCTTCCTTCATGCAGCTATTAAGATGGGTGCTGACCCTATAAATACCATTGTTATTGAAGATTCCATTGCTGGGATCCAAGCCGCACTTGAAGCGAAAATGACACCGTTGGCATTTTGTCCTATCGAACCAAATTCAGCAATCACAAAAACTAAAAGTATTGTGTTTAATAACATGACAGACTTGCCAGATTTGATACGCAAATTATAGCGTTAATGGAGATAAGCATGAACAATGAAATAGAATCTCTACTGAGGGGATCCATAGACCTTCATGTCCATTCAGGTCCTGACACCAATAAGATGCGCTTGAATGCCATGGAGACCGCCAGATATGCCTATGAAGCAGGAATGGCTGGTTTCGCACTAAAATCAAATGAATACTTAACTACGCCACTAACATACACTCTTTCTCAAATCTATCCTGGTTTATCTATGTATGGATCAATTTCATTAAATTCGTCAGCGGGAGGCATAAATCCCGCAGCAGTCTCGAAAGCAGCCGAACTCGGAACAACTTTTGTTTGGATGCCTACGGTCTCAGCCAATTTCCAGATCTCTGAAACACAACCAAACGAAGGAATAAAAATTTTAAACTCCAATGGCAAGCTTACTGATAGCACTATTGAGATAATAGACATAGTTCTATCAAACAACATGACCTTAATGTCGGGAGGCCTATCGCCTGTTGAAGCAATTGAATTATTCAAGTTCGCCAAAGCACGTGGGTTAGAAAAAATAGTTGCCAACCACCCAGAAAATTTTTCAGACAAGCAATTAGAAAACCTGCTTAATCTTGGGGTCTATTTGGAATTTAGTTTCCTATCCTGTATGCCATTCATATCAAAAATAAGCCCTCAGGAATTAGTAAAAAAACTATACCGCGCTGGACCACAAAGATGCATATTAACTACAGCTTTTGGGCAGTATTTAAATCCACCACCTTCCGAAGGCATGAGGATGGCTATAGCTACCCTGATGGAAGCAGGGATGCCTGCAGAAAATATTTCAACTCTTATAAAAGATAACCCTATTAGGTTAGCGAACTAACAAAACTTTTTCTCAACAACAAGTCTCCTTACTATCATATTGAGAAATCATTCTGCACCACTTCCACGGCCTTGATCTATAAAAGCAGAAAGTCCCACAGTCAACCAACCAACCATTAAAAAAACAGCTCCCACTGGTGCTATAGCCCCAAACCATTTCAAAGAAGTTAAACTGATGATGTACAAACTGCCACAGAATATGATCGTGCCTATCAAAATCAAAATAGGGGAATAATAAAAAAACCTACTTGGGGCTGATTTTAAATTTAAGATCAGTGCGATGATGATCAAACTAAGTGAGTGAAACATTTGGAACCTAAGGGCTGTTTCATATGTGTTCTTCGAATCCACATCTTCAAGAGCTTCTAGCCAATGAGCTCCGGCTGCGCCAGCCAAAACAGATAGAAATGCCAGCATCGCTCCTGCAGATATCCAATAACTAGTAATTCCTCTCAAATCTTTCCTCTATATGGAAGGGAGTCCAAATAAATTGGTTTTGTATTATGAGGATACACGAGAGTACAATTCCGCACATCTAGGAAACAAATATAACACGGGGTGATGAATGAACGAGATGCCCGCTGCATTATCAACTGGTTTGGGAGAATGGAGATGCGACACTATAGATATACCACAAATGGAACCAGGAAAGGTTTTAATAAAAACAAATCTTGCTTCGATCTGCGGTAGTGATCTACATATAACCTATATGGGGTGGAACGTACACGAATTTCCTCTTCCCCATGGTTACCCTGGCCACGAAGGTATCGGACAAGTGATAGATCCAGGTGAGACAAGTTTTAAAGAGGGAGAATTAGTGCTCACTGTGCCAAACATATGGCAATCAAAATGCTTTGCTGGTTACCAATTAATTGATCCCAGTTTCTTATTACGGGTCCCACAAGGAGTTCCAGAATCTCATCTTTTGATGGCACAGCAACTGGGCACAGTTGTATTTGGCACAAGAAAGTTGCCAACATTAGTTGGTAAAACCGTAGCAGTTTTGGGCCAAGGTTCTGTAGGTTTGTTTCATGATTTTATGTTGAGAAAACTCGGCGCCCATAAAATTATAGGCATTGAACCAGTGAGAGAGCGACTACAGGCTGGACGCAATATGGGTATCGACGAAGCAATTGACGTAACCGGGGACAAGGCTACTGAGGCAGTTATGGATCTAACATCAGGAGAAGGGGCTGACCTAGTAATAGAAGCTGTTGGCAGTGTAGATACTTTAAATCAATCATTAAAACTCGTTAAACCATTCGGGAAATTAGCAGTGTTTGGCCTGCCACCCACAATGGAAAAGATTCCTTTCGATTGGGATACTTTTTTTCGAAAATGCATCGACATGCATTCAGTGTTTGGAGCCCAAGATGAGCCAGGTTTACCTGCATTTCAATTAGCTGTGGACTATATAGAGGGCAATGAAATAGATATGACCCCCTTCGTCACTCACCAATTCCCCATATCTGAAGTTCAAAGCGCTTTTGATTTAGCTGACTCTCGGGAAGATGGAGCCCTAAAAGTATCTCTAACTTTCGAATAAAAAACAGGACTGAAAAAGATTTGTTATGGAAAAACCACTGGAATACTCTACGATTGAGGAATTATCAGGATTATTAAGTTCTTCCAAACTTTCACCAAAGGAATTGGTCCTTCATTTACTAGAAAGATCTGAACGGCTTGATTCTCTGTTGAATGTTTGGGTAACTATCAATCCAGATTTGGAAAGTACGAACTCAATTCACGATAATACAAGTTTGCTAGATGGTATACCCATGGGAATTAAGGACATTTATTGCACCAAGGACATGAAGACCACGTGTTGTTCCCCCATATACAAAACTTATAACCCCGGCTACGATGCTCAAACTGTAAAACTTCTCAGGGAAGCTAATACTGTAATTATGGGAAAAACCGTAACGACGCAATTTGCCTGCGGAGATCCTCCTCCTACCAAAAATCCATGGAATTTCTCCAGAACGCCGGGTGGGTCCAGCAGTGGTTCAGCAGTTGGAGTGGCCTCAGGGATATTTCCAGCCGCGTTAGGTTCTCAAACTGCTGGTTCAGTCCTAAGACCGGCTTCTTACAATGGAATTGTAGGATTTAAACCAACTTATGGACTTGTTAGTAGACAAGGAGTTTTCCCGGTAGCATTGTCCCTAGACACAATGGGGTGGTTCACTCGTTCAGTAAGGGATGCAACTATTTTATTGAGGTATTTAGCAGGTTATGATCCCGCGGACAAAGATTCCAAAAATATCGACCTAGATTTCACAAACACAGTACCGACAATACTACCAACGCCACCTTCCATCGGGATAGTAGAGAATTTTTATTATGAAAATTCTGATCACAGTACCATCGACAATTTCAAAATTTTACTAGAAACCCTTTCTGAAGCAGGCGCTATGATAGAAGTTACTGGACAAAAATTTAACTTTGATCAAATTATAAAATCACACAAAACCATCATGAATTGTGAAGCATCACATACTCACAAAAATAATCATGACTTAAGACCTGATGATTTTGCGCCGAAGGTGAGAGAAATAATAGAAGATGGTTTGAGAACCCCAACATACGAATATATCGAAGCAAAGCGATTTCAACAGGAATACACCTGCCAAGTATCTGAGCAGTTAGAAAAATACGATGTTTTGATAATGCCTACAGCTATGTCTGGAGCACCAACCGCTGAAACTACTGGCCAACCTGTTTTTCAGGCACCTTGGACGATGGCCGGAGTTCCTGCAATTTCATTGCCATATGAACTGGATGATGATGGAATGCCTCTTGGAGTGCAAATAATATCCAACCATTTCACCGATTTGAAATTACTCTCGGATGCAATGTGGATTGAAGAAGTGGTGAATTTCACTCACAAACCGTCCATACCAGATGACTAGGGTTTTCGGTATAGACTTGAGGTTTCTCTAATAAAATGTACAGGGTTGACACATGGTTGGAGAAACTGGGTAACCGCTGGTTCTTTTACGGATGGTTAATAGTATTCTCATCATTCACCTCAAGTATGATCAATGCAGGAACAGGTAGCTATGCCCTAGGATTTTTCATTATCCCAATGGGGGAGGATATAGGAATAACCAGAACCCAATTTTCAGTCATTCCTTTATTCAAGTTAGCCACCATACCAATACTCCCATTATTAGGTCTCCTTGTAGACAGAAGACATGGTGGCAGGATTATAGTTTCTATTGGCAGCCTAATTGGGGGAGCTGCTCTCGCATTAACGTCCCAAGTAGATAAAGTATGGCACTTTTATATGCTATACGGAGTTATATACGGCTTTGGAACTGCAGCTATGGGTAGCCAACTAGTCGGCCCTTCATTAATGGCTAAATGGTTTGTAAAAATGCGAGGCCGAGCCATGGCTATCGGAACAATGGGAATATCAGCGGGGGGCGTTATTGTGGCTCCAGTTGCGGGTTTGACAATTTCAACCCTCGGCTGGAGATCCTCATGGATAGCCCTTGGTATGATGGCAATAATTGCGATTGTTCCAATATCATCGCTATTTCTTAGAAGAAGGCCAGAAGATATAGGACTTCTCCCCGACGGAGATACAGCTAAATCAGATGTAAACAGCACCAATGAAAATGAAGTTAAATCATGGACCCTTAAACAGGCCATAGTGAATTCTCAATTTTGGATACTTTTGTTAATTCAATGTCTAGGCCTATCTGGATTGGTAGTTGTCTTATTTCACGAGGTTGCCTATATTCAGGACAAAGGTCTAAATATAGAGTCAGCCACGCTCATAGCAACATCTCTGGCTACCTCCGCGATGATTAGTAAGATCCCTTTCGGTTACCTAGCGGAGAAAATGGATATACGACGAATTCTAGGTATATGCCTGATACCTGCTGGATTATCAACATACATGATTATTCCAATTGATTCTGTCTGGATTTTAGTAATTTGGGGAGTCATACATGGATTCTTTATGGGAGGATTTCCTACGCTGACCAATGTTGCGTTGCCTGAATATTTCGGGCGCCAATATTTGGGGAGCATTCGTGGAGTTATTGCACCAATCACAATGGTGGTTTCAGCATTGAGTCCATTAATTGCAGGTATTCTATGGGAAGAAAGTTACAGCTATTCAGTTGCTTTCTTCTTATTCGGTTCCGCTTGGATAACTGGTGGTTTGCTAACGTTCATCCTTAGAAAACCCAAAGATCCCCCAGTTCTGGAAAATAACTTGGAACATAAAGGGCAAAATTAACGTGTAATTTAACCCACCGGTGATAACATTACATCTATTGTTATGGAGGATAAAAATGGCCCCGCCTAGTGAATTTCTTGGTTTAATACCATCCTGGATATTAGTGTATGTTGCAACTTTTGGGTGCTTCGGAGCGGCAGCTTCCTTTTTGTACATCCGAATGTTCAAACCAATACTTCAAGGGAAGCCTTCACAAAGGACAGACCAACTCGCAAAAAGAATCACAGGAGCGATTCCATATATCTTGGGGCAGAAAAAAGTTCTTCAAAGCACAGATATAGCTAGGGACAGAGCCGGCATGGCCCATGCAGTCATATTCTGGGGGTTTTTATCATTTTCAATAAGTTACCTGATATTTATATATGGAGATTCAATTAACCCCAATTTTTCAAAAACATTGCTTACTGAAACTGGTTTGAAAATTTTTGGGACATATCTGGATATTTTGGCGATAGCACTGCTATCAGTAATATTTTTAGCTGTATTAAGAAGATGGGTATTTACTGCAAACCGTTTGAGGTTCGACCTGACTCAAAAAAGGGAAGCAGCGATAATCCTTGCCTTGATAGCACTGCTCATGATCAGCACAATAGTCGGAGAAGCTTTCTACGTCGCTTCCAAAAATGTCCACTCACATTCACCAATAGGCAATTTTCTCGGAGATGCTCTGAGCGAGGGAGGTTTCAATCAAAACGTCTCATCATTCATTTATCAAACGAGTTGGTGGGTACACCTAGCTATAATTTTGGGTTTTTCAGTATACATCCCAATATCTAAGCATGTACATCTGGTTGGAGCTCCAATTGGTTTTGTGACCCGACAGTTAGGAGCAAAGGGAACTTTAACAACCATAACGGATTTTGAAACTGCTGAGTCTTTCGGCGCATCAAAAATGAAAGACTTTAACCAGAAACAGCTATTAGATGCTTTCGCTTGCGCAGTTTGTGGAAGGTGTACGGACGTATGCCCTGCAAACCTCACCGGAAAAATATTATCCCCTATGCATGTTGTACAAGGACTTCGATACCACATTGCAGATGCTACGTCTGTTGAAAAGGAAGAAGATATCCCAAATATCATTGGGTCTCGTATTGAAAAACAAGCAGTATGGGATTGTTTAACATGTGGTGCATGTACCGAAGTATGCCCAGTAGGTAACGAACCGTTCCATCCTCTCGTAGATATTCGAAGATACATGGTAATGGAGGAGCCTGATATACCAGAAGGTGCAGAAGGAGCTCTAAGAAATTTGGAACAGAGAGGTCACCCATGGAGTGGGACAACATTTACAAGAGAAAGTTGGTATGAAGGACTTGAAGTAAAAACATTCATCGAAAACCCTGAAGCAGAATATCTTTTGTGGGTTGGCTGTACTAGTGCATTGGAACAAAGGAGTCAGAGTATTCCGAGAGCTATGGTTTCCATTCTAAATCGTGCAGAGGTAAATTTTGCGATTCTGGGTCCTGAAGAAACCTGTACTGGTGACCCTGCCAGAAGAATGGGTAACGAATACTTGTACCAAATGCTGGCCATGCAAAATATTGAAACTTTCAACCGCTACAGCATAAAGAAAATACTAACAAGTTGCCCCCACTGTTTTAACAATATCAAAAATGAATATCCTCACCTTGGGGGCAACTACGAAGTCATTCATTACAGTGAATTAATCTCCGATCTTATTGAGAAAGAGAAAATAAAACCTGTTGTGCCTATAGAAACAACTTTGGCCTACCATGACTCCTGTTATCTAGGCAGGCACAATGGTATTTACGAAGCACCCAGACAGGTGGCTAGGTCAATACCAGGACTAGAATTGGTGGAAATGAAGAAATGCCGAGGAAATGGTTTTTGCTGTGGAGCTGGCGGTGGTCATATGTGGTACGAAGAAGAGGGGAACCAGAGAGTAAATCATTCTCGGACAGATCAATTTTTGGAAACTGGAGCAGACACGGTTGGAGTATCATGCCCATTTTGCATGCAGATGATGGAAGAGGGTGTTCAATCAAAAGGTGAAAATGAATCCAAAAATGTAAGGGACTTAGTCGAATTAGTAGAAGAAAGCCTAGGCTAACCTCCTTCTTTACCAGAATCCTCCACTGCAACATATTTTGACGGGCATTTGACTATTACATTTTGGCTATCAAATTCTTTACCGGGACTGTGGGTGCCTTCAAGAATGATTTCTGAATGCTCGTTAAAAAAAAGATCAGGTAAAACCCCGTCGTGGACTGCCTCCATTTCAGTTATATCATCCGTCAATGAAAAGTGAGCCAAGGTTGAACCTTCTACCCTATAAAAAGATCCAGGTTTTAATTTTCCACTAACCCTAACCATTCTACCTTCAATAGTGGCCGGTTGGACTGATATTTCAGTCACAGTGTAATAATAAACAGTAGCGCCTTGGAAAGCCATGTATGCAAAATATCCAAGGGCTGCAAATAGGATTGTGGCCGCGAAAAGGAATTTCCCTCTATTAGCAATAATTTTTGACTCGGAATTGTAGGGATACTTTCCTTCATCATTCATAAAAATATTATTCCTTTTCAGAAATTATCTTTTTCAATATCGCGACTTCATTTTTCATTTCTTTTAATCTTCGAGAAAGAAAAAAAATGTACCCGAAGAAAAAAGCCCACACTAAGATAAAAACCGCAAATAAGTATTTTAAATTCGCTTCAGGTCCATTTTGCTGGGTTTCAGGCACAGTACCGGATTCCGCATAAACACCAACACTGTTAAAAGCCGCAGTAACCACAACTACGCCGACCAGCAAAATAAATAATCTGAAAGTCCTATTAAGTGAGCGAAACATATTGATGAACCTCATCCAAATCATCTTCAATTTTTCTCATTTGAATTCTTTCTAACATCAGGTAAACATAAAAAACAGTGAAGGTTACCAATGAAACAAAAAATGTTATATACATCTTCCCATCTAAATCGGAATCAGCCTCTGCAAGAGGTCCGATATTCAAATTCGGATGTGCAGTTCTCCACCAAATGGAAGCCATATAGATGATAGGGGCGTCTATAGCCCCAAGCAGAGCAACTACTGAGGCATATCTACGACCCTGGGAACCAGGTATAGAAAAAGAACGTACCATCAAATAGCCAACATATATAAACCAAAGAATCAGAGTGGTAGTCAACTTGGGATCCCAAGACCACCATACTCCCCAAACTGGTTTTGCCCACACTGCCCCTGTTATCAATATTAAAGTTGCGAATATGACTCCCAATTCGGCTGCAGAATACGCTACAGCATCCCAGGTGTTATTTCTCGTACAAAGATGACCAACACTGGCTATTCCAACTACTAAAATAGATACCATACCTATCCAGCCGAGAGGAACATGTACATAAAATATCCGTTGAGATATACCGAGATTTTGTTCAGTTGGCACCCACATGAATATTAAATAGACAGTAATCAGCATCAAAATACAGGTACCGCCAAAAAATATCGTCTTCATTCCCGACAAATAATCCTCTATGAGTTTCAATGAAAGTTCTAACTATTTAGATGGTCTCGACACTAGTGAATTGTATCACTAAGCGCTCGAAATTATTAAATAATCAGCTGGTCACTGCTCCCTCAGAAGCCGATGAAACTAACTTAGCATATTTAGCCAAAACACCTCTTTCGTAGTTCGGGGCAGGCGGAGACCACTCTGATCTTCTTTTATCAAGCTCTTGATCAGTTAATTTAACACTTAAATCACGAGCTTCAATATCCAATGTGATGATGTCTCCATCTTTTATTAACCCGATTGGTCCACCCACAGCTGCCTCAGGTGCGACGTGCCCTATAGAGCCTCCTCTAGTTGCACCTGAGAATCTTCCATCAGTAATAAGTACGGTTGTTTCACCAAGACCTGCTCCCATGATCGCACCTGTCACGGCTAACATTTCTTGCATGCCTGGGCCACCTTTCGGACCTTCATATCTGATCACTACTACATCACCATCTTTTATAGAGCCATCGGTAACCGCTTCAAAGGCACTACGCTCCCCATCAAATACCCTAGATGGACCTTCATGTTTTTCGATCTTGGTTCCAGCAACCTTAATAACCGCCCCTTCAGGAGCCAAATTACCCTTCAGAATAGCTAAGCCTCCTGTTGAGCTTTTAGCATTTGGAACAGAAAAGATAACTCTTTCATCTGGTCGTGTCTCAACACCTGACAGGTTCTCTTCAAGTGTTTTACCGTTTATTGATTTAGCATCGCCATGCAATAACCCAGCCTCCAACAACTCTTTCAAAACAACTTGGACTCCGCCAGACTGATCCACATCAGACATCACATAATTTCCTCCAGGCCGAAGATCCGTTAAATATGGCGTTTCTCTTGAAAGGATATCAAAATCATCTATTGTCAATTCAACTTCCGCCTCCCTTGCAATAGCCAGTAGATGTAAAACTGCGTTTGTCGAGCCACCCATCGAAAGTACCAATCTAATCGCGTTCTCAAATGCTTTGCGGGTCATAATATCTCTCGGTTTTATACCATTCTCTAGCATGTAATAAAGGTGTTTCCCGGCTTCATGAGCCACATCCAGGTTCCTTGGATCAACTGCAGGTATGGAAGCCGCACCGGGTATCGACATGCCCATGGCTTCAATAGCAGAAGCCATGGTATTCGCTGTGAACATACCAGAGCAAGCACCTTCCCCTGGACAAGCCACCCGCTCCATAGCTATCAATTCTTCTAAGGAAATTTGTCGGGTGGAAAATGCACCAACTGCTTCATACATATCTTGTACATTTATGTCTTTACCCGCATAGTTACCAGGAAGAATTGCACCTCCATAAACAAAGACAGATGGTATGTTTAGACGTGCCATTGACATCATGGCACCCGGCATATTTTTGTCGCAGGCAGCTACTACTGACAGCCCATCCATTCCTTCTGTGAAACATACTGTTTCAATCGAATCAGCGATCACCTCTCGGCTCACTAGTGATCCTTTCATACCCTCCGTTCCCATTGATATACCATCGCTGATAGTAATCGTTCCAAACATAAACGGAACGCCTTGTGCGTCCTTTATACCCTCTTTCACCTTTTCCGCAATTCTCGTCAAGTGCACATTACATGGGGTGACATCACTTGCTAAATTAGCTACAGCTATAAATGGCTTTTCCATGTCTTCGTCATCTAAGCCAACAGCCCGTAACATAGATCTTGCTGGGGCACGGTCAGGACCTAGACTAACTTCAGCAGATTTATGTTTCAATAATTCTAAATTTTTTGTGTTAGTAGCCATCTTTAATTCCTTAATTTAGATATCAAAAGTTAATGGAGACATTTTTGAAAGCAACTTAATAGTCACCTGTACGCGTAGAGCTTCGGTATTATATATGAGAAACCCTCGCCAATCTATTTAGGAAAAACAGATTCAAGAGGGTCTATATTACAGGACTGGACTAGGAATTTTTTGGTCCATGTTTGGATATCAATTCAATTACCCTGGGGTCAATTGATTCTGGTATTGGTCTACCAGAATCAAAGTAGGCAATGGCCAAGTGAGCATCCCTGTGCAATTGTTCACTATCAGGCATACCCTTATAGTCCGAATTTAGTTCACCAAACAATCCATCTATGTTTTCTTTCTCAAAAGTACGCCTGCTAGTCATTCAGATACTACCTTTTCTAGCGAGCGAATTACAGGCCGGCATCAAAAACAGAATCTTCCGCCAGTATATCGCCAAGTTTGTCTACAAATTCCTGTTTCTCTTCTTCCGAGACCTTACCTTTTTCCTCAATTTTTTGTTTGAATTGGGTAAACAGCCATTCATCTTTGGTACCATGGGGAATTTCAAAAAATTCCCTCTCAAAAGATGGGAGTTTACCAGGTCCGTAGTAGCCTTTACCTCGAATTTCGTAACCTTCAAGATTATCAGTGCCCTTCCCCAAAACCTCTCCGGTTTCAACAAAATGTTCCATAACTGGAGCCATGCCATACCGTTGAACAGGACACACCAGCATACAAACCCCACAACCTTCATAAGTTGCCATTACAGGCCTACATCGGTCATACACTAATTTATGCTTTTCAACTCCTCTCCAGAACACTTTCTCTTTGACCAAAGCTCTTCCTGGACACCGGTTTACGCAAACTTGACACATTTCACAAAATTTATGAATTCCATAATCAACCGGCTCGTCGTATGTAACAATCGCATCAGTACTTATTATCATCAGTCTGGATCGGTTGCCAAAGTGAGGTGACAAAAGTTGCCCGTTCGCACCCAGTTGGCCTAACCCTGCCTCAACGAACATCGGAATATAGGCCGCGCTGTTATCATTGGGGCTGTGTACTTGTGCTCTATAGCCAAGTTCTCTAATAAAATCGGCTAAATCCAGGGCTAGAGCCCCTTCTTGTTCATATGTTCCAAAGTGTGCAAATTCCGCCTCCATACTCGGTATGGTTTGGGTTTGCCAGTAGTCCTGTTCTAGGGCCAAACATATAGCATGTTCGTACTTTACCCACGCTTTTTTACTTTTGTATGCATATTTCCGATCATATTTTGTAAAACCAACCTCGCCGAACCCTAGCTCTCTTGCCTTTTCTCTTATCGCTTCCGTAACATCCGTACCGGCCTTGGGTTCACTGGTAGGCAACTTATCTCCTGACACATAAGCTGCTTCCACCAAAGGCTTATTTGCCTCATCATGGTGTTTACGATATTCATACATTTCACCCGTGTAGACAGTCCAAGTCCATTCTCTGTCAGCTGCCTTTTCTATGTTCTGGCTTATGATCGGGTAATTACGAGAATACCAAGCTACGTCATTATCTTTTTTGACAATACCTGGTACAGTAGCCAACTCCTCGGCGACCGGGATCTCCACAGACTCATGATCTTTTGTCCGGCCTGGACGTCTAACTGTATGATGTATCTCTTTTAACGTCATTTCAAATTCCCTCCAAAATCACATAAACACCTAGTTAATCATGATAAGCAATGATAATTATTAGCTTTCTTTTGGTGGAAGTCTATTCAGGTTGAAGGTACAAGTCAATAAAACGCCATTTTATTATCAGTACAATTTTCCTATGTAGCACCATTTTCATCTGCCATTATATGAAGCTCAATAGCAATAGGATGAAGGAGATAGAGCTTAATCTTGCCAAAGATATATATCTCCATATGAACGTTATACCTAATCAAATTGAGAACAGAATGAATCTCCCGACTCTGCGACTAATAGCTTATTGAAAAACCTTAATAGAGTGGTCTCTTTTGGGGAATACCAGCTTTTCTAGGAAACATTTCTGGTGTTTCCGATACCTTCCTGACAAGCACAAGTTGTCCCGATGAAAACGGTAGCTTACGCTTTACATCAACTACTTCTTCTATTTCTCCCCCCAATAATTCTAAGGCCTTCTCGGAATCGTTAACTTCAGACAGTGCGCGGCGGCCTTTCATAGCCACGACAACACCGCCAAGGCGGCAAAATGGCAAAGTAAGTTCAAGCAGGACGGGGAGAGCAGCCACGGCCCGGGAAAGCACTACAGAATATGTTTGCCTATGCTCTTTTTTCTTCGCCAACTCCTCGGCTCTGCCTAACGCTGTCTCAGCATTTGCTAAGCCCATTGTGTCAACAATTGACTTAATGAAATTAATCTTTTTTCCCACGGAATCTAACATAACCATCTTGTTTCCAGGGAAAATCAAAGTTAGAGGTATACCAGGTACACCAAAGCCCGAACCTATATCTATGATGTCTTCTTTTTCATCCATAACAGACGGAACAGACAAAACAATACTTAATGAATCCAAGTAGTGTCTAGTCACCACGTCTGCCCACGATATTATTTTCGTTAAATTCATTTGAGAATTAGCCTTATCTAATAAGGCATGAAAGGTGATCAGATCAGATATGGCTGTTTCTTCAAGTTTAATTCCCAAAGCCTTGCAACCAGCCTTCAAAGCTTTCAAATCTCTGGGTGTTTTATGATTTGCCGGAATAAATGACAAGTGCCGTAACCTAATTAATTTATACAATACATACAATCGCCTAGTGCGATAGGTACCTTAAAAATATACCCTGATGGGTGGAAAAATAAATCCTTAAAATCTATTGTATGACGCGCATATGGTGCGTAGAAACCGGCTTTGCCAATATTTCGGTCGCAATTTCGTTGGAATCTTTATCCCCTAAGTGCTACTATGCGAGTCGTGTTTGTGGTAGTGTTATACCCACGCATAACTATATAAACAAGACTGATTCAGTCAAATCATTGGTCAAGGAGGCAGCGGAAAAGCTATGTTCAGGACCAAGACATTAATAACTATAATTGCATTGATGGTGTCGGTGTTAGTACCGTCTATTGTCTTTGCTGAATCTGAGACTGTTACCTACGGTACAGCCTTAGTGCAGGACGACCAGGCGACCAACGATTCCATCGTTATCAACCTGGCTGGAATTACACCGCCTGCCGAAGGTAGCCAATACAACGCTGTATTGGTCTCATCGGATGGCACTAACTCCCTCGATCTAGGACCTATGCCTTATGTGCAACCGGTTATTCAGGGCGTAGTACAAGGGACAGGTGAAATTGATTTTACATTCGATAGCGAATCCGATGGGTACGCTGGAAAAAATTTGTTAGGAAACTACAGTCGTATAAAACTAGTGAGCGGAGCTGACGGTTCTACTGTTTACAGTGATAATGTTCCAGCGAATGCGGCAGCATATATCAACGCCATCATCGCAGATCTTGACACGATTGATGAACATTTGGCATCCGCAATATCAAACGCAGCCACTGGTCAAACATCATCTGACATTGACGAAATAAAAAGCAGCATTGCAGCAGCAGTATCAGATGCATCCGCTATTGCAGAGGTAGCTGATGGGTTAGCGGCCCACGCGACCGCTGCCGCTACGGAAGATATTGAAGATACCACCCTAGCAGAGGGGGCAGCCGGAGTATCCGCTTCAGCCGCCAACATTTCTGCATGGGTCAACGCCGCAAAAGGGACTGCAGATGCGGATGTAGCATCCCAGACTAGCGCCTCAGTAGCCAACATATATGCCGGAAAGGTGTTCAACGAACTATCCGCTGCCCTGCATGGTTGGGATGGGAACACAGATGGAAAGATATCTGCTTCAGCAGGTGAAGGTGGTTCCGCACAGGCAAGACTAAGTGCACAGAAAATGGCCACTATGACACTCGAAGCTAAAGACCTTCCTGGATCAGAATCAGTAACAGCTCTCGGAGGTGGAACGACTGGCAGTGTATTAGGACTCGGTCTTCCGAGCGTAGGAGAGAAAATCCTAATGAACATAATGGTAATGGGGACTGTATTAGGCCTTACTATGCTGGGAGCAGGTTCCATTATCTTAAGAAGGAACAGATCCTAAACTAGACACATATAGTGCTTCCCAAAAGCCCCGTTCTTTAGGAACGGGGCTTTTTTTATCTTAAGGTGAATTCATATATGATAAGAAATAGTATTTACCTTATTTTGCTAGCAGTTTTCTTGAGTAGTGTCGCAAGCATTGCATGCAAGTCTAAAATTTCAACCTCAGATACATCTGACATAAAAACAGCGGCGGAAATACTGAACTCAACCGGAATCGCTATGCAATCAATTTCCTCATTCAAATTTAAATTGACTCACGAGAACCTCCAAGGAACTAGGATTGGGGACCTAATTTTATCTGAGGCCAATGGAACAATATCAAGTGATAATTCTATGTTGTTAGAAGGAAAGTTTATTTTCGGTAATTTGACCCTTTCCAGCGGATTTTCCACTGTTGGCGGAAATTCTTTCTTTTTAAACCCGCTTACTCAAAATTGGGAGATGAGTGAAATATCAACATCTCCTCTTGCTTTTTTCGATGCCCAAAAGGGTATTCAAAATATATTGTCTACTATTAAGTATCCTGAATTCGCATCTGATAGTAAAAAATATTGGAATATAGAGGGATTTATGCCTTCTTCAGCCCTTTCACCACTTATCGGAGATACCATAAATAACGACGTTAAGGTAATAGTGTGGATAGACAAGAAATCTTTTTACCTGACAAGAGCAGTGATATCGGGCAAGCTAAACAAATATGACGATAGCAAGGATGAAAGCATTATTCAAAGAATAATCAGTCTTTCAAGATTTGACGAAAAAGTAATTATAGAAAATCCCTTGAAATGATCCGGTTTTGTTTGCCATATGAATAATGGTCTCCATAAAAAAATTGCATTAATTCCGGTTTTTGCCGGAATATTTTTTGCAGCAGATGATCAGACTGTTATCGTAACCATATTACCTCAAATAATGTCCGATCTACAGATAAACGTCATAGATCTGGATAAAGCCATGTGGACGGTTACAGGGTATTTATTAGGATACGTATCTGTTATGCCGATCATGGGTAGAGTTTCTGATATCTATGGTCGCAAAGTTATTTATATAGCAGCCATGTCAGTTTTTATATTGGGTTCGATCGGAACAGGTTTAACAAATTCTATGACTTTCCTGGAAGGGTATTCGTATCATGACAGCTCTCTCGTTAGCCACACAGCAACCAATATTATAGAAGCTACAACTTCAATAAATTGGGTGATCGGAACTCGAATCTTCCAGGCTCTTGGAGGTGGGGCCCTAATTCCAATAAGTATTGCTATTATCACCGACCTTTATTCAGGTAGAGAAAGAATTGTCCCGCTCGGATTAACCGGTGCTTCTGCCGAAGCTGGAGCAGTGATAGGTCCTCTATCAGGAGGAATAATAACCCAATATTTTTCATGGCAATCAGTATTCTGGCTAAACGTACCAATTGGGTTATTTGTAATAATAGGGGTGGTATTTTTGATACCCAACTTGAAAAGAACTAACTATAAAATGGATTACGTTGGTTCATTTCTAATAGTTACCGCCATTTGCCTAATCACATTGGGATGCTCTCAGTCTGGAAATAACACGCTTTATTTGATGATTTTTATAGCTACAGGGTTGTTATTATTTTTTGTATATTACTTAATTTCAACAAAAATTGATAAATTAATTTTACCAATTGAAATGTTTAAGAATATTTATTTCCTAGCAGCAAATATTTTGCATTTATTATATGGTGCGGCACTCATAATCGCTCTAATTACTATACCTTTGATGGTGAATACTGTATTAGGCGGAACATCATTGGAAGGCGGCTTAATTTTAATGCGTATGACAATCGCAATTCCCATAGGAGCGATAGTAGGAGCATGGGCAAGCAAGCATTATGATTTCAGAATACCTGGTCTTAGTGGTCTTATTTTTTGTTTCGTAGGTCTACTATTTATGAGCGGTTGGAATGATTCGATTGCTGACCCCATTATGTCACTTCAATTGCTGATAGCCGGGTTTGGATTCGGACTGCTAATAGCCCCGATCACAGCTGCAGCTATCAACAATTCAATGCTGGAATATAGGGGAGCGGCGGCGGGAATCATTAGTTCCTCAAGATTCCTAGGAATGACATTTGGCATTGCCGCAATATCTGCTTGGGGATCTAGGAGGTTCCAAGATTTACTTTTAGGAGTTGATTCAACTGTTAAAGAGATCGGGGGTATTGAAAATGCCACCGGGATTTTTGAGAGTCAATTACTCGAAGCAGGTATAACTTTGTTTCATAATTTCTTTTTTATTGGCGCACTATTATGTCTAGTCGGCGTATTACCATGCCTTTTATTAGTCAAAAGTATCGAAAAAACCAATCTAATTGGTAAATCTACCACCATCCACATTGATTGATTGCCCAGTAATGTTTTGGGCTATATCGGAGGCCAAAAAAGCCACCGCATTACCAATATCTTCGGGGGTTTGTTCTCTCTGGAGGGGAATCCATGATTTAACAGTTTGATCAAAAAGTTTTTTTCCTTCAAGACCTGTAGTATCTAGATTCCCTCCAAATTGAGACCTCTTTTTTGCAATGGACTCCCATATGGGAGTCCATATCAAACCCGGGCAAACAGCGTTGACATTCACATTGTATGGGGCCATTTGTAATGCATGAGATTGTGTCCAACTCACAACTGCCGCCTTTGATGTACTGTAATGAGGTGAATCAGGACTTCCTTGTCGAGCTGCTATGGAGGCAATGTTAACTATCTTGCCTTGATTTTGACTCTTTAATTCTATGCTGACTCTTTCAGAAACCTTTACAACCCCTCTGACATTAACCTCATAAACTTCTGCCCAATCCTGACTATTTGGGATTTCCCTATTCGACCAACCTTCGGATCCAATTATGCCGGCATTGTTAACCAATATATCAATTTTCTTTCTTTCTTTAATATGCTCTGAAATGATTTTATCGATGGAATGTTCATTAGTAACATCCAATTCTTTTGCTGTGATATCGCCACCATAACTGCAATATCTCATCGTCTCTTCAGCGCTTCCACGAGAAATATCTGTCACCAACACATTGGCCCCCGCCAAGGCTAATACGGAGCATATACCCCTACCTATACCGCTACCCCCACCCGTGACTATAGCCTCTTTTCCAGATAAATCGATCATTTTTTAACCCAAACTCAAAATCTTTTTCCATTCTGAAGTTACAAATCTTTGGCCCTGGTACAGGATAATAGGTCTTTTGATTAGCCTCGGTTCTTCCATCATTAAACTTAATAATTTAGGACCGGTAATATCTGACTTTTCCAAACCCAGCTTTTTAAAAGAGGGGCTTCTCCAAGAAAACAACTCCGATGGATCGTCTCCCAACAAAATATCCTCAAGTTCCGGTAGAGAAAAAGGATTTTTGAAAAAATCCCTTATATCAAAGTTAAATCCAGCTTGCGAAAGCTCCGCTTGCGCTTTGGTACAGCTACTTCAACCCTTCCAACCATAAAACATTAAATGCTGCATGACATACTCCCATGATCCACATCGATTATTCAACCACCCTGATAACATTGCCTATCATTTTAACGACATCCAGTTTCCTTAACCTGGATACGGCTTCTGTAACAGAACTCTCGTTGGCCTTATGCGTCATAATAACCAATTCAGCATCTGTAGATTTATCTCCCAATCCTTTTTGTATAAAAGAGGAAATACTTATCCCACAATCACCAAACACTGTAGCAATTCTGGCTAGTACTCCCGGCTGATCTACAGCTTCGAGTCTGAAATAATACTTAGTCGACAATGTATCGATTGATACGACTTCTACCGTTTCAGTTAGCCGCACAGGATCTAATAAATCAGTTCCGCCCGCTATAGTTCTAGCAATGTTCACAATGTCTGCTACAACAGCGCTACTGGTTGGCAGGGAACCAGCTCCAGGCCCGTGAAATAACACTTTATCTACCAAATCAGTCTCTATTTCAACTGCATTCAACACATCATCTACCTTAGCCAGCATTTGACCACTTGGTATCATGGCGGGATGAACTCGACCAAGCACACGGGATTCCATTCTGGTAGCTATCGCTAGTAATTTTATCGAATATCCCAATTCTTCAGCGTATTGAAAATCTTTATCTGTGAGATTAGTAATGCCTTCAGTAAATATGTCTGTATTTTTTATACTGGACCGAAAGGCCAAAGTGGATAATATTGACAATTTATATGCCGCATCTATACCTTCCACATCATTGGTCGGATCTGATTCAGCATATCCCAATGTCTGAGCCTCAGATAGAACTGACTCATAGTTGACCTGCTCATTAGCCATACGAGTCAATATGTAGTTTGTCGTCCCATTAATGATCGCCTTTATAGATTTGACATCATTCGCAACAAGGTCACGCATCAATGGGGAAATTATCGGTACACCTCCGCCGACACTAGCCTCAAAAAGAACCCTAACATTATTCTCTCTAGCTAATGAAAATATTTCAGCCCCATGCTTTGATATTACTTCCTTATTTGCGGTAACCACGTGCTTACCATTTTTTACCGCCCCTAGAATAAATTCCAATGCAGGATGTTCGCCACCCATTAATTCCACAATGATTTGTACTGAATCATCCTTTATTAATTTCTCAGGTTCCTCTCCCAAAATGTTTTTACCAATTGGGAAAGATCTTTGTTTGCGGCTATCACGCACCGCCACTTTATTTAAATTTAAGGGTAGCCCAACTTGATTTCTTAAGGTGGAAGAACCTTCAATTATTAACCTCGCGACACCAGACCCTACAACTCCCATTCCTATAAGGCCAACTCCAATAGAAGTCCTCATTGTCCGTCCTTATCTAGAATTTAAAATTGATTGAAATGGGTCAGGTGTCGGCTCAGGCGCACGAGACGATAAACGCAACTGTTGAAATACCCAATTGTAAATATCGGAATTAAATATCGCATAAACATCATGATTGATTCTTTCATCATTAACCCAATCTTGAAGGGCCTTTGACTTTAATTCATCACGGACTTCCGAGGTCAATTCCCTGGCCGTTTGACGCTCAGATACCATAAAGAAAAAGGTCTGAGTTACATCTTCTTTATTCTGAACTGGATCACTTAATTCGCCTGGTTCGAGCAGAAAAAAATCTCGCTCATACTCAGGTATAGTCCCCTCCGCGACCCACCCCATATCTCCACCCATCCTAACCATTTCTGGTAAGTCTATTGAAAATTCTCTTGTAATTTCAATAAAAGCCAACTGCAGCTCATTTGGGTCGATGATATCTTTTACGGCATCCTTAAATTTAACTCGCATTATATCCATTTCGCCGGTTTGGGGCATGACAATCCTAAAAAGATGAACCTGTTCTGCGACAAAAGGAACTGATTCTCCCACTTGCTGGCGAAATTTTTCCCTGAGTATGGCCTTATGCACCAAGGCTCTATGAGTTAATTCATCGATTTCAATGGTGTTTAAATATGCTAAATATCTCTCAGCAGTCTCTCTAGCAATTTGGTCATCTGATTTGCCTGAAGCCATCCTATTATCTGGGCGCATCGTCAAGTATATTTGTTTATCTATTTCATCATCGGAGACAAAAACACCTTGAGATGGAGCCATTTGAACCAGTATTTCATTTTCTACCATCATTTGAAGAGACTCAAATATGTCATTACTGGCATCAAATGTCCCTCCCATAAATTCAGCACTTTTTTGTCTAATCCTAACGACCTCTACCAAATCTCCCCTTGTGTATTCCACACCATCAACCCTAACTACTAATTCTCGATGTGGCATTACGAAAACGACAATATACCCGGCTATAAAAATTGAAAGTACAACCAAAAATGCGAGAGCTAGAAATCCGATTGTTAATTTCTGGCGACGTCTTAAAATAGGTTGCTGCATAGCAACTCTTCTTCTATCTAAGCGTAAATGACGACCAGAACTCACTTGATAAAGACTTTCCCAAATAATTAGTGAAATAGGCTGTGGGAGGACATTCGGGCTCCCCTAGGAATTCCTTGGCCTATAATGCACAGGGAAAGTACCTTTCTGGGCTGGAGAAAAAGGCAGTAGAGCCAAATGACGGGCCTTTTTAACTGCCTTCGCCAACGACCTTTGACATTTGGCGCACATACCACTTTTCCTACGAGCCTCAATCATATACCTTTCTGAAAGAAACTTTTTTAGGTATTCAACGTCCTTATAATCCAGTTCCTTCTTATCTACACAAGGTTGGCATACTTTCCTACGTGAATAAAAGCGCGGCCTAGATGTAGGTCTCCTTTGTTGGCTAGCTTCATTTTCTGTTGTCATTCATAGACTCCGCTTTCATTTATTGTACTTAGAAAAAACCTGCAATAGCGTTCATCACCAAGGTAAATCATCCTCAATTTCGCTCCCTTCTTCAATTGGCGAACCTCCCGATTCCTGTGAGGATCTTTCTTCAGTAAATCCACCAGTGGGTCCTCCAGTGCCACCTCGGCTGTCAATAAACCTAACTTCTGACGCATTTACATCTAGAGACACTCTAGTCTCTCCATCATTGGCCACATAAGTTCGACTGCTCAACCTACCTTCCAAATATACCTTACTTCCTCGCTGCAAATATTGGTTGCATGTCTCGGCCAACCTATTCCAAGCACTAATCCTAAACCATTCCGTTTCCTCTCTATTTTCTCCATCAGAAGTTCTGTACCTACGGTTGGTGGCAACGGTGAATGATGTAACAGGGTTACCGTTGGGCGTGTACCTCATTTCCGGATCCGAGCCCAAATTCCCTATTATTAATATTTTGTTCATAGTCATTTTGAACCCCCGCGTCCCTTTTAAAATTTAAACTTTGGATATCAAATGCACCAAAACTTCCTGGTTAGCATTCAATGTTCTTTCCAGTTCCTTGACACTGGATGACTCCATTGTTACATCGGCTTTGTAGTAACTACCCTCCTGATAATTTCTGACCAAGTAGGAAAGTCTTTTTACTCCCCACTCTTCACGGGCATTCACTTCCCCACCCGACGATGTGATAAATTCACTGATATTATCTACAATCTCTGAGGCTTCAGTCTCAGTCGCTACAGGAGAGAGAGCAACTACTAGTTCATAATTACGTTTTCTTTCAGCCAAGTCCAAAGTACTCCCACGATTATTTTTTTACCAACCTTCAGTATAGCATGCTATAGCTGGTCTCAACAATTTTCGGCACCTTAATTTTCCCCACCTATAACTTAATTATGAAATGTAAAATCCCAATGTAAGTGTTAAGATTCTTCAATATTGATACCCCTGGAGAAACTAATGGTATTCAAAGAAAATCCTAGCGTATATCTTGTCACTAAACCAGCCATCAATTGGTCACAAATTGCTAATTTTTTTATAGACGAGAACGTACCTCCCATACCTGACTCAGTAAGAGCCGGTAATGACGAATCAGCAGCAGTAATAGAGATCTCAGCCAGAATGTGCTACATGAGCTACGGAAGAGGCCGCCGAGATATAACCGATTTTATTAACAATCTTCTAAGTTCTAAAGACGGAAGTGTGTTCGAACATGTAAATTATGGGTTTATAATCACGGGAGTATCGAGAAGCCTGACTCACGAGCTTGTTCGTCACAGAGCAGGATTCGCCTACAGCCAAAGGTCACAAAGGTATGTAGATGAAACGGAAGGGACGTTTGTTATCCCACCAGCATTATCAACTACAAGAGATGCCACTGAGGCGGCTCGGAAAGTCTTAGACGACGCATTGATACATGCTTCTGAAAGCTATGTTGAGTTGGTAAATGCTCTTGAAAAATCACTACCAAAATCAATTTTTGAAACTAATACCGATAGACGGAAAGCCATAAGGCAAGCCGCTAGGTCAGTCCTGCCAAATGCTACTGAAACGAAGATTTTCGTTACGGCAAATGTTAGAGCACTAAGACACTTCATTGAAATGAGAGGAGCGATATTTGCTGACTGGGAAATAAGGTTCCTGGCAATAGAAATATTAAAACTCTTGCAAGAGGAAGCCCCCCTCCTATTTGGCGATTTTGTGGTCGAGGATTTAGGAGATGGCACACAAATAACATACCCTAAATACTCTAAGGTATGAATGGTGGGACCTTGCGCTTTATTTTCCTATATATGATTGCGGCAGTGTAATTTCTAGCATTTCAACAATTTTAAAAGATGTAACAATATTATTCCTACTATTACCTACCTGAATTGAAAGGGTACAGGAGAAGCCAAACTTATGAAGTGGGTACGGTACCAATTAAAAGATGAGACATCTTACGGGTTACTGGATAATAATATTGTTACAAAAATAGATGGATCTCCATTTTCTGAATACCAAACCACGGATCAAAATATAACTCTGGATAGAGTGAAAATATTGCCCCCAGTCATACCAAAAACATTTTATGCTGCGGGTATAAATTACAAGAAACATGTTTCAGAAGCAGCAGCTCTCCTAAATAGAGCGCCGAATCTACCTGAAAAGGCTGATATTGGCTACAGGGCAAACAATGCAATAATAGGCCATGAAGATCCTATCGTTATACCCAGAGACGCCACCAACAAAATCCATTATGAAGCTGAACTAGTAGTTGTTATTGGAAAAACCGCCAAAAACGTACGTATGCAAAACGCATTGCACTATGTACTAGGCTATACAATTGGCAACGACGTCAGTGAGCGAACTTGGCAAGCTTCGGACAGAACTTTATGGAGAGCCAAGAATACCGACACATTTAAACCTATGGGGCCTTGGATTGAAACTGAAGCAAACCTTGATGAAATGATTACCACAGTAAGACTCAATGGAAGAGAAACTATTTCTTTTCAAACCAACGACATGATTTTTGGAGTTGAAAAATATATATCAGAAATTAGCAAATATATTACCCTACAGCCTAGAGATGTAATTTGGATGGGAACGGACGGAACATCTGAAGACATGAAAGATGGTGACACCTGTGAAATCGAAATATCTGGTGTCGGAAGACTCAGCAACCCTGTCACTAGAGCTACTTAGGCACCTCTAGCCTATTAATTAAGGAGGTATGATGAGCACAATAGAATCAGTTCTCGGCCCATTAGAGACATCCAAACTGGGATTCACCTTGTCTCATGAGCACATCGTTGTGAGTTCCGCCGGAATCCCTCAAATATATCCAGAATTTATCCAAAGAGATGAGTCTATAGCTGAGGCTATAAAGGTATTAACTCATGCGAAAACAGAGGGTTTGGACTCGATAATCGATGTAACCACCCTGGATTTAGGCAGAGATATTCACATGCTGGAGCAAGTCTCGAAAGAGTCGGGAGTTAACATAATTTGCGCTACGGGGACATGGAGAGATATACCTAGGGCATTTTGGAATGCTCCCATTGGAAAAGTAGCTGATTTATATAAAAGGGAGATAAGTACGGGTATAGAAGACACCAATATAAAGGCGGGAATAATTAAAGTAGCCAATGACACTGGAGGTGTCACCAGGGAAGGTGAAATAATACTCAGAGCCGCAGCGAGAGCGCAAAAAGAAACAGGAGTACCCATTTCCACCCATACTTGGGCCCCAGATCGGGTAGGTGAACAGCAGGTCAGAATATTTGAGGATGAAAATGTCGATTTAAACAAAGTCTATATTGGACACAGTAATGACACAACGGACATTCACTATCTGGAAACCCTGCTAGACAAAGGAGTTTGGATTGGTCTGGACAGATACCCTGGCGGCCGAACGATGGGAACCCCTAACTGGGAGCAGAGAACTGAGACTGCTATGAAGCTAATAGCAGATGGTTACGGGGGTAAAATTATGCTTGGCCATGATTGGTCGGTTACTTTGAGCATAGACTCGAAAGAAGGGCAAGCCAGTCGATCCAAATATAATCCAGATGGGTACTTGTTCATAACTAGGCAAGTACTTCCAAGACTCAAAGAGTTAGGTGCCTCAGAACAAGATATACAAAATATTATGGTTGATAATCCGAGAAGGTTTTTTGAATGACGAAACTAAAAGTGCCCGTGGCAAATTTGCCACGAGCACTTTACATGTGGAGGCGTTCCAGAGAACACCTACCTGGTCGACCTCCTACTACTACTATCCAACGCGACTTACCTCCTTTTAAAAGACCCTCTATAAGCTTTCATCCACCCATGCGTTTCTGTCTTCCAAACATATTATATATGGAGGCATAATAAAAAGTGGATACTAATTATCGAACAAAATTCATTTAGGACAATTACTTTGGTCAAATTCTCTGGAGCGATCATATGGACTAACGATTTGGTTCGCATGCAACTTTTTTATGAAAATATGCTAAATCTCAAACCTCATTCAGTCAGAGACAATTTCATTGCATATCGATGGCACGATTTAAGATTTAGCATTGGATTACATTCAGATGTACACGGAAGTTCAAAAGAACCGTTCCGTATTATGCTAAATTTTGACGTGCCTGACATACAAGAAGTCACAGATCTATTAAAAAACAACGGGGTTACTTTCCTTAGGAATCCTGAGAAAGAACATTGGGGCGGTTGGGTATCCACATTCTTAGACCCAGATGGAAATACAATCCAATTACTTCAACAACCAGATCTCTAATCGTCTTCAAAACCCGGCTTCCTTAAATTGACAGCTCCTCTCAGATATACATTTACGATATCAGCAGAAGATTTATCAGTATTCACATGAACCATAACTCGAATACATTTCCCTAGTGCTCCAGGAACTTGCATCTCATGGGCGCACATCAGAGCTACATCCACCCATCCCATTTTCCGAGCAGCAACCGGCGGAAATACTGCATTCAAATCTTGGGTAGTTGTAAAGAAAGCACTGATTATATCGTCCAACTCAAGAGAATTTTGTTTTGTTAATTCCTCCAACATTTCTGTTGTAGCAGCAAGAATCTCTTCGGAACTGTTTATAGGAGCTGTAATAGCACCTCTTATAGCCCTTACTTGGGACATTTCAACCTCTTTTAATTTATCTGACGATTATGTTCTTTATGAATTCAGCAGCAGCTTCAATCTCATCACCCTGTTCTGCCCCTGAAATATGGTCCAGAAAAGCACTTCCTACAACTGCACCTTCTGCAAATTCCGATATTTTCTCAACATCCTTTTTCTGCGATACTCCAAACCCTACCAGCACCGGAAGACTGGTATGAGATCTTATTCTTTTAACTAAACCTTCCACTCCTGTAGAAATACCATCACGAGCCCCTGTGACTCCCGTCAGACTCACACAATATATAAATCCTCCAGCGTCCTTACACGATTGTTTTATCCTCTCTTCTGTGCTGGTCGGTGCCAACAAAGGAATATGGTGTATCCCGTTTTCCACGCAGAGCCTAGATATTGCCTCAGACTCTTCCATTGGTAAATCAGGAATTATCACACCGTCCAATCCACGTTTAGATGCCTCCGATAAAAAAGACTCTAACCCATACTGGAGAAAAGGGTTGAAATAACCCATAAAAATAATTGGTGAAGTATCATCATTTTCTCTTATAGTAGTTAAGACATCCATACAAACAGCAAGGCTGACCCCATTTTCGAGAGCTTTAAAACTGGTTTTTTGAATGGTCGGACCATCTGCTATAGGATCACTAAACGGGATGCCTAGCTCCAACATATCTGCTCCAGATTCTAAAACTTTCAGAGCTATATCCGCCGATTCTTGTATATTTGGATATCCGACGGTCAGATACGGAACAAGAGTAGGCCGGTTATCTGATCTAGTACTGAGAATTTTTGCGTCAATTCTATTTTTCACTTATACAAACACCCAAAGAATATGTAGTTTCCTGTTGACCATTCTGCCTAATTCAAGCTGAAGCCGCAACTACCGCCACTAGTAAATTTTGAGCGGAATGCGAAAGAAAAGGCGCCCAAATTGTCCCAGTTTTGATAAAAAGGGCAGATATTAACACAGAACTAATGAACACCGGAACGTACAGGCCAGGATGAGAATGAACAAGCATGAAAATTAGAGATGCCAAAAGTATTGATTTAATTTCCCCATAATAAGTCACCCAAACGCTGAGCAATAATCCTCTGAAAAACAGTTCTTCCATCAAAGGTACCCATATAGCTATAGCAAACAAATTTACTATTACGAAACTTCCTTCTCCCAAGATACCTTTGGTGATTTGTGGGGGCATTAAGTAGGTAACATCCATTTTGTAAACTACAAGTGAGTAAATAAAAATTGCTCCCACGCTGAGTACAACAGTCAATAGGGAAGCAGAAACCCACCTTTGATTATTCGGCATAGTAAAGAAAGATTTCATTCCCTTGTAACCGAGCCCAGAAAATGAAAGAACCAGCCCTAAAAGCAATAATTGTGGAACGGCCAAAATCCATGGGTAATACCAAGGAACAGGTGAACATTGAACATCTGAACATAGAGTGACTTTAAGAAAAATTGTAATAAAGAAAGTAGTAAATAAAATCCCTATCGACAATAAATTAAAATTACCTAGAGAAACGGGCCGACCCCAAACAAACAGGTCAGAGTCTAACTCTTTAGCCATTCGACATCTCCGAAGAGATCATCTGGATGGTTCTTTGAGGAATATACTTCGTATTCTTTTTTTGATTCACCTAGTATCCCATCATCACCATGACCAGGATAGAAGCAAACTTCGTCGTCAAACACAAATAATTTCTGACTAATACTTTCAATTATCTCTTTCAAATGAGCTGGTGATTTTGTTTTACCTGGACCACCAGGAAATAAGGTGTCTCCTGTAAAGAGATGCCCATCTATATAAAGACAAGTAGAACCGTCAGTATGACCTGGGGTATGAATTGACTGTATCAATAAGTCACCTATTTGTATATCTTTACCATCACTTAAAGAAAGATCAGGGGACACAGGGAGCAGGCTAGCATCAGCCTCTCCGATAGCCACCTTAGCGGGAATATCGTTAGTGACCTCCTCAAAGCCAAGTAAATGATCCATATGATTATGTGTAATTGCTATGTATTCGACTTGGGTCGTAGAAGCTACAGCTAATAATACAGCTGGCTCCGCGGGAGTATCGATCAAAAGACTTTGATTTGTTTTATTACATACCAATATGTAGGCATTGTTACCATACGGGCCAGAAGTAATCTTATGGATTGTAAGGCGCTCATTAATATAATGTGGTTTCATGGTTTAATCCTAGATTTCCTCATACTAAAATTTAATATAACTAATACAACGATCCGATTATATCAGTCAGGTTTTACAATTTAATAAAACACGCGTACAAAAAACATTTCAAAAAGGAATAATAATGACTCCACATGGAATATCCATAAAAAACGCCTCGGAAGGGAAAAGAATCAATGTCACCTGTGAACACGTTGCGGGAGTTATTTACATAGTCCCGAGTAAGTCCAGCTGGGTCTGTACCAAGGAAAACATAGGAGCTCATGCAATTGCTGGATTTTTTCGAGAACTCTCAGATCTCGAAAACTCTCAAATAGAACAAATTATGCAAAAATGGGGGATTTACTATCGAACCATGTAGTCTAGCCATAAAAAGGCCGAGTAATATTAATCCATCATCCTGTCATCATCCAATTGAGCGTCACCGGATAATATTCTCGGAATCATCGGCGAAAAAACATCCTCATCTCCCGATTCTGTATCATCATCCGACCAATCTTTCAGATCCGATAACTTACCTACGTCATTGAAGCCATAGCCTAACGCAGCGGTAGGTATGTCTGACATCAGTCCAAACTTAGCAGGAAATGAGGTTTTATTAGATTGTGAAGGATGCCTATAAGTTTCCCTGATTATAACGGTCACACCTTCCTCTCCTGCGCTCGTTATGTTCGCCGAATAGGTGTTCCCTCCTTCAACCAATTTTTTCAACCTTACTCCAAGTTTCGGTTCTATACTACCTATTTCTATTCCCTTGTCATCTAATATTCTAATCCCTCTATCTACAGTGATTATGTCCACACTATGCCCTGCAACCAAGTTTGTTACATCAAAGTTTCTAGGTATATTAACCAGCTTTGTTACTCCAGTACGTCCTGTCTCCTCAATAAATGATTTACCGGACATAGAAATAGAATCAGCCACAGCTGCTTTAAATACGGTACCTTTTTCCAATCGTTTCATATTCTTTTTTGCAATGGGACTGTTAGGAGAAATCACAAGAGCACATTCAAAAGCTTGAATTGCTTTCTTGTTTTGTCCTTTTTCACTCAAGGCCTTCCCAAGCCGATTATAAGATTCAAGATCCCATGGAAATTTTTCAATTATTTCCGTATTGGTTTCCATAGCTCTGGACCAATCATTCGCCATGGCTCTTTCTACTGCTATTTTAGTATTTTCTTTTCTAATTCTTTCTAATGACATTGAAGCCTGATAGGCAGCATGGGCTTCAGCACTTTTCTCCAACTTTAAAAGAGCATCTCCAAGTCTCGAGTATGCTTCATGATCCCCTGCATTGACATCAATCATACCCAAATTGGCATCAGCTGCTTCCTGAAAAAGACCATAATGCATCAATTGTTCAGCTTCTTTAGCTTTTTCTTTTCGGAAACCCAAAACAGAAGTTAATTCTTTTGAATTCACTACAATCACCCTTTTATCGCAACTTTTATTTGCATGAGGCATTCTAATCAGGAGTTTTTTCTAAGTGCAATATGTTTTTCCCCTATAATCATGGCAACCTCTGATCTAGTCCCTCGACCTAGTCAGAATCTTAAGTATCCCCATTAATCCAAAAAAATGTAGGCGCTTCAATGTGACTTTTATCATTGCCTCAATTATTATTGACATTGACAGCTTCGAGTAACCAGACATCCGATCATTGAAAATGATCGGATATTCTTTGACTATAAAACTACTGTTTTGACACTCCATAGCAACTTCTACTTGAAAACCAAACCCCACACAGCGAATATCCTCCCAAACAATATTTTTTAAAACCGTGGATCTAAAAATTTTAAATCCTGATGTGCAGTCACACACCGCCAATCCAGAAATAAACCGAATCAACCAGTTACCTCCAATACTTAGTATTTTTCTACATAAACTCCATTCCTTAACTGAACCTCCACCCTCATAGTATCGGGACCCAACAACCACGTCGCTCTCATCAAGCATGCTAATCATTTCTGGCAAATAGACAGGGCTGTGAGACAAGTCTGCATCCATTTGAACCACAACAACCTCCTCCCCTGAGATTTGCCTTAAAACCTCACGAAATCCATCCCTGTATGCTGTTCCTAGCCCCTCTTTCCCATTCCGTCTCAATAATGAAACGGAATATTCGTTAGTTTCTGCAAAGGCTTTAGCGATTTCAAAAGTGCCGTCCGGGGAGTCATCATCAACAATCAAAACGTGGGTATTTGGCAACCCTAGATCAAAAATCCCCTCGAGAAGCATCGTGATATTCTCTACCTCATTGTAAGTAGGAATTACGATGTGAATAGGAACTTGATTACTGCTCATTTCCCGATTTCAGCTTTGTTGTTTAAGATAAAATTCAATTGCCAGTTGAAAAAAACAATCTGATTCTCATAAACAATATGTCTTTAGCCATTTGAAAAACAGCAGACCTAAATTTAACTTTGCTTTCCTCACCGTGGTACCAATTAATTGGAATTTCAGATACTAAAAATCTGTGTCGTTCAGCTAACAGTAAAGCTTCAACATCAAATGCCCAACCTTTGGTTTTCAAAACCGGAAAAATCTTTTCTGCTGCTTCCGAAGAAAAACATTTAAATCCACATTGAGTATCACTATATTTTCGTAAAGCAACCACCTTTACAAATAAATTAAATATTCTCCCTGATAAATAGCGGAATTTAGGTTCTTCATACCGGTTAGAACCAATCAATTCCCTTGATCCTATGGCTATGTCACAACCGTTCTTTAATTCCGTGAGAAACAGTTTGATTTGTTCCAATGGCATAGCCAAATCAGCATCGCACATAAACCTATACTTACCACGAGCCGCAATCATTCCGGCCTTCACCGCCGAACCTTTACCCTTATGAGGCAAGCTTAGTATGTGAAAATTGGATTTCCCTTGGGAAAAATCTCTCGCTATGCGCAAGGTTGAGTCATAACTTCCATCGTCACACAGGATTACTTCATAACTATACTTTTGGTTGCTGAGGTATTCGTATATGGTCACCAGACTCATCTTTATTCGGCGCGACTCATTATACGAGGGAATTATTAGTGAAAGATCAATATCAGTCACTTTAGTAACGAATATACCTTTTTATTAATCAGATCGCTCCAATTCAAATGCTGCATGAAGTACCTCCGCTGCTTCCCCAACCATTTCCGCCCCAATTATGCAGGTAATCCTAATTTCAGAAGTCGTAATCATCTCTATGTTGATGTTAGCTTCAGAAAGTGCCCGAAACATCGTCGAGGCATATCCTGGAGAGTCTTGCATACCGGTGCCTACTATACTAATTTTGGCCAAATTCTCCGTTTTCCCGACGTTGGTAGTACCAAGGTTGTTTGCAACTTCTTCAACCACTTTCATAGCTCTGTTAACGTCTGATTGTTTAACTGTAAACGTCAGATCAGTGGTACCTGATACGCTAGCATTTTGAACGATAATGTCTACACTTATATCGGATTCAGCAAGTGGGTCAAATAAATCAGCCGCTATTCCTGGCCTATCAACTACTGAAAAAACCGTGATTTTGGCCACATCCTTGTCAGTTGCTATACCCCTCACTCTATTACGTATCTCACCAACCGTTGAGTCCATATTACCTCCATCATAAATTAAAGTCCCCGGTTCATCGTTAAAACTTGAAGCTACCAAAATAGGAACCTGATATGCCATACCCAATTCTATTGACCGAGGGTTCATTTTGGCTCCGTAACTTGCTAATTCCAACATTTCTTCAAAGCCTATCTGCGTCATTTTTTGAGCCTCCGGAACTAACCGAGGATCTGCCGTATATATTCCTTCCACATCTGTATAAATTTCACAACGATCAGCATTCAATCCGGCTGCCAAAGCTACTGCGGTCAAATCAGAAGCACCTCTTCCTAAAGTTGTAATATCACTATCACTGGTTACTCCTTGAAATCCCGCCACAATTACTATATTTTGAGCCTCTAATTCTACGAGTATTCTGCTAGTATCGATATCTGCAATTTTGGCTTTTCCATGTGAAGAATCCGTTCGTATCCCTGCTTGAGCTCCACTTAAACTAACCGCTTTTTTTCCCATATCTTTAAGCGCCATAGTAAGTAGTGCACATGATTGCAGTTCACCAGTTGACAGCAATACATCTAATTCCCTTAAGTCAGGCATTACCGAAACTTGAGAAGCAATAGAAAGCAAATTATCTGTGGAATCACCCATCGCTGAAACTGTAGCCACTACGCTATTTCCTGAATCGTGAGTCGCACATATTTTCGCGGCAACGCTCTTTATCAAGTCCGGGGTTGCCAAGGATGATCCACCATATTTTTGTATTATGACCGGCAAATTTAATCCTTTAGTTCTCTAAGTAGGCCCCTTTTGAGGTTGGACAGGTAAAAATAATATCCCCATCTAGACCAGATTTCATTGCTGCATCAGCCATCTCATACCCGATTGTATATTCTCTATCTTTTGTGAAAGCCAATATAGAACTACCAGCTCCAGACAAGAAAGCTCCCAATGCCCCTGCCTCCATAGCAGCTCGTATTATGTTTTTCATCGGGAAAAATTGCCTTTGCCTCTGTGGTTGATGCAACATATCCTGGGTAGCATATTTGAGATTGTGCAAATCACCGGAAATCAGGGATTGAACGAGCAGAGCTGCTCTTCCGATGTTATATACCGCCTCCTTTCTTGCAACTTTTGGACCGAGTATATTTCTAGCTTGGTCAGTTGGCATAATTTGATTCGGTACATATAAAACAACTTTTAAATCTTCTGGAAAAGTAACACTTGCCGTAATCAATTCGTCCTGATCGTAAATACCAATCTGTACTCCACCCAAAAGAGCTGGAGCGACATTATCTGGATGGTTTTCGATTTTAGCCCCGATGTTCAATATCTCAGGTATGGAAAGAGGGAATCCTGCTAAAGCATTGCCACTCATCAAGCCACCTAGCAAGGCCGCCGAACTACTGCCCATACCCCGTGTTAATGGAATTTGGTTGACACATTCAAACGCGACTTCTGGGATGGGTTCTCCGATCTTTTCAAACACCTGGCAAAAACTTTTATAAACCAAGTTGTCAGCATCAGTTGGCAATTCATTTTCACCTTTCCCTGACACTTTTATAGAAAAAGTTCCTTTGGAGATTCTCACTTCATTCCATATATCAAGAGCGATGCCTAAGCTATCAAAGCCTGGTCCCATATTGGCCGAAGTGGCGGGGATTTTTACTACTATATCATCAATCATTTTGATCTAAGGATTATATCATTCCTAGCTAATAATATTGGTACTGATAGAATATCGACGCATAGTGTGAAACGTCCATTAAAGCAAAAAATTATCCGAAAGAAGATTCTAAGTGACCGGTCAGTCCTACAGAAGACAACAAATTTTATCCAGAAGTCTAGGATTAATTGATTACGATTACATCAAGAGACAAGTCGCCACTTTTTGCACCTTCCCGGGATCGAAGAATATAGCCATGAAAATGCTTCCATCGTATATCCAGGAAGAAGTATATCAACTACAATCTGAAACCACCGAAGGTGTAAATCTAATTTCAAACATTGGTTCTTTTTCTCTTGGCGGAATCAAAAATCATGGTGAAAGTATAAAAATAGCTAAGCTTGGAGGAGTACTAACAGGGCAAGAACTTCTAGTAATAGCTAACAGTATAGAAGCTCTATTAAATGCCAGAAAATCTGTATTAGATCACGAAGAAGAATTGCCTGTGTTACTAGAACTAGCAAGGAAAATTCCTGACCTGTCCTATCTCGCCTATTCGATCACTTCAAAAATTGCCAATAATGGAATGGTAAAAGACGAAGCAAGCCCAAGCCTTGGAAATACTCGGAAACAAGTTCGAGAGTCATATTCCAGAGTCACAAATGCGCTTGAATCTATTATTTTTGAATCAGAAATGTCGGGTACAATCCAAGACGATGTGATTTCTGTACGTGGAGACCGATTGGTAATCCAAGTAAAAGCGAATATGAGAAGTCGAGTACCTGGAATAGTGCATGATGCTTCAAACACAGGTATGACTTTGTTCATAGAACCATTCAAAACAGTAAGCTTGTGTAATTCCTGGAGAGAATTTTCACTGGAAGAAGAACGTGCAGTCCTGAGAGTACTGCAAGATTTGTCTGCTCAAGTCGGATCTCTATCCGAAGAAATAGATACTGGAATTCAGAACGCCGCAAATCTGGATTTTATTATGGCCAAGGCAAAGTACAGCGTTTCTCTAAATGGTCTAGATACTATCTATGAAGCTCCAACACCTGCACATGATAAAAAAATAATAAAACTCGTTCACGCAAAGCATCCAATGTTGGGAGAACAAGCAGTACCTTTAAGCATTCAAATGGGGCCAAATTGGAACGTGCTCGTAATAACTGGCCCTAACACCGGAGGAAAAACTGTGGCGATAAAGACAGTAGGACTCCTAGTTGCGATGAGCCAGTCTGGAATCCAAATTCCCGCTGCTGCTGGTAGCCAACTCCCATTTTTTAACGGTATATATGCTGACATCGGAGACCAGCAAAGCATAACCAATTCGGTTTCGACATTTAGTTCGCATATTCAAAATCTTAATGATATTTTAGACAATTGTTCCTCTCAATCACTGTTACTTTTAGACGAAGTCGGTTCAAGTACAGACCCTGAGGAGGGTTCAGCTATAGCTAAGGCGATCTTAGAATATTTGGCCGAGAAGAAAATACCAACCCTAATTACTACACATCACAGCACCGTGGCTTTAATGGCTGAATCGGACAGTAGAATGAAAAATGCCAGTTTCCAACTGGATCCTGAGAATTTAACCCCTACCTATAACATGATTCTTGGACTACCGGGCCAAAGCTACGCAATGGCAGTTGCTACTAGGCTAGGTATGAACATCGAGATAATAGAAAAGGCGCACAAATATCTATCAGAGGAATTTAAGGAAGTATCAGATTGGATCTCAAAAGCAAACCAAGAAAAGTCTAAAATTTCCGAAACCACTGAAATGATGGAGAGAAAATATCAGGAGATTGAGTCAATCCGAACAAAGCTAGATGAACAAATACACTATTTAATTGACAACAGACAAAATATATTGGATTCCATCCATCGTACTGCTGAAGAAAAATACAATGAAATTGAAGACCTTCTGGGAAAAGCTCGTATGGCATATTCTTGGAACAAACATGGCGGGCAATCTTCAGATTCTCTCGAAACAGTCATCGAAGATACACAGAAGAGTTTAAATCAGATACGACTGGATAAATTGACACCAAGTATTCCTGATATCCCAACCGAAGATCTCAAAATAGGCGACACAGTTACAGTCAGAGGCATGAATCTATCGGGTGTGATTACCCAACATAACCCAATAACACAAATGGCCGAACTCAAAATAGGTAATCTTCGCATGGATGTGGATATATCTAGACTGGAAAAAGAACTATCCGGACAAAAAACTCCATTAATCCATGAACCTATAAAATCATCTCGTCTTAACCTAGAAGAACAAATTTCCTATAGCGATAAGGTGGACATAAGGGGAAGGAGAGCCGAGCCTTCACTCAAAATAGTAGAAACTTTCCTAGACCAATCTCTCAAAAACGGCCTGAGCAAAGTAATTGTGATCCATGGTAAAGGTAGCGGGGCACTTCGAAAAGCCATCAGGGACTTCCTAGAAGGACATCCCCTAGTCAGTAGTTATGGATCAGAACCAGACGCCTTGGGTGAAGACGGAGCAACATACGTCATGCTGAATTAAACTTATACTCCGTCAGATCCGCCCGTGGAATTTGGGGTTACCATTATCAAAAGGGCTGGTAATACAACCAAAGATGAAATTAGTGCAAATCCGATCATAAGGGAAGTTAATTGTCCATAAGAAGCAAACATGGGCATAGGAGCAAAACCCATTATCGCAAACCCCACTACGCTAGAAGCTGCCGAAGCAACTAAAGCTACACCAGTACCTCTGGCCGCCTTTTGAATAGCAGCAATTTTAGATTCACTCCTATTAAATTCTTCCCTAAATCTAACAGTCATATGTATTGAATAATCTATCCCTACTCCAATAGAAATTGCCCCGATCATGGCAGTTACAAAATTTAACGAAAAGCCAAAAATATACATGACGCCATAGAGCCATGCGACGACTAGACCGATAGGAATTACTGTTACAACTGCGTAACGAAAAGACCTCATAGTGACCAAAAGCAGCAGAGTAGCAGCGATCATTGCTATAGGAAGAGATGTATACAGTGTCCGAGTAGATTCAGACAACTGTACCTCACGCTGAAAAGGTGAGCCAGTTAAAGCAACCCTCGATAGAGATGAATGCTTTTCTAATTCTAATACTGCAGGTGTAATCTCCTTTAACGCTGCTGTGACTACGGCTTGGTCTCTAGTGCCAGGCATCTGAAATTGAATTGTAGTCAAACTCTCCTCACCCGCACTGTAATATATGGCACCTTGTACTTGATCCGGTCTAAGAATCATATTTTTGTTATCACCCCAGACCCCATTAACCAACGAATATTCAAAAATCATGTTTATTTGATTTCTCGTATCCGGTATACCGTCATTATTGGTATCTGTAATAGATATTCCAGTCGCATCCTCCACCACGGACACGGCAAAGGAATTCCCCATCAATGTAGTAAGCAGGTTTAGAGCATTCAACCCAAATGTAACTTCTCCACTCGGCGTCTGTCCCACAAAATCAATTTCTCTCAAGCTATCTATGTAAATCCTCATATCTTCATAAACCGTAGGATCGGTCAAATCACCTTTAACATAAGTAACCCCTGGTTCCCCACCAGCTATAAATTCGTCAAATTTATCAAGTCCAACCACAAAATCTGACTCTGAATCAAAAAAATCTTTGACATCAAAAGAAGGGGTCAATTTTAGGGCAGCATAGAGAGAGTAAGAAGTCACTATTACAGTCACAAAAATCACTAACAGAACATTTGTGGCAGCTAATGTCACTATCTTTGAAACAATATGAGCAAATCTATCTTGGTTTAATGATTTTATTTCCGGCTTTCCTGTTTTACCGCTAGACTCTGCACTAGTATTTTTCGACAGTATCAGAATTGGCAACATAATAAGAAAAACGATACAAAAAGATAGGAGAAGCAATCCTATCAATTTACTCACAGCGACGATCATAATGATGGAAGCGCCTGAAAGCGAAGCGACTAGTGCTGAACCGACGATTCTATAAAACGTCCATTTTTTAGCCTTGAAATTGAACTGGACTTGACTCATAAGTTGATCTATTTTCATAGTTAACAAAGGAGCCACCACGCCGAGTATGAAGAAAGAAGATATAACCGCTATTGCAGCGGCGCAGCCAAAATGTATTACTGCCTCAATATTTGATGACAAATTTGAGAGGAACGCTATGCTGTCACTGGCCATTGCCAAAAGAAGTGCTCCGAGTACTGATGTGTAACCCAAAGTGAAACTAAGTTTTGGATCATTACCTTGCGACAACTCTTCCCGATATCTCCGAACAGCATGCACCACAAAATCAACTCCCAATGAAATCATCCCAATGGGTACAACTAAATCTATAACCAACCCACTTTTTAGCCCTAATAAAGCAGAAACACCTTTCAGCCAAACCATCAATACAGCAAGGCCAACCCCTGTTATAGCGGTAGCCCAATAGGAATTAAGGCTAAGACCTACCACCAATACAGCAGCGATGGCAGTAAACATTATAAAAATCCCAGCCTTCTTACCTTCGTCTTCAGATTCTAAATTGGCATCTATAGCAATTCCCCAAATCTCATAATTCTTTCCCAAACCTTCCATCACAGAACCTATACTTCTATTCAGGTGCTCTTTATTAATTACATCAGGTCCTCCTCCCATTCCAATTTCCAAACCAGCTCCACCTAGTTTTGAATTATCAGCCAAAGCATGAAATACCATGACAGGTGCAACCCAGTAGTCAATTTCCTGGCCAAGAACAGTTCTCTTTGTGGAATGGGCCTTAGTAGAAATTAAGTCTTTAACATTAGAAAACTGGGGATTAGACATGATGTGGTGAAAAGCCAGTTTAATTTGTTCTTCAGTAGCTGATTCCAAGATTAAATTCTGACTCGCAAGAAAAACTTCCACAGCGTCCACAACAGAAATAATCCCATCTATTTGTATTCCCAAATCGAAATCGTAGTAATTAGCAAGATAGGATTGTTTCTTTAAAGTACCTCTTTGATTTCCTTCCTCAGTCATTGCTAAATCTCCTGTCAGGTCCAACTCAATCAAGCGATTTCTATTGACCTTCAGGTCTAAAAGCACAGATTTAGATAAAACGTCGCCCTGATGTGCTTCCATAACAAAACTAGCAAAATGAAGAGGAGTAGGGAATTTTCTGTCAATCTCTTTTTGAAGTTCGTAAACTTCCCCAGGCGGGTTTGAAGAAGCTTGTTCATCAGGTGCCAACAGAAACAAAGGGAAAATTAAGACTAAAGTAACCAAAGCAACGATTGATAAAATCGGGTAAGGTCTATTTGCCAAAAATATAGCTATTGATTTATTCAAATTCAATTAACTAAAAATCCTTGAAACCCTAGAGTCGTGGTATTTAGACAAAATTCCGATTCCAATATTTACATAACTCACCTGAAAAATGATAGAGGGTCTTATAATTTAAACTTCCAAAACGGGAGATGTTTTATTGATGAAAATAGTCTTTATGGGAACACCAGATATAGCTATACCTGTTCTTGAGCAGATTGCAGATGCAGATTATGGTCACGAAATTTTATCTGTCTACACCCAACCAGATCGAAAAGCAGGCAGAGGTAGGAAAATCACAACAACCCCTATAAAAGAGTATGCCATCTCTAAAAAGTACAAGGTACTACAACCTCAGAATTTTAAAGATCCTGATAGCGTATCGGTTTTGAAAGGATTCAATGCAGACATAGCTGTTGTCGCAGCATATGGAATAATATTACCCATCCAGGTTCTAAATCTATTTCGCCACGGCTGTATTAATCTTCATCCCTCACTCCTGCCCAAATACAGAGGTCCTTCACCTGTAGCGTCAGCTATTCTTGCAGGAGAAAGAATTACGGGTACCACAATTATCAAGCTCGACTCAGGAATGGATTCAGGATCTATATTAGACCAGAAAGAAATGAATATCCTAGAAAATGAATTCTGTGGAGAATTAACGGCAAGATTGTTTACTTTAGGCTCAATAATGATTCCAGAAATAATTTCAAAATTAGAAAATAGGGGAGGAGCGTCTACTTTTGATCAAGATCACGATAAAGCTACCTTCACTGAGAAACTATCACGAAACGATGGATTAATAGATTGGACCAAAGGATCAGACATAATATGGAGGGAGATCCGAGCATATAACCCGTGGCCAGGATCACATACCAAGTTCAAAGGCAAAAATTTAAAGATAATCGAATCCAAAATTTCTACAGAGTACAAATTGCCATCTGGGCATGTTTCAATCCATAGAAATGAAGTTTATATAGGCACCGGCGACGGGGCACTAAATATCAAAAAACTTCAAGCGGATGGCGGAAAAATCGTCTTAGCTGCAGATTTTACTAGAGGTCATAAGGATTTTGAACACACGATCCTTGGCTAAAGATATACAATCCCCAGCATAGCATTTGGATTGTCGAATATCTCAAATATAGACAGTCGGTTTATACTTAAACCATAATTAGCATGCTTCGACCAAGATGGCAGTAACAGTAATGACAAATTCTTTAGCGCAAGCAACATACGAACTCACAAGTGAATCCCTTCAAAATATGACGTTGGATTTAGAACAGCTACCAAATGAACTATCAGAATTTTCACTACTGAGAGAAAGTGTCTTAGATAACAAAACCATGGCCACTCATGGCTTTCCGGGTAACACAGAGGAAAGCTATAAAAACGCTGGCCGACTTACTGGATTCCTAAAAGAATTTGCTTCTGCTTCCGCCATACCTCAAAGTGAAGACGGATCAGACATTGTGGCTGCTACAGTCGTTCATTTATTCAAAGATCAAAAATGTTCCGAGAAATGGATGACCGATACATTCGTAGCTCAGTTTAAAGATAATGTGGGCAATGAAGTTGGTGAAAGTCAAACTTTAGTTGCCGTTGAAGAATTAGAGATTGATGATTTTTATGATAGGTCGGTTGGAATAAGAGCTGTTCAATCGGGTGAAGAAGGAGTGCTATCAACAACAGTTATTGATTTTAAAATTGGACGTCTGTTAGGAGTTTCTTTTGTCGTCACAATTGGTGACCATGGAAGAACCGAATTAACCACTATGCTAGGTTTGGAACTCGAAAGAAATATTGTGAGAGAACTTTTAGCAACAAGCTAAAACCATTTATCTTTAAATTAATGCCAATTATGTGCCGAAGGTAACCCGTTTTTGGGTTCTAGGGTTTCCAAATGAAATACCACCACACTGGTTGTACCATCTTGTCGTGATATTTTGCCTTTAGCTAAAATAATTGGATCTTCTAAAACACCCATATATTTTTTATGTATATCTGGCCAAAGTATCAACTGAACATCTGAACATTCATCTTCTACAGTAACAAAAACAGTTCCTTTATGACCTCGAGGGTGTTGCCTAGCAATACCAATTCCACATACAGATACTGTTTCACCTTCCTCCACTGAATAAACCTCGTATGTACTCAAAACATTTTTAGGTAGTGAAGGCCTAATAAATTCCATAATATGGCCTTTAGGATACATACCCATAGAGTCATACTCGAGTATCATTTTTTCATACTCAGAAAAATCCATTAAATCCGGTGTGCTCTCATCCATTGAAATCGGCAAGGTTATTTGATATTCAGATGGACCTTTGTAAAACCCTGATTTCCATAAAGCTAATTTGCGATTAGGTTCGACTAGATCAAATGCTCCGGAAAAAATTATTGCTTCAATTACATCTGGTTTTATTTGAACTCTACGAACAAAATCTCCTACAGAATCAAATGGCCCTCGGGCATTACGCTCATCCAAAATATTTTTAGAATTATGAACTCCAACACCCTTAATAAATTCAAATCCAATTAAAAGTGCATTCCCATTAATCGTACATTTACCATGACTAAGATTAATATTCGGATTACAAAAATCAATTCCAAATTTCCTAGCATCTTGTTTAAGGGTTTCCAAAGGATAAAACCCCATAGGTTGGTTATTAATAAGGCTGATATAAAACTCTAAGGGATAATGAGTTTTCAACCACGCTGATTGATATGCTGAAACAGCAAAAGCATGGGAGTGAGACTCTGGAAACATATATTGCCCATTTATTTTAGAAAATATTTTGTGTGCGATATCCTCCGAAATACCATTTCCTATTGCACCTTTTCTAAAACGATTCCAATAACTTCTGATAAGACTCTCATTGTTAGATCTAGCAAATCCTCTTCTCATCTCATCAGATTCAGCCTGACTTATTCCTGACATATCTGATATCAACTGAACAACTTGTTCCTGCCATACAATAATTCCGCAAGTTCGTTCAAGAGCACGTTTTTCTAAATAGTGATCATATTCCCACGGTATTCCATATCTATACCGATCTACAAACTGTGAAACTGAATTGCCCTGGACACCAACTCCAGGTCTTATCAAAGCAACTTGATACGCAAGATCATTCAAATTACGTGATCGGAGACGTTGTCCCATTTTTAACTGAGCAGGAGATTGAAGAAGAAAAACTCCTTTTGATAACCCTCTATTTATCATGTCAAAGACATCATTATCTTCAGGATCTATCTGACTGATATCAATTAATTCATTTTTTGTATCTTTAATTAGCAATATCGCTTCATCTATTTGATCCAAAACGGGAAGAGAAAGTATATCTATTTTTGCAAATCCTGCATCAGCAATACTATCTTTATCCCAATCAATGATGTATCTACCATCTAAAGCGCTTCTTCTAAAAGGAACCATCTCAGAAATAGGAGATGAACTAAGAATCATTCCTCCAACATGCTGACCCAAGGCTTTAGGGGCATTTTTAAGCTGCGATGCAAGAGAAATAATATTTTCCCATTCCGGTAAATCAACAACTTTTTTAAATTCTGGAATAGAAAGCATTTCAGATTTTAATAAAGAAGGGTCAGAATTATGAACTTGCCTTGAGAGAGTGCTTATATCTCCATCGGGTATTCCAAAAACTTTACCTAAATCTCTTAAAATACCCTTTAATTTATACCTAGTTATCATTCCAGTAAGAACCGCAAATTGAGGTCCAAAATATTCATGAACTCTGGGTATTAATTTTTCTCTTATTGACCTAGGAAAATCTATATCTATATCAGGTAATGTTTTTAAATCATCTGGCATAAACCTTTCTAAGGTTAAATTGTATAGTAGGGGGTCTACATGAGATATTCCTATTAGGTATCCTGTCAACATCGCAACAGAAGACCCTCTACCTCTACCTGGAGATCTAATTTCTATAGGCTCTTCTAATTCTGACTTACCCATCTCAATACTTATCTCTCGTGCTATAAGAACAATTTCTCGGTAGAGAAGCATGAACCCTGCCAGATTATGTTTTTTTATAAGCCTCAATTCCTCCTTTAATCTATTATCGACAGAATTGTTAACTTCTCCATAACGTCTTTGCGCAGCTTCATAACACAGATACTCAAGATAAGAAAAAGGGGTAAATCCATCTGGCACATTAGGTGATGGCAGTTCATAACCAAGATCCGAGGATAAATTAAAATCACATACATTAGATATCTTAAGTGTATTTGTAAGGGCATTTGGTACAGATTTAAACAGATTCTGCATTTGCAATTCTGATTTTAAATAAAACTCAGAATTTATTTTAAGCGTGTGCGCCAAAGCGTCTAAACTTTCATTACTCCTAATTGAAGCAAGCACGTTTTGTAACTTGTACCTGTTAGAAATATGATAATGAACATTGTTAGTTGCAACTAAGGGAAGTTTCACATCTGATGCTATGGAAATCAAAGAATTTATTCGACTAGAGTCACCATGCATGAAATTACGATTTAATTCTATATAGATTGAATTATCTTCGAAACATTCTCGTAATTCTTTAAGTACCGATTTTGCTTTTTCTGTTTTATTCTCTTTAATAGCATTTGAAATTAGACCATTTTGTGACCCTGTAAGTAATATAGTTCCAGAGGCATATTGAGAGATATACTTAGAGTCTAACCTTGGTTCCCTTCGATCAGATCCATTAGCTAACGTAAGTAATTGCGATATGTTGGAATATCCGATCTTGTTTTTAGCTAGTAGCACTATATGTGAGTCATCTTCAAGAATGATTTCAGCACCCGTTATAGGTTTTATACCAAAATTATTAGACTGCCTAGAAAATTCTAAGGCTCCGCACATGTTGTAATCAGTAAGGGCCATCGCAGGATAATCTAGTTCATAAGCTCTATTAAGCAGCTCATCTATGTGGGACGCGCCTTCACCAAACGAATAAAAACTATGGGAATGTAGTTCTACATATTTAGAGTTAAATTGCATCAGTAATTTTGACGATACCACCGTTTTTCAACAGTATCTTTAAATATCGTCATAACCTTATTGTCAGGTGTGCTAATACTGTAATAAGTACGACTAATTGGGCTCTGAATCCACCATAAGTCAATTTTCCAGATATCTAAAACTTTAACTTTTAGATTATCTCCATCATATAAAGATATAAATTTGGGAATATCACTTGATTCTCGAACCTTAATTTTTTTAGGTATATTAATAGCCTTAACAAAGAATTTTGTCTCTGGATCTATAGAAACTTGTACTGCCCTTCTCTCAGGAATTGGGTGATCTGGATTCACAGTCAAAAGTTTATAAATAGAATTTTTGGCAGGCATTTTTTTACGGATATGACGATCTGTTTTGATCAATTTATTTTTCCTATCACGAATATCATCACGAATACCCGTAAAAGCCCTATATTGCACCCCATATTCTCCAACAAAATCTGAAATTGTCATTGAGATACCTTCGATTAATCTAGGTAATTTCAAATCTCCTAATTCCGACCTAAGTAGTGCGCTCAAATCATGCGAATTTTTAAGAGGATTTTTTAAAATGAGGTCCTTGCTCCAGGTTGAAAATCCAATAAGGTCAAACAAAATAGATATTTTTCTAACATATCTACCTTTTAAAACAGGTCTCATAAAAGATTTTTGTGCTAAAAGGTCCAACGCTGTGAAAAGAACAGAGCTAGAGTTGGTTGGAAATGGTAGCGATACACGTTCAGTTATATTCTCAATAGGTTTATCAGAATAAATATAATCTCTATTCTCTGCACGTGACAGTGATAAAGCCTTACATCCTTCATTTCCAAATTTAGAATAAATCAATCCATAATCTTGGATGCCTATATCTCCAATTGTGTGCATACCGAATTTATGAAAATCAGCAATAGTACTTTTTTTGATAGGTAATATATCCACACTGAAAGAAGCTAAAAAAGAATCGATATTATTTAATATTCTTGTAGATCCACCAGGAATAGAAGAAAGAGCTGCAGTATACGCAGCAAATTTATTCGTAGAGATTCCAAATCTTGGTTCTAAAAAATATGGAATTGTGTCCAGTACAGTAGTAACTAATTTCGGCTCACCTCCATACATTTCGCTTAGACCACGCATATTTAAATAAATAATGCCTAGATCCGACCTCTCAATTTTTGGGGTTATGCGTGCAACATTTGATATGACCGAAGCAAAAATTTGTTCATAATTTTTATGATCAAATTCAAATTTCAAAGCTTCCGGATATCTAGACAATGCGTACGAGAGCGATACCCCTCTAGAAATATTTTTTATCCCTTTAGAAAAATCTTCAACAACAGGTGACTTATGAGGTTTCTGAGAATACAAAAACAGTTTTTCATCAGAAATGTCGGGATTTTTATTAATCTCTGATTTAATACCAAAATGGGTAATTAAAAGGCATCCGATTTTAGAATTTATGTTAGGCATATCTTTAATGCAATTTCTATGAATACAAAACTAAGGAGGTAAGAATAACAGAACATAAGTTCTATTATCAACTATTAAAACACTGAGGGGTTTTATGTATTTCAAAAAAATCGACTGCACTTCTAGTTAACGTTATCTTTCGGATCAAGAAGCGTATTTCCATAATGGAGAGGAGTTATATGTATGCCTACATGTTCGTGAAGCCTCTCATGCAATTGAAGGCAATCATATGAATCCACCTAAAGAACTACACCGCATAAATAAATTTAAAAAAGTAAGTTAATTTACTACACCACTGCATCAGATGTGGGACAACAATCAGGTATAGGTTGCACATCACGCTCAACCTTGTATACCTTCATTCCACGGGCCTTGTAATTCCTCAACGCATACGGATGATCTAAGCTACATGTATGTAACCACACCCTAGTGGCATCCATTGAAAATGCCTCATTCAGAGCATTTGTCAGAAGATGCCCACCAAAACCACCTCCAATATAACCTGGGAGCAGTCCAAAATATGCTACTTCAATATTGGCTTCGCTTTGAGGATGAAGCATATAAAATCCTATAAAATTCCCCAAAAGTTCCATTGTCCACATAGAGATATTTGAGCCATAAATCCATTCCTCCCACTCTCCCAAACTCCAATAATACCTATCAACCCAGTACCATTTTTTGCCAACCGATCTATAAAACCATCTCGCAAATGCAGGATCTGGTTTCTTTACATTGAGTATTTTAAGATCACTTTGCACAACTGATTTTGGATTGATATCTTCTTTTGCAAATATTTCAAGATAATGCACAGTAATTGGAAAATTTCTCATGACAATTTATATCTGTTTAGCAGGTCCATGTTTAGTTCAAATCCAATACCTGGCCTATCAGGAACAGTGACATAACCATCAGGATCAGGAACCATACGAGGCATAAACATCTCTGCTCTAAGTGGATCTACAGCAACTGGATAATATTCTAGAAATTCCCCATGAGGTATCCCTGCTGCAAGGGGCAATTGAAGTTCTTGGCAACCATGTGGAGCAATAGACACACCTTTTTCCTTAGCCAGGTCAGTTATGTCTTTAGCGATATCATACCCAGGGCAAATCGCAACATCAACATTCAAAATATCTGCTCCATTATGACCAAGAAGGGTTTCAAAATGAGACAAATGATATCCATTCTCCCCAGTAGCAATCTTCACATTGGAAGCCTCTTTCAAAACACCGTGTTCTCTATAGCGATGTATAGGCATAGGTTCTTCAAACCAATAAACTCCAAAATTTTCTAGTTCGCTTGCAAAATTTAAAGACTGTTGTAGATTCAATGCACAATTGGCATCAACCATCAAAACTACATCATCGCCTACAGCCTTTCTAGCTGCCTCTACTCTAAGCAAATCACCAGTAATGCCTTCATTCGGATCACCAATTTTAATTTTTACTGCACCAGCATTCATTTCATTGACATTGAAAAGAACTTCATCTTGAAGTTCTTTCAAACCTTTTCCTTCAGCATAATAACCACCGGCAATATAAGTTCTAATCCGATCCTGGGCCCCTCCCAATAATTGATGAACCGATTTCCCTAAAGATTTGCCTTTTATATCCCAACAAGCAATATTTATTGCGGCCAACACTTGTGTGTTAACTCCTCCAGGACCCAATATTTTTATATGTTTCTCCCCTAGATCTTCCGCTATCTTCCTAGTCTCTCTAGGATCTATACCAATTAATAACTCGCGAAAATACTCGACAAAAGGAGGAAACACATTCAAGGGCCTTTCCGCAGCAGTACCTCCGTTCCAACCAAACCCGTCGATACCTTCATCCGTTTTTACTGTAACTTTATGGAGCCTCCCCGGACCATAGAAATGTCCTCCATTCCAGATACCGGGCCTCTCCCATTCAAAAACTTCACTTGTTACATCGATGATTTTCATTAGACTAAAATCTCCTTTCTTCTAGCTTTAATAAATGATTCTGAACCAAACGTAATAGCACCCGCAACTACAAAAACAAGACCGACTAACAAGCCCCTCCCTGGAGCTTCAGAAAGAACCAGCCAAGCCAATAAAACACCTGCTGGTGGTTGGATAAAGGAATAAAAAGTCACCGTTGAGGGTAAGTATTTTTTTACCAACCATGCGTTTGCAAGAAATCCAAGCCCGGCTATTACAAATCCTTGGTACGCCAAGGCCAACCAAAACCGCAATTCCAGCGAATATTGAGGGGATTCAAAAATGAAACTACCAATCAAAAAAAATGATATTCCCATCACAGATTGACCGAACATAATTTTAACTTCCGACATATTTTGAGCGAAGTTAGACATCAAAACTAATCTCAGTCCCAATAAAATAGCCGACAAAAGACTCATAAAGTCACCCTGTACAGATACCCCTGATGCAACAATTCCAGTGTCTCCAAAAACTATGATGAGTATCCCTATATAGGACATCACGATTGCCAAGACTTTCCATTTGGTAAGGGTGTCGGTAACCACCAAGAAATGAGCTATAACAGATGCCCATACAGGATAGGTCGCATTTAGAGCCGTCGCATGTCCCGCAGTAGTCAGATACTGACCCACATTCATAAACACAATTTGAACTGTGAAAAGAACACCTATTATTAAAAGTGGCCGTATCTCACTTCTTACAACATATAACGATTCTTTCCTTATAAGAATGTACATGAAAGTCACAAATCCCCCCGCAACAAATCTCATCCACCCAACCTGGAGAGGAGAAGCATACTCTAGAGATGTTTTTATGCTGACGTTATTTCCTCCCCAAAGTAAGGAAAGAAAAATCTGAAAAGCGGTTGGAAGAAGACCTGCAGGCTTTCTTTTTTCGAATGTATATATATTTTCTGAATTGTTCAAAGTTTTTAATCATCTATTAGAGCGAAGATAGAGGACAAGATTCTACATTACATACCTAAATGCAGACAGTTAGGTATCTCCTTTGATATCCTTTGTTAACCTATATGCCATCATCAAAAGACATAAAACTAACGGTTGTAGACCAATCACCAATCCGACGAGGCGGTACTCCTGTCGACGCACTTAATGAATCTGTCGAACTGGCGATCCACACAGAAAACCTAGGTTATTCTAGATATTGGGTAGCAGAACACCACAACTCAAACTCTTTTTCTGGAACAAGTCCAGAAATTCTGATTGGACAAATAGCTGCAAAAACCTCTGCTATTCGAGTTGGTAGTGCTGGGGTTATGTTAAGCCACTATTCCGCACTCAAAGTGGCAGAACAGTTCAGTGTATTAGATTCATTCCATCCAGACCGAATTGATTTAGGAATTGGCAGAGCCCCAGGCAGTGACCGAAAAACTGCGGCTGCTTTAACTTACCCAAGACCAACAATGGATGTATTCAGTGATTTCCCCCAAATGGTTAGCGATTTGTTGAGCTTTTTAGAAGATGGTGTTCAAAGTGATCACGCTCTATCAGGCATAAAAGCTCAATCTTCAGGGAAAGAGACCTCCCCTTCAGTATGGCTCCTCGGTTCAAGCGACTACAGTGCTAGATTAGCAGCAGAGATGGGCCTTCCATTTAGCTTTGCAGACTTTTTTGGAAATACATCAGAATATGGTCCCCAGGTTACTGATCTGTACAGAAATAATTTCATACCATCTGATTATTTGCCGGAACCAAAGGTTAATGTGAGCCTTCAAGTGATATGCGCTGATACTGAGGATCATGCCAGATTTGTTGGATCCTCAAGAAATATAAACAAAATTATCTCAACTATGGGAAAAAGCACAAAAGGTTTGCTCCCTCCAGAAGAAGCCTCTGTTTGGCCAATGGATGACCATGTTAGAGCTTATATGGAACAGACCACACAAAGCTATATAGAAGGCAACCCAGAGCAAGTGAAGGAAGGAATTCTCGCATCATCAGAACGTTATCAGACTTCTGATATAGGAATAGTATCCAACTGCTACTATTTTGACGATAGAAAGAGATCCTACGAGCTAGTTGCAAAATCCATGGATATTCGTCAAAATCTACAACCCAATGTGACTACTGGATGATTTTCTCAAAATCCACAATTTTTAAAAAGTTATTCTAGTCACCTGTGATTAGGTCAATTATGTTTCCGTCCTTTCTCCTTCCCCTCTTAAAAAATTCAGTGTATCCACAATTATCACGAATTATGTCGGCAAATTTTTGATTCTGCGAACCACAAAATCTCGAAAGTCCCGCTCCAGTAGTTCGGATGTTACCAATCTCAAACGAATTGTTTGAGCATCTCAGACCGGTGAAATAGCTGAGTATGAATCAGGGTGAACTGGTTTCTTTGCGAATAGAAAACAAAACCCTCCAACTACGGCCATTACGCCAAGTACTGCGAAGGCTGTCTGATAGGTACCCGTTGAATCACGCATTACCCCAGCGAAAATTGGTCCAATTAGTAAAAGTACATTCATCGGAACCTGAGAAATACCCATTATTTTCCCATAATGCTTCCTACCAAAGTAATCCCCTCGTATAGATGATGATATAGGGTTTCTACCACCAAATCCTATACCAAACAATAAAGCAAATCCGTAGGCGGACAAGAGATTAGGGGGGCCAAATGTGAGAATAAAAACACCAAAAGCCTGACATAGAGTGAACATCAATAATGCTATATTTTTGGGCACTCGATCACCAACATAACCCCCAATCAATTGAAATACCATAGAAACAGCAGTGTATCCAGAAACAACAAAAGCTGCTGTCTGTAAGCTATACCCCATATCGGTCATCATGGGTGCAAGATGCAACATAAATGCAAGTAAAACCATCGATGTGAATCCATGTCCGAGACTAATGAACCAAAATGCAGGGGTTCTTAAGGCCTGTTGCACCGTAAAATCGTACTGGGGATCGATTCGTATACCGCTGCTTACCGCTGCTTCTCTTCGTCTTCTAAGATCGTCTTCTGTATCTCCATCTGGGAGTAATCCATAATCTTCTGGCCTATTCCTAAGAAGACTAGTCAACGGGAAGGCCAACAGAATGGTGATTATGCCAAGCATAAAAGCAGTCAAACTCCAGCCCGGCCGATCTAAAAAGTCTGGATCTACAAGCCAAGCCAATAATGGCACAAAAAATAAGGACCCAAACCTCGCTAAGGCATTTGAGGTACCCATAGCAAAAGAACGTTTCCTGACGAACCAATTGTTCATCATAGTATTCAGAGCTAACCAACTACCTAGCCCTTGACCTAATGCAATCACCAAATAAGCAAAATAAAAAATCAGCAAATGATTTACACGGCTGAATACCAACCACCCAAGCCCCATTATTATCATACCTATTAAAACCATTCGCTTGGTACCAAATCTATCTACTAGATACCCTTCAACAGGCCCTAAAATACCACCTTCAACTCTAGTAAAAGACAACGCTAGGGAGAGTTGAGTCCTATTCCATCCAAAAGCCCTTTCCATAGCAACCGCCCAGATACCCATAGCATGGAAAAGAGGTGTAGTTGCTATCAGCATTACGGCACCAAAAACTGGGACCAGGTACCAACCATAGAACGTTTTCTTTCGTTTGTCGGCTAATTTATTTCTAGCATTCAGGAACAAAATATAAGCACTTTGAATGAAAAGATTTCATGGCGAAGATAATAGCTCGACAAACGCAATAAGTTAGTAAAATACAGGAATTAAGATTCACAAATAATAACTCAGAAGCACTTCTCAGTAAAGTTTGAGATTACAGTTCAAAGTGTCCATATTTAGAATTTAACCTAAATTTATTCCTGGTTTCTCACGGATGGAGAAAATAACCAGAATCCTATGGAGATGAAAATCCCAATTATACCCATGATAACTAAGGTAGGTTGAACAGAAATAAGCCCAGCCAACCAACCTACAAAAATACTAAAAAAGACTACCATACCCATTCCTATTCGATAGGCACTCATAGCGCGAACCCGATAGTGATCTTCGGCCAAAGTCTGGGTTAGGACACCATTAGTCGTTCGAAACGCCGTTTGAGTAGCGCCAAAAATTGCCAAAACTACAAAGGCTGAAGCTACCCATACAGATTGACTTAATAATATTGCCATGAGCGCTCCACCTAAGGCAGAAACGATACATATCATTCCTCGCCATTTAGGGAAACCGAATGCAGAAAAAACAAGAACCATTAGTAAGCCTCCGGCCCCGTTAACTGCCATCATATATCCCCCATAATCAACGTCTCGATGAAGAACGTCAGTGGTGAATAGAGGGAGCAAAAATAACACTGGGTGCAAAACAACATTTGGAGCAATAGACAGAATATAAATCAAAGACAAAGAACGCTGTTTATTCCAAAGATATTTGAAACCATCGGCCATATCAGTAAGCATTTGGGACATTCCAAATTTGGTGGTGAATTCCCGGCGAATAAAATATGGTGTGGACATAGGAATTAAGGCAATAATAACACCGAGATATAGAGCTGCCTCAATCGTAAAATTCCAGAAAAACCCAACTTTTGCAACAATAATTCCACCTATAAAGGGACCTATCATACGGGTTCCGGGAATGGTAAGAACGCTAGTCGCATAGGCATTGCTTAGAGCATGAGCAGGTACAGTGTTAGCGATAAGAGCTTGTCTAACTGGCATTTTTAAGGCTTCACACGAACCAGCCATCAAAGCGAAAGCATAGACATGCCACACCAAAACAAATTCTGTTCTAACTAGTAAGGCAAAAGAAAACGCCAGTGCAACCATGAATAGTTCGAGAGATATAACTAGTTTTCTTCTATCTAACCGATCCCCAAGCACTCCTCCCCACGGGCCTATAATAACTCCCGGCAAAGCAGCAGTTCCACCGACTCCGACAACCAGCAAAGCAGAATTGGAATCAAATTGTGTTAATTCCTTTACTAGCCACCCCAAAGTAAGCAACTGTAGCCATTGAGCGGTATTGGCACAAAAATTTGCCGTCCACAAATATCTATAATCTGGATATGCACGCAAGGAATCCAAGGTGTGTATTGTTGGTAATTTCATATCCGCAAGGTGAAACCCAACAAAGTTGGTAAATTAAAAAATGACTTATTCCTCAATCTGTTCGGAAATCTACTATTCTACGGTGGCAGTGTATTCGTTTTTCAACATGTCCCAATCGATATCGTAACCCAACCCTGGCTTAGTCGGAGCATAAACAACTCCTCCATCATATTGAATGTCTTCAACGAGCCCATACATATTGGCGCCAGTGCAAGGGAAAAATTCGAAAAATTCACAGTTAGGCACAGCCATTGTTACGTGCAAATTCGCCACGTTATTTAAAGAATTACCACCATGATGAATCTCGCATTTCATGTTAAAACCATCCGCAAGATGGCAAAGTCTAATCATAGGCGTGATACCTCCAGTTACCGCAACATCACCTCTAAGTATGTCTGTAGCATATTGCGTTATCCATTGAGTCATACCGTAATACCTGCCTGGGGCATATTCCGTCGACATGATTGGTATATCAAGCTTATCGTGCAATTTCACATAGTTATATATATCTTCCTCGACCAAGGGGTCTTCATACCAATAAAAATTTAATTCCTCAATAGCTCTACCTACCCTCATTGCATCCTCATATTGGTATGCCCACATCGAGTCCAACATGAGTTTCATGTCATCGCCTACTGCATCACGGACCGCCTGAGATATTTGTATGTCATAGGCCGGATCACCATGTGGATGAATTTTATGAGCCGTCCAACCCATTTCTTTAAATTTGATTGCCTCTTCAGCATATTCTTCTTTTGTCTCATGAAATGCAGTACTCGAATAAACCGGCACAGATTCTTTGCAAGTTCCCAAAAGACGATGTATGGGCTGTTGAGCAATTTTTCCATTTATATCCCATAAACAAATATCAATCGCACCTATCACATAGGTAGAAACTGACCGATTCATTTTCCACATATCCCACCATATGGCACCAATATCCTGCGGATTCCTACCCATGACTATAGGTTTGATGAATTCTATTAGACCAGGGGCAAAATGATCTGCACCCACACGTGATGATCCTAAAAAGGCGTTCCCGCTTATACCTTCATCTGTTTCAACAGTAACTATTCCCAGTTGTCGTGTATTACCAAATGAAGTTCCTACTCCTGTCTTCCAAGATTCTGTGGTCCAGTTAAACATCTCGACCTTAACATTCGTTATTTTCATAATTCGCCTTTTTTGTTATAAATTCCGAATAGTGTATTGCACTAGGATAATATCAGCACAGTAGATAATCGTACAGGCAGGAATATCTTTCCAAACCATAACTTTGCGGAGGTTGTAGTGAATACAAAACTAGTCCCATTAAAAAACATAGAACATCTAAACAATGAAGAAATGGAATTAAAATCCCGAAACTTCTATGAAACTATGAAACAACGCCGAACAGTAAGAGATTTTGCCAAAAAAGATATATCGCGATCTATAATTGATAACTGCATCCTAACTGCCGGAACCGCTCCTAGCGGAGCAAATATGCAACCGTGGCATTTCGCTATTTCTGGTTATGGTGATGTTAGAAAAGTCATCCGTCAACAAGCGGAAAAAGAGGAACGAGAATTCTATAAATCAAAGGCATCAGCAGAATGGTTAAAAGCACTGGAACCTCTAGGTACAGACGCAAATAAGGAATTTCTAGAAACTGCTCCGTATGTAATTGGAGTTTTCGTTAAAAACTATGGCATACTGCCGGATGGGACCCAGGTAAAGCATTACTATGCAACAGAGTCAGTAGGAATAGCCACGGGCATACTTATTACAGCTCTGCATAATGCTGGGATGGTTACGCTTACACACACTCCTAGCCCAATGGGATTCCTAAACAAAATATTTAAACGACCAAAAAATGAACGCCCATTCTTACTTCTTGTAACAGGACATGCAGAAAAAGATACTCAGGTCCCGGATATTAAAAAGTTTCCCCTAAGCCGCATTTCATCCTATATTGATTGAAGGCTTCTAACTGCAAATTGCAGGTACAGATTTCCAAAATCCAGTGGCGTTTTCAAAAGCTTTAGCGAGTTGTAAGACTCCGAAATCATCCCGATACCTTCCTACAATTTGAATCCCGACGGGAAGGCCTTCTGGAGTAAAACCGCAAGGTACTGAAATGGCCGGATGTCCGGTTGCAGTTATGTAATAGCAAGATTTCATCCAAGCGATAAAATTTTCCATTTCGATCCCATTAATTTCCGAAACCCACCTCTGTTTGACACTGAAAGGAGGCCTCTGACTAACCGGACATATAAGAAATTCGTATTCTTCCATAAAATTGTGCATACGCTGAAACAATTCCATCCTCTTAGCTTCAGCCCACCCCACATCGGGTCCCGACAACTTGACACCTTGTTCAATATCCCAAATCATCGTATCTTTCAATTGATCTCTATGATTCCTCAAAGTATCCCCTTGAGTTAACTCTCGTGCCCATCCCCGCCAAATTAAAAACTGTTCATTTACATCTGAAAAATCAGGTTCCGCTTGGTCGATTAAACATCCGATGTCTTGGAAGATTGATCGCTGTGATTCAAGGACTCCTGTGGTTCGTGGATCAATCGGCAAACCACCCAAATCGCTGCTCCAGGCAATTTTCACATTTTTGAAATCCCTTTCCAAGGATTGCAAAAATATTTCCCCTTTTTCACTAATCGATATTGGAACTCTTGAATCAGGACCAGCTATCGCAGCAAGAAAAAGAGCACAATCAGAAACGGTTCTAGCCATGGGACCTTGAACTGACGTAGGGTTCCAGCCAACCTTTGAAGGATAGGAAGGTACTCTTCCTGGAGAAGTCCGAAAGCCGACAACATTACAAAAATTAGCCGGGTTTCGTAATGATCCTCCGGTGTCACTTCCATCTGCTATGGGAAGCATTCTAGTGGCAAGGGCGACAGCTGCTCCACCACTACTACCTCCGCACGTCATATCGGTATCGTACGGATTCAAAGTTTCCCCGAAAACTTCATTGTAAGTTTGAGATCCTGCCCCAAATTCTGGAGTATTGGTTTTCCCGATTGTAATGGCCCCGGCACCTTGCATTCTTTCCACGATCAGAGCGCTGTGATCGGGTACATAATCTGCATATAAAGGTGATCCGTAAGTAGTCAATATTCCCTTTGTTGGTACGAGATCTTTGTGGGCAGTCGGTAGACCATGTAATATCCCCAAATCATCTCCTTTTGCGATTGCTTCATCCGCCAGTTTGGCTCCTTCAAGGCCAAGTTCAGCATGTAAAGTAACAATCGCGTTAACCTTGGGGTTTACAAAATCTATCTGGGCAAGATGAGCATCCATAACTTCAGAGACTGAAATCTTCCTATTTTTAATCAAATCCACCATATCGGTAGCAGTCATATTTACTATTTCTTTCGAAGACATCTTCTTACCCTAATATATAGCTTGTATAAATATCTTTAAGATCAAATCTATCAATTCACTGATTTTATGAAATAACCTCGACAGTTCGTTGGTATTCTTCTTCGGACTTTCTCCAGTCAGGAATTATTAATTTTGATGGGTTCTCCAAAAGAACTATGCTTAATGCCCCCCCGAAACTGGCCAGTACACTAATCCAAAAAGCTGCATTATACGAATTAAAAATATCGAAAACTGGCCCTCCAATCCATCCCCCTACAGCCATTCCTATACCAGCCCCTAGCATTTGAAATCCGTGAGCTCCTCCCATAGGGGCATGACCAAAATATTTCCTGTTGAGAATAGGGAATCCGCCAGTTTCACCTCCATATCCAATGCCGAACGTAACGGCGAATACAATAAAAACACTATCAGCAGAGAAAAAAATCAAAAGAAGCACTGGTGCTCCCTGCAAGATATAAAATACCGTCATCACGGTACGGACACCCATTTTTTCACATAACATCGGTGTAGTTAATCTAGTGGCTATGCTAACCGCTGAAAACAACGTCAAAATCAAAGATGCATCTATGGGGGTCAATCCCTTACTAGTTGCCATTGGAATTATCCAAATCAATATTACTGCGTGTCCAACACATCCCAAAAAATGGATTGAACTCATATTCCAATAAGCCGCTGTTTTCTTCATGTGACCTTTGAATTCTTTTAGTAAAACTGCAGGAGGCAATTTATTGCTAAGAGAAGGGTCCCCTGAAACAGTACCGTACGCCTCGCTTCCTACGTCAGCGGGTCTGTTACGAAACACTGCAATTAGGAAAAACATGATCGAAGTCGTCACTATCCCTAGAGAAAGGAAAGCAAAAGTCCAACCATAAGACTCAATCATGTACGCAACCAAAGGGGTTGCCAGCGCAGGCCCTAAGCCCCATGAAGCCATAACAAGACCCATAGCCATACCGAGGTGCCTTCTAAACCAGATCATTGCTGCTGGTATTAGAGGCACTAGAAAAATAGCCTGAGCAATCCCTAAAATCACTCCATATGTAAACCAAAACTGCCATAGCGTTGTCACGAACGCCGTGGCCAACATACCAATCAGGTAGATAATAGTCCCAACAACCATGGCGTTTTTAGCCCCATATTTGTCCCCCAAATTTCCTGCCCAAGGAGACACTACGGCTGAAACAACACTAGTAATTGCATAAGCAAAAGCTATACCGCCCTGACTCCAACCAAATTGTGCCTGTAAAGGATCAATAAAAACGCCAAAAGCCATTCTGATGGAGGTACCTACTATCTGCATGCTTGCAATAATTACTACTATTACCCATGCGTAATGCCAGTAAAAGGTTTTCAATCCTGGTGGATTTAATTCATCTTCAGTCATTTATATTAATGTCTCCAACCTCAATGAAGAGGGCACATCCAAAGTGCCGCAGATTCCCAAGCATAAGTTTCTGTATGTACTTCGACATTTCTAATATCATTACGCTTTTCTACACGTATCGAAGCCGACATAGCAACCACATATAAAACAAGTAATGCTGCAGCAAAAACTACCAACATAAACTGTACTGGCATACCTAAAATGAAAATATTTCTTTTCAATTAATCACTTATATGTAGAAAAGAATTGAAGCGTGTTTCATGAAATCTATATGCAGATTATATTCCTGATACACACCTGATTACTAGCTCAAAAAATATGATTTAAATAGAATCTATGTTAAAGAGATGATCCGATATAATCTTTCTGATAACCTACCGCCACTAAAGAAAAACATAATATTACGGAGGAATCCATGGTTAGGCCCAACTTAATCAGACAAAAATTGGAGTCGGGTGAACCTACCCTTAGTACTCATATACACAGTGTGTGGCCCGCAGAAATAGAAGCTATCGGGCATACAGGGATATACGACTACGTTGAATTCGTAGCTGAATATGGGCCTTCTGACTTGCATGACCTAGATAACATGTGCAGGACTTCAGAGCTGCATAACCTCGGAAGTATGATCAAGATAGACCAAAGCTTGATGCCCTTCCTTGCCCAAAGAGGTATCGGATCAGGATATGAAAGTGTCTTATTTACAGATGTAAGAAATATTGAAGAAGTTCGAGACTGCATTAAATCTGCCAGACCAGATCATCCTGATCATGGCGGCTTATATGGGGTAGCTACCAGAAGAAATTCCTATATGGGATATGGTGGCTCTCCAGAATATGTAGATATGCTTGCTAATGTGGTATTAGCGTTCATGATTGAAAAAAAGGGTGCCGTTGATAATTTGGAGGAAATTTTATCGGAGCCTGGAGTCGAGATGATTCAATGGGGCGGTGCAGATTATTCAATGAACATTGGTAAGCCAAGACAGATGAACGACCCTGAAGTTCAAGCAGCTAAAAAGAAGACTTTTGAATTAGGTATCAAAATGGGGGTTCCTCCCAGGGCTGAAATTCAGTCGGCAGACGAAATGAAAGAATATTTGGATATGGGAGTGAGGCATTTCTCAGTAAATACTGACATAGTAATCCTTTATAACTTTTGGAAGAGCGAGGGGGAGAAAGTATTGAGAGCAATGCAAGGAGAATAGCAAAAATTATCGATACCGATAGAACACAAAATTTTTATTTGAACTGGCATCAATTCATCAAAAGAGAAACAAGGAGTAGTTAGATGTACACAACAGATCAATATGAGGGAATGATCGCAGAAACAATCACTATAAAAGGAACAAACGGCGACGCAATTAACACATATTTCGCTAGGCCTATGGGACCAGGTCCCTTCCCTGGGGTAGTATTAGCCCATCACTTACCAGGCTGGGACGAATTATATCGAGAATTCACCCGGAGACTGGCACACCACGGATACTTGGCGATTTCACCAGATTTATATTGCAGAGAAGCACACGGGACTCCAGAGGACGTTGCAGCTGCGGTAAGAGCGGAGGGAGGCGTATCGGATGACCAAGTAATGGGAGATCTAGAAGCAGCGGCTAAATACCTGAAGTCCTTGCCAAGTTCTAACGGTAAAGTTGGTGCATTTGGTAGCTGTTCGGGGGGACGACATGTATTTCTTGCCGGGTGCCGACTTGAATGCTTCGATGCAATAGTGGAATGTTGGGGTGGAAACATAATCATGTCTGACGACCAACTCACAGACAAACAACCCGTTTCTCCGAATTCGTATACAAAGGATTTAAGCGCGCCATTACTAGGTCTTTTCGGAGATCTAGATCAAAGTCCGACTCCTGAACAGGTAAATCAACACGAAGAAGAGTTAAAGGCAGCAGGAAAAGACATCGAGTTCCACAGATACCCAGAAGCTGGCCATGGTTTCTTTTATTTTGACAGGCCTATTTACCATCAAAGTTCTGCTGTTGACGGGTGGGACAAAATGTTTACCTTCTTAGGTAAGAAATTAAGTTAAGCCAGAGGAAATATCCATTATGTGCACAATGATATGTGAAAGGGCTGAGATGGAAGGAAGTGGTAAAGGAAGAGATGGGTGGTTCCCACTTGAAATGGTGAATGTTTCCTACGACCATCCTTTTAATGCCCCCTGGGAATACGGTGTAAACATCGATTTTGTTAACCAATCGCGAGGGGTCGGGTCCAGAGTAGCCGTAGAGTTAAGCCCACAGTCGGCAAAACGACTCGCTGATACCATAATACAAGCGCTTCAAAAAGGTGAAAAGGATCCCCAGATTCAAATCTCAGTGCTCTAATACATTCACTTATTTAGAAGTAGGACGGGTCAAGATATACGAAGTACCTATGCCTGCAAGGCAAAGTACTATGGTTTTGAACACCCAACCATAAGGGGTAATCGGAGACACTGATATCGCCGAGAAGAGCCAAATACAGGTTATTGAAATGATTTTGGCTCTTTTAGGCATGGCTCCTGTCTCCATAAATTGCTTTATTTGGCTGCCGAATAGCTTATGTTCCGTAACCCATCGGTACATTTTTTCATTCGAGCGCATAAAACAAACTGCCGAAAGAATAAGAAATACAGTACCAGGTAACCCTGGCAGAAAATAACCTGCTATCCCTATCCCCAAAAATACCAATCCCAGACAATAAAGTAGGATTTTCTTTAATTTAGCCAACAAAACATACTAACTCCCGATTTGATAAAACGCCCAAAGATTATCACTTCTCTTAAACATATGTTGGAAAACTAAAATCATGCCATATAATGATAGTGACAAAAATCACATGGAGTTTTTTTTGCAAGCACCTGAAAAAATCGGATTCCTTTTAATGAATATAGGAACCCCCTCTGAGCCTACCACCAAAGCCGTTAGGTCCTATCTGACGGAATTCCTCTCTGACCCCGATGTTATTGATACAAATCCTCTATTGAGATGGATAATCGTTAACTTATTTGTCTCTCCATTTAGACCAAGGAGAGTTCTTCCGCAATATAAAAGTATATGGATGGAAAAAGGATCACCCTTACTTGTACATTCAAATGAATTCAAAGAATCCTTAATGAGATATGACAATGATTTATTAGTGAATATAGGAATGAGATACGGACAGCCATCCATTCAGGAAGCTATAGACGAATTGTTAGAATCCGGTGCGCAGCGAATAATAATGTGCCCAATGTTTCCCCAGTATGCGCAGGCTACAACGGGATCTTGTCTTTCAAAGGCTATAGAAATTCTAGAAAATAGAAACGTTTCATATCAAACGATAACTGATTTTTTCAGAGAACGCTTTTACATAGATTGTCTCGTGGGCACTATCCGAGAAAGTACGGCCTATAAAAATTCCGAAATGCTCCTATTTAGCTTCCACGGTCTACCAGAACGCCAAATCAAGAAGCTTGATTCCTCCGGGTCATATTGTCTCGTAGATAAAAATTGTTGTGCCTCCGAATCAACCTACAACAAATTTTGCTATCGTTTTCATTGCACAGATACGGTTAACAAAATTATGGAAAAATTGAACACTTCAAAACCATTCAAGATATGCTTCCAAAGCCGCTTTGGAATGGATAAATGGATACAGCCAGATATATTGGATGTCTTGCAACAAACCGTGGATGATGGAATAAATGATATAGCAGTGGTCTGCCCATCATTTGTCGCCGATTGCTTGGAAACCTTAGAGGAAATTTCTATCCGTGACCAAGAATATTTTTCAAGAATTGGTGGAGGGAAATTGACTTTGGTTCCATCACTTAATTCATCACCTAAATGGGTTTCAGGATTTGCAAAATTTATCGCTGGTAAGATAGCTTGATCTGCTATTCCCAGGTTTAATGTGGCCTCGAATTGAGCTTTAAACATCGAGCAACGTTAGAACCGTCAAATTAGACCACTCACATAACTTTAAATTCTTACCGAATGCATAGGAGAAATAAGTGAGATTAGAAAATAAAGTTGCTGTTATAACAGGCGGAGCCTCTGGAATGGGTAGGGCCACCGCCGAACTTTTCGCACTACAAGGATGCAAAGTCGTTATAGCTGGACGCCGAGAAACCCTGGGCACTCAAATAGCAAACAACATCAAGAATAATGGGGCAGATTGTATTTTTGTTAGTACTGATGTCTCTGTATCACAGGATGTACAGAATTTAATGCAACAGACAGTCGATACGTTCGGCAAGATAGATATCCTATTTAATAACGCGGGAATAAATAACCATGCTCAAACCGATCCACATGAGGAGGAAGAAGATTTTTTCGACTCAGTAATTTCAATAAATCTAAAAGGGGCCTTTTTATGTATCAAATATGCAGCCGCAAACATGATTCAGAGTAATTCTGGGTCAATAATAAATAATTCCTCCGTTTTAGATTTTCGGGCCGCCGATAATTCTTCCACTTCGTATCACATGTCAAAAGGCGGTATGTCAATGCTGACGAAAAAAGCATCTTTATCCTATGCGAAATACAACATTAGAGTAAATTCCATACAACCAGGGGCAATTGCGACTGAGATGTCTGGTGTGAACTGGGATGAACTTAGTAACGAAGATATAAGTGATAGCCGAAGCAAAATACAACCGCTACAACGTATGGGCCTACCAATGGACGTAGCATACGCAGCCTTGTATTTTGCTTCTGATGAATCATCTTTTGTGACTGGATCCTCGTTGCTTGTGGATGGAGGTATGAGTGCTGCCCATAATTGGAAATCCTAAACAGATCTACACTTAAATAGGCTATAATTCGTCCTCGTGAAATCATATGAAATCGTACTGCACCCTTTGATCCCAATACTCAGAGTTGGTTCGGTATCGCTTGGATAACACACAGGATTCTCCAAATATAAAACCTTGGTCTGCATTCAAGTTCCCGGATTTTAGATTGTTGTGGATATCAGGATTATCATCCTCAGTGACGATGCAAATTCGGTTGCTGGGATTCGGCGTTTGGCTTTACCAAGAAACAGGTTCGGGAGTACAACTCGGCCTACTGGGACTAGTGCAGCTTGCTGTCCAGATGCCTGCTACGTTGTTTGGAGGTGCTTTCGCCGACCAGTTTGACCGAAAAAGATTGATTTCTATTACACAGTGTTTTAGCTTCTTTTTAATATCTTTTGCTACAGCTCTATTAATAACCGATGAATTAAAACCTTGGCATATATATTCAATGGTTGCTGTACTTGGAGTAACCAGCACAATGGGAGGCCCGGCACGTTCAGCGATTACAGCGAATGTAGTGCCTACCTCTCACTTAATGCACGCTGTCACCTCTAATACTGCTACCTATCAAATAAGCTCAATATTAACGCCTTTACTATTTTCCCTGGCATATAAATTATTTGGTTTACCTGCTGTTTTTATGATAGGTATTATTTTCTCTGTTCCTGCTTCCTTAATTCCTTTGCTAATCAAAACAAAATATGGCGTTGACGGCAAAAATAAATCTTCAGAAGGTTCTATGATTTCAAGATTATGGGAAGGATTTACCTTTGTGAGGACACATCCTATTCTTCCCGGTCTATACATCATGGACCTCGGAGTTACCGTAGTAAGTTTTTACAGGGAAATCATGCCTTTGATAGTGGATAAATTGTTCAAGCAGGGCGCCTGGGCAATAGGGCCACTTTCAGCAGCTAATTCACTAGGTGGGGTTTGTGGCAGTTTTCTCGTCCTATTCTTAGCCAAATACCGCTCTAAGGGTATGCTAGTCCTCTATGCTACCGGAATATATTCCCTGCTGCTATTCGGTTTTGGCTCAATTCAATTCCTTAATACGCACCCAATATTTTTATTACTGATTGGTGGGGTAATAATTTCTGGACTCGGTGCAACTGACGCCATTGGTATGACGACAAGACAAACCACAGTTCAATTAACTACACCTGATCATATGAGAGGCCGCGCCGTTAGCTTTCACTCTTTTTGCGCAATGGCAGCAAATAACATTGGAACCTTCGAAGTCGGTTTCATGTCTGATCGAATAGGAGCTGGAAATACTATGCTATTGGGCGGTACGGTCTCCATATGCGTAGTGCTTCTTGTATGGCGGTTAATTTCTGGACTGAGGAATTACAGATATCCTTAAATAATGGCTAATCTCGGCTCAGGATTGATTGGAATTCTTGTTGATACTATGTTTTCTTGATCTTTGAGTGGTAATCGCTGAAAACGCGAGCCAGCATCTAAAACCTTCTTCAGTAAAGAAAACTCGCCACAGCTGGGTGCGGTATCTATATCCTGGGATAACAGCCACCATAACGACTCATCTATTTCCTTCTGATCTCGGTAAGGATCGTACCATGTACCACAATCCTTAACCGAATCTGACCATCCTCCGCGAGCTATCATTTTTATGGTCTGAACACCTACATCTTTTTGCCTACACACTTTAAGTAATTCGTCTGAATTTTTCCTATATTCAGAATTTCTGTACATAGAAGCATTCACTGGAAACATCACCGTATCGAAGTCAAATCTTCTGAGGGCTTCTAAATGGGTCGAGGGAGAAGAGGGGCCATGTCCAGTGATACCAAGCCATTTCGCCAATCCCTGTTCCTTCATTTCTACCAACGCCTCCAAGGCTCCACCTTTACCGGTAACCACATTCAACGTTTCCAAATCTATAACTGAATGTAATTGAAACAAATCAAAAGACGCTACATTCATTCGTTGCATTATGTCTTCAATATTGCGCCATGCGTCATCTCGGGTTCTCATCGGAGTTTTGCACCCGAGAAACATCTTGGAACGAAGTTCAGGCATCCACGGAGCAACCCGCTCCATCGATTCCGAATATCCAGGAGCGATATCTATATGGTTAACCCCATAATCTAGGCACATCTGGATGGCAAAATCCGCTTCTTCCTGACCTAATTTCCCTATGGAATAAGCTCCGAAAGTAATTACTGTACTATTATGCCCCGTTCTTCCAAGCCGACGTTTCTCCAAAACATACTCCTTTCTTTTTTGCGATAATGGTTACCATTACATTGAAACTAGTATAACCAGATCTATCAAATGCCTATTACTGTTTCCGCAACTGAATTAGGTACCTATGCAACGCGATATCCTTGCTTAAGGTGCGCCTGGGTGAGAATGCACGTCAAGGATCTACCCTACCAGACATTTCCGTCAATATTTAGTTCTATAGATAGTTTTAGTAAAAATGCTATCTCATCATACTTTGCCAATTCTTTAGAAATGCCTGTTTGGTTACAAGAAATTGGAAACATCAGTGAAAATATCAAACCCCCTAGTTGGAGAAAATTTTATAGAGATGATAAGACTACTGGAATAAGAGTAAGAGGCGAGGCAGATGCTATATTTCGTCTCACGGACGGATCCTACGTAATCGTCGATTACAAAACATCGCGCTACAACCCCGATAGGAAAACCTCGCTTCTTTCATATCAAATGCAACTGAATGCCTATGCATGGATAGCCGAATCCTATGGTTGCAGTCCTGTCAGCCATCTCTACCTGATCTTTATGGAACCAGAGAGTCAAAAAGAATTCGCATCATTGGATTCAGCTATCTCCGATATAGGAATGGTATTGGGATTTAAATCAAATATAATCGAAGTAGAAAGAAAACCGGAAAAATTGATACCTCCCGCACTAGACTTGGTCCATTCTATTTCAGAAATGCAAATACCACCTGTAGCAAGAAGCAGATGCAGAGATTGTCTGAAATTAGACAAAATGATTATACAAATGACATATGGGGCTACTGAACATGTCGGTCAATAACCAAGAATTCGTTTGGTTGGGAGTGTATGGCCACCCAGACGACGAAACATCTGCTAGTGCCGGAACCATGGTAAAACTGACCCATAAAGGTCACAGCGTCTACGTTGTAACTGCCACTGGTGGTGAATTGGGCACGTTAGGAACCGGGGATATGAAAATCAAAAGAGAAGATCTTGCTGAGGTTAGAGAATCGGAATTGAAGGCAAACATGAAAACATATGGAGCCAACGCACCTTTTATGTTGCGATATGTGGACCAAGAACTAGAAAAAACGCACCCCGAAATATTAGCTATGGAAATTTTGGACATAATGAATAGCATTGAACCTGACATCATATCGACTTTCGGGCCTAGTGGTATATCTAATCATCCCGACCATATAGCAGTACATAAAGCGACGCTGATAGCTTATAAAAAATATCTCACCGATGGAAATAAAAAAACCGCTCTTTTAGTCTACCCTTCCATACCTGACGAGGAAGCCGAAAAATACAACCTACAGTTGAGTGAGATTGAAAAAAACACCGATATAATAATAGGAATTGATGACACTATTAATTACAAAATAGAAGGCCTGAAAAATTACAAGAGCCAAGAAGACGCCCAGGAATTTGCGGCCTATATATCAGAAAGTGAAGGTCCTTATTTTGAGACATTCGCCGTAAGCGAAGCCTCACCCAGGAATTGGGAATCTTTATCAATAGTTGAATACCTTCGTTCGCTATGAACTAGACTTCACCGGTGATGTGGGCAAGTTTTGATCTTGATTGCCGTGAGCGAATTTTAGAGACACCGCCCCAAGGGCAAAAATCAAAGCCGTAATTAGGAAAGAAGCCGCATAACTGCCAGTAATATCAAAGCTCATTCCTGCAATTATCGGCCCGAGAAACGCGGAAACAGCATTAGATATAGAAATAACCCCCATTATTGAACCAAAATGCTTAACACCAAACGCGTCTATTACTATTAGCTGGAATAAGGCCCCAAAAGCTCCTAGGAAAAACCCCATGACAGGAACAATAACCCACACTGGCAGCCCGTCTCCAGCATATATCAACAAAGATGCAAAAGTGGCTTGACCACAGAGATCTATTAATAGGGCTAACCGTGGCCCATATTTGTCAGATAGATTACCAAATACAAATTTCCCTCCCATTCCACAAGTCGCAAACAAACTCACTGCCATTGATGCTGTACTTTCGGTAACTCCATTGATAATCAAGTGAGAAGAAACCTGAGGTAATAGGGCACTATACGTAAAGGTTCCACATAGTATTGCAACCGAAATAGCATAGAAGGTTCTAGTCCTGACCGCCTCTCTCAAAGTTAATCCGACAAGACTTTCATTCCTTGTATTTTGTTCCGGTTTTTTCTCACTGAAAGGATCTGGGTTTTTTACAACCAAATAAGAATATACAGACACAATAAGTGCCATGACACCGACAATTGTATAACCTGCCCTCCAGTTATATATACTGACTAGAAATGCTATGATTGGTTGTATCACCATACCACCAAAATTATTTCCCATTGCCGTTATTCCAATGACTCTCCCCCGGTTCTCAGGAAACCACAACCCAACCAATTTACCTGGTGGTAGCATTGCAGCACCTACGATAGAAAAAGACTGCACAACGCTCAAAAAATATAAATGCCAGAGCTCGGTCATAAAAGGCCTAATGAGATAACTAATACCAAAAACAGCCATAGAAAAAGCCATTATCTTTCTTGAACCGTGTCTATCTATAAGGGACCCAATTAAAGGGGATATGAATGCCCCGAAAGCAATCAAAGACAAAGACAGCCCAATTTGGGTTCTTGACCAACCAAAAGTCTTCTCCAGCGGTTCAACGAAAAGACCGAAAGAGTATTGAGACCCACCTATAGCAACTGAGGAGGCAAAAAAGCATGCCGCTGCTATAGCCCAGCCTCTATGGAATTTGATGTTATTCAAAGCGGACTCATTCTAGAGGGCTTATACACATTGATACAAGTAGTTATAGTCATGTCTCCAATATTCTAGACCGATACCTTACAGGAAATCGGGTAATCAATTTAATTTAATAGTCATCATGCCGAACAAAATCCACCCAGGTCAGAGTAATTGATTTCAGGACGGGTTGGAATAACGCAAAGTTTAGGTAACTACTCAGAGTTCGAATTTACCGATCTCAGTAAGTGTTATATCCTCATAAAGTTTCTGGATTTGAATCAAGAAATGCTAGGAGTAGGATATGCCAAAATTTGTTTTTATGCCGCCTCAAGATAACCTTAAACGCGAGTTTGCAGCCAGATTATCGGACACTTTACCAGAATATGATGTTCACTCTCCACAAACCGATGAGGAAGCTAAGAAAGCAATCCAAGATGCCGATGCAGCCATGGGCTGGATTCCCCCGGAAACCCTTCAGACAGCTCAAAAAATAAAATGGCTTCACAATCCTGACGCTGGGCCATTTTTCGGATACTACTATGAAGAACTATGTAAACACCCACTCATTATCACCAATCCCAGAGGTATCTACTGGGATCATATATCTCATCACATACTAATGTTCATACTCGCCTTATCCCGGGGTCTTCCGTGGTATATGGATGCAAAACGTGAACGTATTTGGGATAAAGAAGCGAGAAAAACACCCTACATTTTTTTGGGCGATTCCACGGCCTTGATTAATGGGGTAGGCGGAATAGGACACGAGACAGCAAGACTATGTCGAGAACTCGGTATGCGAGTGATAGGAATTGATCCAAGGCAAGAATATAGAATTGAGGGTGTAGAAATGCACCAGCCCAATTCTCTATCAGAACTGCTCCCGCAAGCTGATTTTATAATCACTACAGTGCCTCACACTCCTGAAACAGAGTTCACATTCAACAAGGATACATTTGCCCTCATGAAAAGTACCTCGTATTTTATAAACATTGGAAGGGGTATGGTTTGCAAATTGGATGACCTCGCTGAAGCAGTTGAAACTGGTGTCATTGCAGGATGCGGGCTTGACGTTTATGAAACAGAACCCTTACCTTCAAACCATAAATTATGGGGATTGGACAACGTTATAATGACTCCCCATATTGCTGTAGCAGATGCCGAAAACCTATCCGAAAGGAGATTCCAAATCTTAATCGAAAATGCAAGACAATTTCTCGATAATAAGGAACTCCACAATGTTGTTGATAAAGACAAATGGTTTTAACTAACAATGAAACTAAATAAAGGAAAAATATTTTGACCTTAAGACAAAATAGAGCAAAAAATAACTTAAATGAAGGGAAAATTGTGTCAGTCCCTATGGGACCTCTGAATGGAGATTTAATAGAACATTTTGGCCCTTTGGGATTTGATGCCATATGGCTGGAAGGAGAACATGGCCCTGTTGATTTCAACAACATACCCGATTTAACTAGAGCCTGTGACCTTTGGAATATGACCCCTATCGTCAGAGTCCACCAAAATGAACCTGCGACTATATACCGAACTTTTGATCTCGGTGCCCAAGGAATTACAGTGCCCCATGTAAACACCAAAAAGGAAGCACTCTCCGTCGTAGATTCTGGTAAATTTGCCCCTCTCGGAAACAGAGGTTCCTTTACAAGCCGGCAAGGAATCGGCGTAAAGAACTATTACAGCCAAGCAAATGACCAAACAATGCTGATCATCTTAATCGAAGACATCGTGGCAGTGAACAATCTTGATGAAATACTTGAAGTAGAAAATATCGATGTGTTTTTTGTGGCACCGGGAGATTTAGCCCAGACGATGGGATATCCAGGAGAAGCGGGCAGAACTGAGGTAAAAAAAGTGGTAGCAGAAGCCATCAAAAAAATCACTTCCTCAGGAAGAACGGCTGGTACTTTGGCTGGCACAGATGCAGTGGGAGAATATATTGATCTAGGAGCCCGATTCTTCTCTTTTAGCTACCTTCCATGGCTAGCTGAAGGAGCAGAAAAATTCCACGAGGCTGTCACGAAAGCAGTTCGATGAACAACGAACATAATATTCTCCAAGGAAACCATTTGTGCAAAAATTCGTAACTTTTGGGGAAACGATGGTTCAGTATAACGCTGAATATACTGGTGAGTTTGACCCAAATGAACAGTATTTCCTTGACGTTGCAGGTGCCGAATCGAATGTTGCAATCAATCTTTCAAAGATAACTAAAAATCATGTCGAAATTTTCTGGATCAGTCGCTTGGGGGAAGACGAAGCCGGACATCTAATACATAACACACTCTCCAAAGAAATTAAAATTGATGCCCCAATTTATAAAGGTGAACAAACAGGAATTTCGTATTTAAACCACCACGCAGATGGTCGGCATCTTAAAAGATACCTGAGAGAGGGAAGTGCTGCTAGTGAGATCCCATTTCAACAAGTAAAAAAACATCTAGAGGGAGCGGATATCCTCCATGTAACTGGAATCACTCCAGCACTTAGCAAAACAAATTTAGAAACTACATTTCAGATCATAGAATTATGCAGCGAAATGGATATCCCTGTATGTCTGGATGTTAATTACCGGGAGCAACTTTGGACTCCGGAGCAAGCAAAAAACACCCTGAATCGCCTTCTCCCGCATATTGATATATTTAAGGTCGGCCGTGATGAAGCTGAAACTATTTGGCAATTAAAGTATTCAGCCGATGAATACGCTGCCTACTTTTACCAAAAATTGAGCATGTTGACTATAGTGACTGACGGAAAATCCGGAGCTGTACTTTTTAATGGAACCGACTACATTCGTGAAAAAACCATTGAAATAGAAGTCGTTGACCCTATCGGTGCCGGCGACGCATTTGTTGCTGGCTTCCTTGGAACTTTGATGCGACACGACATTCCTTTGCGTCAGTTGCTCAAATCGAATTCTAGAAATCAAATAACATTAACCAAAGCATTGAAAGTAGGGAACATCTGTGGCGCACTCACATGCACTAAAAAAGGAGACACTGCTGCTATGCCAACGCTATCAGAAATTGAGGATTTCGTGGGATTGCTGGAGTCATGAGATACCCCACAGTATTCTTGTCAGTTAATATGTAATCATCATAACAATACCGGAGGTGACCAATGTACAGAATTAGACGTGTTTACAGAACCAAACCTGGAGAGGCAGGCAACGTGGCTAAACTTGTTTACCAACAGGCAAAAATCTACCGAGACACAGGACACAGAGGTGAATTCACTGTGTCTTACAACGGCTATACTCTTCCAGGAGAACAGAATGTCGTCGTTTTAGAATGGTTTGACGAAAAGATCATGTCCCCAAGCAGGGAAGGAAACAAAATTCCCAAGGAAGCAATGGAAGCAGGGGCCAAATATAGGCCTTTCCTCGAAAGCCAGCGTATAGAATTTTATGAAACTATAGATCCATCCTCTATGGGAGATTAATCTCATATTCGTTAAAGATTAGGTTTATATGTTTGCTAAATTCCAAACAGGTCGTATTAGTTCTAAGCATGTGGCAGCTCCTGACGGTTCGGAAATAAGACTCTTTCACCAAATGAAAGGCGGAGGGCTAAGCCAATGCACATTGCCTTCAGGGCTAACTTCAAGTGCCGTATCGCACAAGAGCGTAGATGAGATTTGGTTTTTCACGGAAGGATTTGGATTAGTATGGAGAAAACAAGAAAACATCGAAGAAACCATCAAAGTGGAGCCAGGAATTTCTCTAACCATTCCAAAAGGCACAAAATTTCAATTCAAAAACACAGAAAACATACCTCTTAGATTCATTATTTCCACTATGCCTCCGTGGCCAGGAGAATCTGAAGCTTTGCCAGAAGAAGGCCCATGGCCAACCAGTTTTCCAAATAACAAGGAGATGCAAACATGACCTCATCTTTCGATGTACATTCAGATTCATTCCAAAAAATACTCAATGAAAACTCCTCGGTGGAACACCTAGCGACAGGATTTGGTTTTACAGAAGGACCAATATGGGTCGAGGATCACCTACTTTTCTCTGACATTCCAAATAGCAGAATTGTCCAGTATGAAGTTGGCGAAGAAGGCGCAAGCATATCTACCTTCAGGTATCCAAGTGGAAACTCCAACGGACTTACACTTGATCATAGCGGTAACCTAATAGCCTGTGAACATACCAATCGACGGGTATCAATCACTGATACAAAAGGAGATACACAACCAGTAGCAACTCGTTACAAAGGCAAAAGATTGAACAGCCCAAACGATGTAGTTGTAAAGTCAGACGGTTGGATCTACTTCACGGACCCTCCATATGGTCTGATGAATCGCACTCAAGGGAAGGAATTGGATTTTAATGGTGTCTTTAGGGTGTCCTCAAACGGTAGTGGATTGGAACTGCTAATCAAAGATATGACTGGCCCCAATGGGATAGCCTTTTCCCCAGATGAAAAAAAATTGTATGTAGCTGATTCATTAGAAAAATTTATTAATGTATATGACGTTGATGACGACGGTTATCCTACCAACGGCAAACAGTTCGCCGATTTAAACACAGGAGAGCCAGGAGTACCAGACGGAATGAAAGTTGACACTGAGGGACGGGTTTACTCAACCGGACCAGGAGGCATTTGGGTATTTTCGCCAGAATCCGAGCTCTTGGGTAAAATACTAACCCCGGAAATCCCGGCAAATTGTGCATGGGGAGAAGATGGCCATACCCTATTCATGACAGCTAGGACAGGCCTATACAAAATCAGGTTAAACTCAAAGGGATCTAGTTCCACATAGCCATAAACAACCTCCATAGAGGTCAAAAAAACATGATAAATCATGACATAGTAATAAATCATGCTCGAGTAATGGATCCGGCATCCGGATTAAACCAATTGAAAAATGTCGGAATTTCCCAAGGTAAGATAGCGAGCATCAGCGACTCTCAAATAGAGGGTCAACAGATTATATCTGCTCCTGGGCAAATCTTATGCCCAGGATTTATTGATCTACACTGCCACCCTCAGGATCCTCAAATTTTTGAGGTTCAAGCATTAGATGGAGTTACTACTACTCTAGAACTTGAGGTAGGGACAAATGATATAGAGGCTTTCTATTCGAAATGGAATAATCAATCACCAATAAATTTCGGTGCTAGCGTCGGTCACATACCAGTCAGAATGAAGGTAATGAATGACCCAGGAGTATTTTTGCCCTCTGGGGATGCTGGAAGAAAACTAGCTAACAATACAGAAATACTAGCCATGCAAAACCTAATAAGAGTAGGGCTAGAAAAAGGCGCTCTTGCAGTCGGTTTTGGACTGGATTACACAAGAGGAGCTAGTCGCTGGGAAATCATACAGATGTTCAAAATAGCATCAGAATACAATGCATCCTGTCACGTACATCTCAGAGGCAAAGGACACCTAGAACCATCAAATGCTATAGAGGCTTTAGAAGAGGTGATAGCAGCTTCAGCGATAACAGGGGCTCCTTTACATGTGGTACATCTAAATAGCACAGGAATGAGAGCCGTCCCGCAACTTTTGGATATGATCACTGGTGCAAATCAATCAGGTCTTGATGTAACAACCGAATGCTATCCATACAATGCCGGAATGACAAAAATAGAATCGGCCTTATTTGATGATGGTTGGCAAGAAAATTACGGAATAAGTTATGAGCAACTCATGCGACCAGATACGGGTGAATACCTAACTGCTAAAACATTTTCAGAATATAGAGAAAGTGGGGGGTGGGTCATAACATTCTCTACACCAGAGGAATCAATGCGGGCAGCAGTAAAAAGTCCATTAACCATGATAGCCACTGACAGCATTATTGAGAATGGAAAAGGACATCCTAGGACGGCTGGGTCTTACACTAAAGTTCTTGGAGAACACGTAAGGGAGAAAGGTGATCTTGACCTAATGACCGCCCTCGCAAAAATGACTATTATGCCGGCAAGAAGGCTCGAAGCAAGGGCACCTGCATTTCTAAAAAAAGGCCGAATCCAAGTGGGTGCCGACGCCGACATAGTGATTTTTGACCCCCTGACTGTGAAAGACCAATCGACCTATGCCGATCCAATCAAACCACCCATAGGTCTAAATCAAGTGATTGTTAATGGAATTCCAGTAGTTTCAGACTCAAAATTAGAAGAGGGTGCACTACCAGGCAAAGGTATCCTGGCCAAAACAAAATAACTCGGAGAAAAATATGGCAATTTATTCAATTAGTAACATTGAAGTTAAAGACTGGGCAATATACGAAGAATACATGAAAAAAGTTCCTAAAATCATAGAGAAATATGGAGGTAAATATCTGGTCCGTGGAGGTCAAATACTATCGGATGACACCAAGTGGCAGCCAAAAAGAATAGTCATATTGGAATTTCCGACAAAGGAAGATATGGATAATTTTCGGAATTCAGAAGACTATAAACCTGTAGCGGCTTTGAGACATAAAGCGGCTAACACAGAAGGTTTTGTTGTCCTAGGATATGACGGTTAATTGGCTGGTGAAGGAAGGTCCAGATCGAAGTCTTCTCCCAGTCGGCTAAAACTTATATGGAACTCCACATCAGTAGTTCCTACACCTGATAGCCCTTCCATACCAAAGACTTCCGAAAGAAACAGACCTCCATTTTTTAAAGAAAACTCAGAAGCAATCTTAGACATTTGGTAGCTTATAGGATTCACTTCTAATTTAACTTCCCATGTTTCGGGGGAAAATTTTTGAATTTCCTCTTGCGTAGCAATTAACTCAAATAGCGGGGTAACCGACCCAACGGTTCCACTATCGTCAAATAAGAAGGTGATTTTTCCTTCTGTGGATTGGATATTGAAGTCGCTGACTTCTGTTTTCAAAAAAGAATCCCCGACAGCCTTCCAAAAATCATTCGTAATGTGACCGATACCAAGATTTTCCCCAACTTCCCATTTATCTGTAGGAGATTCTTTAATGTAAATCTCATCTCCAATTTTTGCAGACTCAACGTATAAGCCTATACCCAACAAATTAGCTTCAAATTTGGATAAAGAACCCAAGGAGGTCACTGCACCAGAACCTGACAATGGCACCGCTACGAAAATGCCTCCCGCATCGACTCTCGCTACACCTTCCAAGATATATTTAAACGAATTTATTCGGTGGAATGAGTCTAAGGTTTTTTCCTGCACATTCTCCGTTTTATTTTCAGTTTCCGGTAAATCAGTAATATCAATAGCTGTAAAAGATGGTTTAGAAACCAGAGTTGAAATTGGAGGAGGATTTACAGTTACATGATCTGGAATCACAGTAATAGGTAAAGGATTGGAGGTCGCCACTGGATGCACGGCCACCTCAGCATTTTGAGTCCGAATGTAATGGGGGGGTTCTTCTTTCTCCGAATCTACAAAAAAACAGCCAGTAATGCTTATTATTACGATCAGGCATAAGAATTCATAACCAAAAGTTTTGGTGCTCATGGCTGGCAAAAATTGGATCCTCTGACTACTTTGCTGCCTCCGGATTTAGACAAGCCGGCATCGGTTTTCCTTTTAAGTATGAAATGATGTTGTCAGCTGACATTAATCCCATCCGACGAAGAGTGGCCGCACTAGCGCTGGCAATATGAGGTGTGACTATGACATTCTCCATATGAACCAAAGGGTCATCCGGTAATATTGGTTCAGGCAATGTAACATCCAAGGCCGCCCCTGCTATTTCTCCTGCTGCTAAAGATTCTCTCAAAGCGTCCGGATCGACCGTTCCTCCTCTCGATGTATTTATCAAAAAGGCGTCATTATTCATCTTTTTAATTTCTTCTCTTCCAATTAAGCCTTGAGTTTCAGGTCCAAGAGGCACATGGATAGAAACATAATCAGACGAGGATAAAAGTCCATCTAAATCGGCAGTCCACTGGACCCCATACATATCTTCAATATCTGGTTTTCGTGTTCGGGAATGATAGAGGATGTTCATATCAAAGGCTTTTGCCCGTTTAGCAACCGCCGTACCAATCAAACCCAACCCAATTAGACCTAACGTCTTACCATAAACATCTGTACCCAAATATGGAGTTTGATCAAAGATTTTCCATTCACCGGCTATTACTTTTCTATTAGAACGTGTTACCTGACGGGCCAAAGAAAGTATCAACCCCATCGTAAAATCAGCACACGATTCATGTAATATCCCAGGTGTATTACCGACAATAACCCCATTCCTTGTCGCTGAAGCCAGGTCAATGTTATCAATTCCTATTGCCCTAGTAGAGACCACTTTCAGACGACCAGCAGCTGAAAAAACCTCGTCATCCATCATGTCGTTGGACTCGATCATGAATCCATCACATTCTTTAACCTTCTGAAGCAAGAGAGCCTTCGGAGGAGGTGTAGGCTCCTGCCATACCTCTACTTCAAAATTTTCTTCCAACTTGGTAATAGCATCTGGCACTATAATTCTGGTAACAAATACTTTTTGCTCTGCCATTTATAACTCTCCTTGTAAATCACACTCTCGGGCCAAAAAGTATACACCTCCACATCAAACACTAAACTGAGTTAGTCTTTTTACCCTTGCGCTAAAGGGAACAGTACATCACAATTTTATTGATGTGTGAGCAATTTCGTATAAACCAAAAAGACTAACCGTTAATGAGAGATTGTTCACAAAGTGATGCCAGATATAGATGGGTGATGTTGGCCGGGGTTTGGTTAGCATACTTCTCATTCGGAGTTGTACAGGGTGGTATCCCACCTTTAATCAGTCCAGTTAGTGCAGACCTTGGTTTGAGTCGATCCACAATGGGTACAGTTCTGGGTGCTTGGCCGTTAATCTATATTTTAACGGCAATACCAGCCGGGGCCCTGTTGGATAGATTTAGTCTCAGATTCACAATTATGACTGGAGTATTGTTTATTGGCATATCGGGATTACTCAGAGCCCTAGCAGTCGATTACAAAACCATACTTTTTGCCGTAATGGTATTTGGGATAGGGGGACCATTTATTTCTATTGGTGCCCCAAAATTAATCAGCACATGGTTTCCTGAATCTGATCGAGGCCGCGCGATGGGCATTTATCTGACTGCCCCCGCCATAGGCAGGATACTGGTCCTATCTGCTACCAATAGTTTACTAATGCCATTGTTTAACAATAGTTGGCGATTAGCCCTACTGACCCTGTCTGGAGTAGCCTTTGCCACTTCACTGATATGGATTCTGATCGCTAGAGATCTAAAAACAAACAACTCTGAATCAGGCGAAAAAAAAGACCTTTTATCCAGTATGAAAACATTTCCTGATCTAGTACGAATCAGAGAGGTGAGATTGATTCTCATAATTGTACTCGGAATGTTTTTATTCAATCATGCCACCAATAACTGGCTGCCTGAAATTTTAATTGAAAAAGACATGGGCTCATCAAAGGCAGGTTTACTAGCCGCTATTCCAGTTGCTACCGGTGCAATCGGATCAGTAATTATCCCCCAGATAGCAAAGCCACAGTCGCACAGGAGGATTATGTTTTCTTTGTTCTCTGTCGCGGCAGCATCGACGATTTGCTTAATTTATTTTGATAATTCCTTCCTTGTGGGAACATTAATTCTGCTTGGAATTTCTTCCAGGGGGGTCATGCCAATAATAATGCTTACCCTGATATCTTTGGTGGGCAGCGAAAAAACAGGTGCCGCAGGCGGATTGTATTTTACTGCCGGAGAAGTAGGGGGTGTAATGGGTCCTATACTATTAGGGGTCTCCGCGGATCTTTTTAGTGGATTTACACCAGGGCTCATCTTTCTGTCTGGTTTATGTATCGTACTTTCATTTGGATCTACTATTATCAAAGAGAAAAAACCTACACCATACTGATCAATTCTCAGGCAATAGCGAATTAATTAAAGAATATTCCGGTACCCCGTTTGTTCGATATTGTGTAGCACCATACTGATCGAACATTATGAAAGTGGGTACTAAATTTGCCTCATATTCTACATACAAAAGTTTCCCGACTTCGCTTTGCACTTCCAATTTTACAAAGGTCAACTTTTGACTTAATCGTTCCTCTAACCTGTCAACGGCAGGTTTCATAGTTAAACAACCAATTCAAAGATCAGAATATAAATACAACAAGACAGGGCTTCCAGAATCACGTATTGAGTTCCAATGCTCAATCCCATTTAATTCATTGGAAGCTGTCGTGAGAGAACTGCGCAACAAAGCCACGGCGACCAAAAGGATTAAGGCAGAAAATAAAGCAACCTTTAAAGAAAAGGTACGATAGAGCAGGAAGAAGGATACCGCAATAACAACACCTGAAACGAATAAATAAGAATACTGATTTATATATCCGAACATGTAATTTTCACAAAAAAAATGGGCCGCCTATGGCGACCCATTCAATTGATTCGTTCAAATTCACCAAATTAGGCAACGGCCATGTCATGCCCGCAACACATTGGTGATTTGATCTTTCCACAACCATTAGTGCACTCTGCTACACCAACGGTTGTACCGTCATCTTTCTCAATATTTACGTGACTTAGTTCTGTTCCACACTTGCCACACGTAATTGGGTGTACTTCCATTCCACAATCACCACAACTATATTTAGCCATTATGCTCTCCTTAATTCCATTCACCTTCATTTGTTTAACCATTCCATCTGACCAACTCAGATTCTAAAAAGTCTATCTCTCACTAAAAACACTGTCAATGAATCCTAAGTAAAATCAACCTATTGAATAGATCTACTTAACAACGTATAGTTTCGATCCTACGAAATATCATTACTCAAACGATATATCTATGCCTAAGATACGGAATTATTTAAGGAGAATGACATGGCAGACAAACCTTTGAGAGTAAGTTATGGAGAGTACACTTATGAGAGTGTCCCGGACTGGGCTCCTCTACCGGAAGGTTGGGAATGGAACCATGTCGTTGGGGTTACTGTAGACAGCCAAGACAGAATTTATGCCTACAATAGAAGTGACCATCCAATGATAGTGCTTAACCAGGATGGAGATATTTTAAATACTTGGGGTGCAGACACTTTCAAAAGAGCCCATCATGTTGAAGTCGGGCCCGATGATTCAATATGGACAACTGACAATACTGACCACACTGTTAGAAAATGGACCTCTGACGGTAAAGAATTAATGGTCATAGGGACTCCTGATAAACCAGCACCACCTCAAAGTGGAGAGCCGTTTAATCAACCTACCGATGTCGCTTTTGGTTTGGATGGATCTATCTATATCGCTGATGGATACGGCAACTCCAGGATTCATCATTTCACACCACAAGGCAAGTTAATTAGATCTTGGGGGGAAAGGGGCACTGGACCGGGCCAATTTATGATTCCACACGGCGTAACTGTGGACCCAACTGGCTTAGTCTATGTTTGCGACAGAGAAAACAGCAGGATTCAGATTTTCACCCCAGATGGCCAATATGTTACACACTGGAAGGGAGTACACAGGCCAAACCAAATAGTTCTCGGAAAAGATGGAAGCATGTACGTGACTGAACTTGGATTCAAGACCGGCATGGCATCTGGTAGTGAAGAACCTAATGTAACCACTCACAATTCTGGTTTGAAAATAATGTCCAAAACCGGCCAATGGCTTGGAGGCTGGGGCGCTAGCACACACACACATGGAGATCTAATCGCAGCTCATGCTGTTGGAATAGATTCACAAGGAAGCCTTTATATCGGTGAAACTCTAGAAGGAGCAAGACTCCAAAAATTTGTTAGAGTTTAAGTTAATCAGCCCTTCGATCTTTGGGATTCTCTTCTCTTGTCGGAGGGCTAGCTAAAACAAAGCACAAGAACGAAAGAAACAAAAAAACCAAGATTATTTTAAAAGCCAAATCATAGCTCCCGCGGCTATCGTAAACGGCACCTGCCAGCAATGGTCCCACAATACCAGGGATAACAACTCCCTGCCTAATTAGCCCATTTAACGTCCCAAAATTCTTCATTCCAAAAAGTTCTGTCACGGCCAACGGNCCAAGNGCACCTATCCCTCCCATNCCNAGTCCAAAAACAGACANTGAAANAAANATCAAAATAAAACTATCTGAAGANANAAATATGAATGCAGCAACACCAACAACCTGAATACCCACAACCATTGCATAAGCCCATCTAGCAGTAGTATTCTCGCTGACTCTACCAAACACAACCTTGGAAGTTATCCCAAAAAATGCCAAAACCGACAGACACAAACCAATTTTATCAGCGGAAAGATTAATATCTTGTAAATACGGCGCCAATTGAGTAACTAAAGTAGTCCTGACGAACTGCTGCAACGTCATGCCAACGGCAATGAACCAGAAAGCCCTGGTTCTCAACGCAGATCTAACTGACAAGCCGTCCAAAACTTTTTTTGCTGAATATTGTTTAAGCCCGCCGGGCGCCCACCTTTTGTCCTGTTCAGCCAATACAAATTGGATACCGTCTCTCACAAAGATATAAGCAATAACCGCCAATATTCCTAGGAAAACCCCTGTGAAAAGGAAACCAGACCTCCAACCTCCAAGGACAATAACAAGGGTCAAAATTGGGATCGAAACCATCCCACCAAAATTATTTCCAGCTGTAACAAACCCCATCATTCGGCCCCGAGTTGCTGGGAACCACAACTGTACTAATCGACCAGTTGCCAATCCAGTACCGGGGGCTCCTGCAAAAACCAGTAGCGAAAAAAAATAGAATTGCCACAATTCAGCCATTATCGACCTCAGAAGAAAGCCCAAGGCGATAACACCCAAAGAGACCGCCATTACATACCTAGATCCAAAAATGTCTATTGTGCGACCAATTAAAGGAGAAAGGAAATGAGCTAATACACCGAGCGTTAAAGCGAAATTGATCTGTGTTCTGGTCCAACCAAATTCTTCTTCTAGAGGAACTATAAAAAGGCCAAACCCATATTGCGCAAACCCTATAGACCCCCCAATTGAGAGAAATGACACAGCTACTACTATCCATCCCCTATATATGCCGCGAGGTGAATCTATGGAAGTGCTGTTGTTTACCTTAGAAGACAAAAGAAACAGTAGATGGAAAATAAATCATCCCGAAAGGGTAACATCTAATTGTTTTAGCTTCTATCTTCGTAATCTCAAAAATTTGGGCATTGTTTCATGCATAAATTCATAAATTATTGGAATAACAAGTAACGTTAAAAAAGTCGAACTCGCTAGCCCACCAATAACCACTATTGCCAAGTCAGCGCCTATAATGCCTCCTCCTTCATCCCCAACAAAGACTGCCAGAGGAATCAAAGCTGCACCCGTCGTAACAGCAGTCATTAATATCGGTCTCAGCCTCACCAAGCCACCTTCAATCAGAGATTCTCGCACTGTCATACCTTGATCTTGAAGTTGTTGAACAAATGAAATGAGAACTATTGCGTTAGTAACAACCAATCCAATTAGCAACAATAATCCCATCATAGAAGGAAGTCCCAAAGCGCTCCCTGTTACAGCCAGACCAACCAAAGCTCCAATAGCCGCTAGTGGCAAGCTAAACAGAATAACGAATGGGTTCCTTAATGAGCCTAGGCTGCCCACCATAACTAAATATACGAGGATAATACTAATCGCCATTGCTAAGAAGATATCTCGAAACCCTTCCTCTATATCAGCAAAAATGCCTCCCGACACTATAGAAACCCCAGGATTTCGCTTTTCAATCATCAAAGCAATATCACTTATCTCCATTCCCACCTTCCGAGTATCTTCTGCCGTTATTTCCCCTCTGATAGTTGCCGATCTACGACCGTCGGTCCTTGCTATGGTAATCGGCGTCTCTTGCTGAAAAGTTTCTATTAATTCTTTAGCTGGGGCTGAACCCAAGGGACCAGTAATTATTAACTCATCTATAGAGTCCATTCCAGAATTAATCGAGCTTTGCACCGTTAGTAATACTTCTACATCTTTTCCTTCAATAGAAAAGTTCCCAATCATTTGGCCTTTCATTGGCTCACTAATCCTGCTCGCGACTTCTCTTGGCGTCAGCCCTAGCCGGGATGCTGATTCAGAATTAACCTTAATTACCATTTCTGGTCTGGTACCGGTAAGATCACTTTCCACATTTTCGACACTTGAAACATCTTTCAAAGCTTCAAGAATTTCCTGGTTGACTTTTGAGACCGCTTCTAAAGACCCCGCCGTTATCCGAAGTTCCAACCCTGCTTCTGGAGGGCCACCAGAACCTTCCGTGACTTTATATTCGCTAGTTGCCGTGGGCGATAAAGAAAATCTCAAAGCATCGGTGATACCGGCTGGAGCAGAACTATCAACATTCACAAAAATATTAGCGCTACTAGGGGAACCTGCACCCGGAAAGGATGCCAATCCTTCATCTCCTATGGTTGTCAGGTAATTCTCCACTTGTCCTATCTTTCGCAAATTTTCAAGCTCCTGCTCAGCTACAAGTACGGCAGAATTGCTTTGATCAGGGGTAGATGTTGGTGGCACAAAAATATCTATAGATATATATCTGTCTGGTCCAGTTGGAAAAAAGATAACCGGAATAAATCTAAGTAAGCCTAAACTTGCCAGACAAAGGGCGAAAGCTATCCCCACTGATGCCAATTTATGGCCCAACGCCCACTGTAAAGTTGGTTTATAGATTCTTTGGATAAGTGAAAGAGAAGAATCTCCGCCTTCGTCAGATAGATCTCCTGGCCTGAGTATGAAAGCTCCGACAACTGGTACCAATGTCACGCTTACTACCAGAGAAGAAATGAGGGCAAAGCTCACAGCAATGCAAAATGGAAAGAAAAAGGAACCTACTAATCCTTGGATAAAACCTAAAGGAGCGAAAACCACTATCGTGGTTAAAGTAGAAGCTGTTATCGGCGCAGCTACTTCTTTTGTTGCGTTAAAGGCAGCTACTTTTGGGGACTCTCCTCTTTGCATGTGACGATAAACATTCTCCAACACCACAATACTGTCATCCACTACTCGACCAACTGAAATTGCTAACCCGCCTAGAGTCATAATATTCAAGGTAAGATCCGTAAATCCCATTAGTAAAACTCCTCCCAATATACTGATGGGAATAGTTAATGCAATGACTGAGGTGGGCCTTAGCGAAAGTGTGAGACCCCTAAGAAAACCTTTACGAACATTAAGAAGAAACAGAAATACTCCCGCAACAGCGAAAATAAACCCATACATCCCTTCATTTTTCAAAGTATTCAGCTGACTTTCAATTTCGGGGCCTGCATTATAAATTTCGACCACTTCGATACCTTCAATAATCGACACATCTCGCACCTTCTGGAGTGCTGCCTTGGAGACATCCACGGTATTCGCATTGGGCTCTTTTGTGACACTTATACCCAAACTGGAGTAGCCGTTGGTCCGAGAAATTGAATTTTGGGATGAGGGCGCAAGCAGTATTTCAGCCACATCTCCCAGATTTATAACTTCGTTTTCCAGAATTATTAAAGGAATATTTTGTATTTCCTCAATCGAATCAACATAGTTAATGGTCCTGACTGAGATCATTTGGGAACCATCAAACTGGAATCCTGATGGTACAGAAAAATTGCTTTCTCGAAGTTCTTTTGCTATCCGAGATATTGAAATTTGGCCTGGTGTTTTAAGTAGAGGGTTTTCTTGTAAAGCTGCTAATTTGGTGGGATCAATTTGAACTAATAACTGAAATTCTTGTACTCCCGCAACAGATACTAGATTGACCCCTTCCACGGAATTCACTGCCGGTTCTATTTGGGCATCCACAATAGCCGACATAGCTGCAAAATCTAAAATGTCGCTGGTCAAACTCAATTGCAAAATAGGTTCACTGCCAGGGTCTATTCCGCCTACTTCAGGTCGCGTTGCTCCATCCGGCAGTTCCATTGAGACAAGACGAGATTCCAATTCTTTCTGAGCTTGCTCCATATTAGAACCGTACTCGTAGAAAAGTAGGAGAATTGAAGTCCCCTCTATTGAAGTTGACTGAATAGTTTCCAAGTTATCCAGTCCATTCAAATGCTGTTCCAATGGATAAGTGACATCCTTAAGCACCTCTTCAGAACCAGCATTAGGATAATCTACATTGACGGTCATAAGTGGAAATTGAACTCGTGGCAAGACCTCAACTGGCAAGTTCACGAAAGTAAATAACCCGGCAGCCAATATGAGTACGAAGGCTAATATTGTCACCGGCCCTCTTCTGAGGGCTAGACCTGTAATATATGTCACTATGATTCCTTTAAAAACGCTAGAAGCCTATTACGTAAGTATAGAATCTTCAGCACAAGCATGTTTATGTTACAAACTACACAATAGATTAACATAGTGTACTTAACCCAACACTGAGGAACCAATTGTCTCAAGCTAATATATCCAGATCCAAATGGAATCCTATTAATCCATCCCATGGTTGGTGGGCTATCGCGGTTTGTTTTGGTATCTCCACCGCCTTGATTGGTTTTAGCACGTATACATTTGCGTTATTTGGCGACGAGATGGCCAAAGAATTCGGTTGGTCCCGAACTCATATCAACGCATCTCTCTCATTTTTAGCAATCGGCCAAATATTAGGGCCTATGGTAGGTCGAGTGATAGATCGTAATGGGCCAAGAATGGTAGTGACTTTCTGTGTCCTACTAACTGCTCTCAGCTATCTGCTAAGACCAATGATGAGTGAACTTTGGCATTGGTATGCTCTGAGTTTTTTACAATATGCGGGATTCTCTTCTACTATGGCACCTGTAGGCAGAATAGTTGGGCTATGGTTTCCAAATACGAGGGGCCGTGTGATGGGTATAGCTATGATGGGAAACAATTTCGGGGGAGTTGTGATGCCCGGCATCATAGGGGCTGTTATTGCATTTGGCGGTTGGCAATCTGGTTATTACATACAAGGCCTATTAACTTTTCTAATAGCCATAACTGTGTTAATTGCACTAAGGGAGCCCCAATCTGTAAATTCTGCAGTCCTACCGACAGAACCAAGTGTAAAAAATACAGAGCTGCCGGGCATGTCGATGAATGAAGCTATTCGATCAAAAAACTTATATCTACTCCTTTATATATTCTTGGTTGGAGCAACTCCTTTTGCCTCTCTCCTACCACAACTCATTTCCCACTATGTTAACGAAGGAATAAATCCTGGCACAGCGGCAACAGCGATGAGTATCCTAGCCATAGGAGGTATGAGTGGGAAAATAGTATTTGGAGTTCTAGGTGAGCGAATTACCGCCCGATACGCCATGATGATATCCTTTTTCGGTCTTTCAGTGGCGCTCATACTCTCAATCAACCCAACTATTCCTGGCATAATCTGGGTTTGCTCTCCACTATGGGGGCTCTGCATGGGAGCTTTCGGCACGTTAATAAACATGATTATTCAAGATTATTTTGGTCTCAAAAGTTTCGGCAGTATAATTGGATTCGCAGGATACGGTACCGCAATATCATTTGCAGTTGGGCCTATACTAGCCGGTTTATCCTATGACAATCTTGGTAGCTACGAGCCCATGTTCTATGGAATAGTTGTTGTGATGGCAATAGGAATATTTGTCTTGCAAGCAATGGGCAAACCGGAAAAGGATTTTATGTCTCCACCTAGCATCCGACCAAAAACGACAAATTAGGATCAAAACTACAGGTCACTAACGGCTATCCTCAAGACAATTTATCAAAAACCCTAAAGCCTCTTTAGTAAAAGAAATCATATTTTGTTGTCTTTGGTCTGCACCGGTCTCGATGGTAATAGCACGAGATATTGGGCCACATATTCCTATACATGAATGCCCTGCGGCATCTCCATACCTATTTCCAGCAGGGCCCGTTGCCCCAGTCTCACTCAATCCCCAAGTAGTCTCAAGTGTTTCCTTAATCGTTTTAGCATTCAATGAAGCATACTCTTCTGTAGATGCTCTCAACCCTTCCATCTGTTCATCTTTTACTTTCAATAAACCTTTTTGCGCCACGCGGGTGTAAATGACTGACCCACCAATAAAATACTTAGATGCACCGGGTATTGCCAGCAAATAAGCAGAAATAAGCCCTCCGGAAGAAGATTCCGCAATCCCGATAGTTTGATTGGATTCTTTTAGAAGAGTTGCTGCCCTTTCAGCCAATCTCAAAATTTCCTTGTCCATATCTATCTGACTCCTTACCTAACTATGTTATTCCAAAAATAGACCTATCCCTAAATATAGCTGTAATTCACTTTAACGGTTAAGATAAACGTTATATTCATTTAATACAAAGGGGAATCGTCTTTGAATAAAGGTTGGTTCATTCTAGTCGCTGCATTTTCCTTGTCTCTAGGTCTCGTTACTGGAGGTCTGATAAAGGGAGATATAGGAATCACAGCTGTAGGGTTTGCCATCGGGATTATAATTTTTTTAGCCCAGAAATGGTTTAAATAAAAACTCTAAATTGATTATTGCCTAGCCCTTACATATTGGGGTGGCCACACAGAATCTTCACCATCCAATTCGACCTGTGCATTTAAAGCCCAATATGGATTCCTTAGTAGTTCTCTTCCCAATAAAATAGCATCAGCATCTTCATTTCGAAGAGTTTGTTCAGCTTGATAAGGATCTGTAATCAACCCCACTGCACCAGTTAATATATCAACTTCCTTCTTAATAGCAGATGAAAAAGGCACTTGATACCCAGGATATGGTTCTAAATCTTGATCTGCCGAATTCCCGCCAGAAGAACAATCGATCATGTCTACTCCTTCCTCCTTGAACCATCCCGACAGTTCTATAGAATCTTCAATCGACCATCCTTCTGTCATATATTCTGTTGCAGATATTCTAACCAACAAGGGCATAGAATCAGGAATGGCTTTTCTAACAGCGGTAACGATGTCGATTGGAAACCGGCATCTATTCTTTAAAGATCCACCATATTTATCATTCCGATTATTGGACAGTGGCGACATAAATTCACAAGCTAAATACCCATGTGCCAGATGCAGCTCTAGTACCTTGAATCCAGCTTGAACAGATCTAACTGCAGAAGCAAAAAAATCGGAAACTATCGAATCGATATCTTCTATAGACAATTCCTCAGGAACCATCCAGCCATCGTCGTATTCCAAAGACGACGGCCCAACTATATCCCAACCTCCGTTCTCCTTTGTTAAAACATCACTTCCTTCCCAAGGCCTTTTATGGGAAGCCTTCCTACCAGCGTGCGCTAGTTGAATAGAGGGTGTTGCGCCTTGAGAATCAATGAAATTTACTATTGGTTCCAATACAGATGCATGTTTGTCGGACCAAATACCTAGGTCTTGAGGCGAAATCCTTCCTTCTGGCGACACAGCTGTCGCCTCAGCCATAACTAAACCAGCTCCGCCCACAGCTCTGGTCCCTAAATGAACCATATGCCAGTCAGTCGCCATACCATCTTCTCGATTTACAGAATACTGACACATAGGGGCAACAAAAAGTCTATTTCTTATCTTTTCTCCCCTTATAGTTATAGGGGTAAACAAGTTACTCATACCTTTCTCACTTTCTATCCGGCTCTAATTAATTCAAAGTCGATTTTTCCTTGTTCAACTAAGTTTTTTATTTTCCTTTGCCTAGCAGACATTTGGCTAGAAGAGGATTTGAATTCGACAAGAATTATCCTGTCTTCCTCAAACTGAATGCCGTCAATCGGACTACCTAAAAACCTAAACTGTTTACTATCCCAAGGGTAAGATTCCACCAGCGGTAAAAATTGTTCAGTTATCTGGCCATACCTAGTGGATTGACTCCTAATTTGAGATTTCAATTCAGCTAATGAAGATCTCATCCTAAAACATATTCTTCCCAGAAGGCTCAAACAACCTAATAAAACAACTATTATCAACCACGATATCGAAAATTCCATACAGCCACCTCTTCAATTATTACGATTCTAATTATTGGAAAGACGATAGCTTTTCTTCTAATTTATTTCCAAATTCGAACCGTTGCCAACTTCTTACTTCAGGTTCAAAAATCTCTGTTTCAAAGGTATTAGGATCTCTAGAAAGTCTGTTCAAACTATTTGTAGGCCACAATAAGCTTGGATCTACATCAAGTTCTTGGCCAATGGCCTTTCTCCATTCCTTTAGTTCTTTCAATCTAATATTGGCATTTTCCCTTTCTTTATTGGACATGGCCTTTTTCCGGGTGACCTTACTTACCGGCCTTTCCACAGGTTCCCGAGCAAGAGCATCAGTCACTATCTTCCTGATGCGTTTAGATACTCCTGGGCGTCCCCAAGCACCTATTCCTTTAATTTCTGAGTAGTCAGAATATGGGTTTTTAGCTATGGCTACCAAAACTGAATCGCCAACAATCTTAAATGGTGGACGGTCTTTACCGATGGCTTCATCTTCTCTGACTGCATACAACGACTGAAGGACAGACAAGGAACTACCATCTAAATTTTTGCTACCTTTGACATCCAGGAATGCAGTATCTTCGTCTTTAGCATTAAATTTCACTTGTTGCAGTCTTTCACATTCCTCTCTCAACCATGAAAGCCTACCTAGACTGTCAAGTCTTTCCTCTATGACTTGCATTGCACCATGCAAATACCTAACGTCATCAGCAGCATATATTCGCGCTTCCTTACTAAGTGGTCGAATAGTCCAGTCGCTCCTTTGAAGCTTCTTATCTTTAGTAACCTCAGCGTCGATATATTCTTTCAAAACCGAATCAAGACCTAATTTCTTGGATCCTAATAGGGCTGCACCCAAACTAGTATCAAAAACATTGGAAAATGAAAATCCGTAGTCTCTATTCAGACTTCGAATATCATAATCACCAGCATGAAGAATTTTCGTAATATTATGATCAGCGAAGATATCACCAAGTACAGAAAGGTCGTGTATTGCTAGAGGGTCAATTAGGTATATATCTTTGCCTATACAAATTTGAATTAAACAAACAAATTCCGGGTATCTAAAAAACCCATTTCCTTCTATGTCTAAACTGACATATTGACTAGTGACTGAATCTTCGACAATTTTTTTAAGATCGTACGAGGAAATTAGCGTTTTGGGGGTTTCTTTTATGACTTTTTGACTCATTTATGCATTTTGACTCTTGAGAGAAGTATAACCTAATAAAATTCAGGAACTAAATTTGCACAATTTTTCAACTTTATGTAACTTTCCAGTCGATAGAATAACGAAGGATCACAGACATGGTAAAAATACCTCCGTGGAGTAGAGAAGAGACGATACTCGCTCTTCATACGTACCTGAACCATGGTCGAGTACGTGAAAATAGTCCAGAGGCTCAAGAATTAAGCCAATATTTAAGACATCTGACCGATCCTGAAACTACTCCAGACCCAGTAAAATTTCGAAATCCTGATGCTGTCGCACTTAAACTTCGAAAATTCGCCACCTTAGACCCAGAAGAACCTTCAGGGATGCAAAAAGGTAGTCGAATGGAATTGGCCGTTTGGGAAGAATTTTCTTCTAACCCTCAACTTTTATCAAAAGAGGCTAATACCATCATTAGCAATATTGATTTTCCTAATAGCCCAGATGGTGAAAATCTAATAGATTCGAAAATAAAATATATGCAAAATGCTGTTGAATCAGGAAAAGAAACTTCTTTATCTATAAGAAATAAACTTTCTCCAATATATAAATCAGCGAGAAAACATACAATAAAAATCGCAGTAGGGTCTGCCTTCGGACTAATTTCGACCGCTGCTGCTGTCCTTTTGATTAAGAAAAAGAAATGATTTACAAAGGAGACTAACTTGAAAATCACTGACATTACAGTAAATCGAATCCGAGCACCTCAGGGGGAGAATGCCAGACCCTTCGTGGGGAGACCTGGCCGTCTTCTCTTACAAGTACACACTGACGAAGGAATAACCGGAATTTCGGAAGCCGGTAGAAATCTGACCGTTGTGAGAGCGTATCTAGAAGAGTTAATAAAGCCACTACTTATTGGCGCCGACCCAACCCGACCTAGAAAAATATGGGAATTACTTGCTTTGGGCGAAGGTCAGCAAGCAACTCGCTTTCCCTCCCAAATTGTAGGCTCAGTGGATGTTGCACTCTGGGACATAGCAGGTAAGGCTGCCAATCTACCTATATATCAACTTTTAGGCGGCGCGAGAAGAACCGACATTCCTCTTTACTGGAGTAGAGGTAATGGCTGGAGTAAAAGCCCAGAAGAGATGTTGGAAGAGGTGCAAGAAGGTTATGACAAGGGTTACCGAGCTTTTAAGGTGAGAATGGATTGGAGGGATTACAGACAGGATTCAAATCCCAAAAAGGACCTCGCTATTTTTCAAAAATGCCGTGAATGGTTACCAGATGACTGCACATTAGCATTTGACGCAAACTGTGGATATTCTGTCCCAACCGCAATAGAACAAGGAAGGAGATTTGAAGAGCTGGGTATCTTCCATTTTGAGGAACCTCTACCTCAATATGATTTTCCCGGATTGAAGCAAGTAGTCGACGCTCTTGATTGTGCTGTTTCTACTGGAGAACAAGAAATTTCATCGTGGAGATTCCGAGACCTGATTTCACTTGGCAATCCCGACATATTGCAACCAGATGTATTAAACGTCGGTGGATTGTCAGAAATGATGAGAGTTTATGAACTAGCTGTCATTCACAACAAAATTGTTATGCCGCACAGCCCAAGTGTCGGAGCAAACTCCATGGCTAGTTTACACCTCTACTCCACCGTAACCAATGCTGTACGGCCGCACGAATTTTCAGAAGAGTTTACTGGTCCGGCAGAAGAAGTATCCAAGCTATACAAGGAGCCAGTCTTGCCTAAAGACGGAGTGATTTCCTTACCAGAAAGACCGGGACATGGTTTAGAAATTGATCCAGACGCGCTCAAAAAATTCATAGATGAATAAAGTTAAAATTCAAAAGATGCAAATTAGCCATTTTGATCCAAGGAGTCGTTAAAAATGAAATACGACACAATAATAATCGGAGCAGGTTCAGCTGGATCTATACTAGCAACCCGATTGAGCGAAGATCCCAGTAAATCAGTACTTTTATTAGAAGCTGGACCCGACTACCCGGATCTTGAAAGTCTTCCAGAGGAGGTCAAATATGGCTATGCCACTGGAACGGAGATATCCACTAGTGACCATAATTGGCAATATATGGCCAGAGGAACAGATGACGCAGAAATATCTGTGCCTAGAGGGAAAGTTACTGGCGGATCGAGTGCTATTAACGGCCAAATATTCCTTAGAGGGATACCTCAAGACTACGACAACTGGTCTGATATGGGCAATGATTTATGGGACTACCAACAATTAGTGCCATATTTCAACAAGGTGGAAACCGACACTACATATCAGGATAACCCAGGTGATTTTCACGGCTCCGATGGACCTATCATTTGCCATCGTTTCCCTAGAGATACGTGGCTTCCAGCAAGCAATGCTTTTGAACAAGCCTGCCTCGACGCTGGCTTCCCTGCATGCGAAGATGCAAACGCGCCAGGGACAACAGGAGTCGGCCCTTTACCATTGAATAATCCAAATGGAATAAGGTGGTCCACGGCTTTAGGTTATTTAGGACTATCAAGGCACAGATTAAATCTAACTATCAGGCCGGAGGTATTAGTAAAGAAAATCGTGTTTGATACCTCGGGTAAAGAACCTATAGCTACAGGGGTTGAAGTAGTTTCTGGAAACGATACCTTTACAGTTGAAGGGGAAGAGATAATTCTCAGTGCAGGAGCTGTTGTCTCACCTCAAATACTTATGTTGTCGGGAGTGGGACCCAAAAATCACCTTAGTCACCATGGAATTAACACCATCAAAGATTCACCAGGCGTCGGACAAAACTTAGCTGATCATCCAATGGTATACGTAACTTGGAAGACGAAGCCTGAAGTGGATTTGGACGCATTAGGCCCCAGAATTCAACTCACTCTCAGATATACAGCAGATGGATCAGATCTTGATAATGACATGATTGTCTACATGATGGCCGTCGCAAGCGATAGGCCCGAAAGAGGAGGTTTAAGAACAGAACCAATCGGAATACAAACTAACTTATGTATAAATCTTGCAAAAGGCAAGGGCGAGGTAAAACTTAACTCCAATGATTACAGGGATCAACCATACCTTGATTATAATTACCTTACGGAAGAAGAAGATAAAAGGCGTTTCCGTGATGGAGTAAGAATGTTGGTGGATTTGGAAACCCATCCAGATATGTCCTCCATGATCGACGAACGTTTAACACCTGTAGATTCAGATCTGGCATCTGATAGGTCTTTAGATTCTTGGTTAATGAAAGAAGTAACCACCGGGCACCATATATCCTGCACCAACAAAATGGGACCTACATCAGACCCATATTCGGTAGTCAGCCAAACTGGCAAGGTCCACGGAGTCAAAAATCTCAGAGTAGTAGATGCCTCAATAATGCCTGAGTGTGTAAGAGCGAACATCAACGTAACAGTGATGACTATGGCTGAAAGAATTGCCGACTTTATCAAAGAAGGTAAATAAAATTATGACCGATACAAAAATACAAATGTCACAAACGGAGAAGTTTACATAATGTCTAGTCAATTTGATCAAGGTTTAGAAATGCGAAAATCGGTTTTAGGAAATGAATATGTGGAGGATTCGTTCGCTAGAGCAACTGATTTTGATAAACCTTTCCAAGAATTTATAACTGAAAATGCTTGGGGGGGAGTGTGGACAAGGGGCCCGTTAGATAAAAAAACAAAAAGTCTTATAACTCTTTCTGTACTCGTCGCACTACGAGCGGAAGGTGAAATCGCCCTGCATACAAGAGGAGCCATAAATAACGGCGTCACGCCTGAAGAAATAGTGGCTTTGTTAATTCATGCTTCCGCATATGCTGGGGTACCAGCGGCGGTCTCATCTATCAAAGTGGTAAAGAAAACCCTCCAAGAAATGGGTAAATTACCTAAATAAAATTCTATTCTAATACTGATTTGATCTTCGCCTTGGTGTAACCCAACACGTCAGAAAGAATCTCCTCAGTATGTTGTCCCAAAAGCGGAGGACTGGCAATCTCTGCAACCGAATCTGATAGTTTTATAGGACAACCCAAGACCCGAAATTCTCCACGATCTGGATGCTTAATTCCGACGATCATGTCCCTTTGGTTCAGATGTTCATTGGTATATATATCTTTCGCATTTAACACTGCTCCACATGGGATTCCAGCCGCCCCCAAAATTGCCATAGCCTCTTCCTTTGAATTTTGGCTGGTCCAATCTTCGATTATAGAATCTATCTCTTCCGAATTTTTTGCGGGGTCATCAAAAATTTCAGATTCACATAGATCTTCTCTACCTATTGCATTCATGAAATCTTCCCAAATATTCCTTCTCTGCGACATAGCCAAAATGTAAACGTAATCATCGGGACCGCCCGGTGCGCATTTATATACACCAGCTCCCGCTCTGCCCGGAGTTCTGGGGCCTCTTCTAGCCGGAGGTTCACCAGTATCACTAAAAACACTCATGGAGGCCCGAGAGAGACTAACCACAGCGTCTTGCATAGAAACCTCAACTACTTGACCTTTGCCAGTGGTTTGCCTTTGTATGATGGCTGCAAGTATCCCTATCACACCATGCAAACCGGTACCGCTATCACCTATGTTGGGACCTGGCTTCAATGGTGGCCCGCCAGGCACACCTGTTACTGCCATAGCACCACCCGCTGCTTGAGCCACTGGATCAAAACTCTTAAATTCACTGTAAGGCCCATATGTTCCAAAGCCTTTCAACCGTGCAAAAATAATTCTTGGATTGATGTCAGAGAGGCGTTCGTATGTATAACCTAATCTTTCTAAAACACCCGAGGCAAAATTTTCAACCAATACATCACATTCCACTACCAAATCTACAAACACTTCCCTATGAGCCTCATTTTTCAAATCCAAAGTAACACTTCTCTTGTTACTATTAAAATTTAAAAAATATGGAGAGGTTCTTTGGGGTTCCGAAAGCTGTACAGAACGACCAGGATCCCCTTTTCCAGGTTGTTCCACTTTAATTACATCCGCCCCTAACCATCCCAACACTTGGGTGCAAGAAGGTCCAGCTTCGTATTGGGTTAAATCCAAAATTCTGATTCCTTGAAGAGCTTTATCCATCGCTATTTACCCCCTTTCAGCTAAGTGATCAGAGGCAGTATATAGAAATTTTTAACTGCATGTTTACAGCAATGTTTTGGCTGTCATAAAACAGATTAGATTTAGTCTAAAAATGTTTGGGTTTATAAATAGAAATAGTAACCATTAAATCATTACGCAACATTATATCCATTTTTTGACTCTTTATCCTTTACTTCAGCAACATTATTTATTTTTCGCGCAACATAAATGTTAAAACAAATAAGCTTCATGTAGATTAAAAGACATTTTGTCGAGACAAACTTAAAGAAAATTGAGTTATATTGCTTATATATATTCAAAAATTAAAGAGGATACTAATATGAAAGTTGCTTATATTTTAAATACTCCAAATGCTGCCAATTACAAGGTTGGAACAATGATCTTGCCTCAATTAGAAGAAGACAGGCATGGGGTGGATGTCTTAGGAATATTCTTTTTTGATGACAACACATATATGCTCAGAAAGGGTGATCCCAAAGGTGAAAGATTGGCTGACATAGCAAAGAAAAAGGGAATTCTTCTGATGATGTGCGATCAGTGTGCCATCCAAAGAGAGCTTGCTACTGGAGAAGCGGGCAGAGCGGAGCCAAACGGTACAGTGGACGGTGTGACGGTCGGATGTTTTCCTGATTTGTATGCGGCCTTGGCTCCAAATCCTCCCGATCAGGTAATCTCCCTTTAATTTAAGTCACGATCGTTTTCAATTAAAGTTGTCAGAGCCTAGGGTCCAACTTATCTCGGAGCCAGTCTCCCATGAAGCTCAGAGATAGGACGACGAGAAAGATTGACATTCAGGGGAATATTGCAGGCCACCATTATTCCCTAAGCAGGGGTTGGAGCTGGCACACAAGCTCCTAGAAAGCTTAATGCGGCTTCAGCTAGAATTAGAGATCCAACGCTCAACGTGGCTATCACCACTGCGGTGATAATAACACCTGGAAGGATGTGGCGGATAAGGATTCTTGAAAAGGATGTTCCTGCGACTCTGGCGAGATCAGCGTATGGTTGGTTTTTTATAGTCAGAGTTTGAATTCTTATTACCCTGCCAAAACGATGCCAGGCCAAAAGAACCATAAGCGATAATAATAAAGTAGTACTTTGGCCGAATATCATTACACAAACCAAGGCTACTATTAAAAATGGCAGAGCCCGCCATATCTTTAGTATTCGGTCAGTGATTCACAAAGAGATTTAGCGGCCAGTTAACAGTCGCCTTTAGCCGTGATAACCTCTCCTGTGTCTTCATAAAATCTCCACATAGCTCCTGATGCCTGGTCGTTTATAGTCCATTCGTTGTAGCCACGTAAATGATGATCGTTGGTCCTCGGCATCCTCATCCAAGTTGCGTCGAACTTATTCTTATTCAATAAATACTTTGGACCATTTGCACAATTCTCAGAGATCCATGTCTTTACCCTTGAAAGAGCCTCAGATCGGGAGAGTATGGGAGTATATGCTTCAGCAGCTTTTTGCTGGGTTTCCTCAGACAGAGCAAGGCTTTTTTCAGTAAAAGGTATTCTGCCAGCAGAACCAACCAGAATGACCGCAACCCCCAGTATGAGAACTAGAACCCACTTAATCAATTAAGTTTCCCTTTTCATTATTGGTTAGTATCGTAAATTTCAATCTCAACCATAGGGGGCCATTGCAACTACAACTTAAACAATATCTCAATTTATTGAAGCCCACCTATCCAGAAGCATAGAAAAGTTTTTCCCAGTTCTATATGACTATATTTGTCGTAGTCTTGGATCCCAACGATCTCGCAGCCAATCTCCTACGAAATTAAAGGACAAGACAGTAAGAAATATTGCCATACCAGGGAAAAAGGCTACCCACCAAGCGGATCCAAGATATTCCCTTCCGTTAGAAATATCAGCTCCCCATGAAGGAGTTGGTGGCGGAACACCGGCTCCAAGAAACGACAAAATACTTTCCGACAAGATAGTGCTCCCTACTTGAAGTGTCGTTGCTACAACCACGGTATTACCTACAGCTGGTAACAAGTGTCTCAACATGATACGGGGAGTAGAAGCTCCGGCGACTCTTGCGAGCGATATATAATCGAAGTGTCGGACTTGCAGTGTCTGACCTCTTACAAGCCTCGCTATACCTGCCCATGCTCCGAGAGCAAGCACAAAAGCCACAACGGCAAAACTTTGCCCTAGAACGAAAACTAAAGCGATCGCCAATAATAAATATGGGATCGCATTAAAAACATCAACTATACGCATGATAATTTCATCAATCATTCCACCATAATAGCCGGCAACTAATCCTACTGTTGTTCCAAAAATTGTCCCAATCATAATTGCTACTGCGGCTAAGCTTAATGAAAGACGTGCACCATAGATGATACGACTTAATAAATCTCGACCTAACTGATCGGCTCCTAAGATGAAATGGTAGACCTTTTCATCTCTACCTAAGGCAATCCCGTTAGTGTTACAAGGCAAAAATTTATTGGATATTTGACCTTCTTCACAAGGCTCGGACCAAAACGGCATGGCTAAGACAGCCCTCAACTGGTCTTTTTCTGGTTCATACGGCGCTATCCATGGCGAGAAAACAGCACATAGCGTTAGAATTCCAAGAATAAAGAAAGGGATAAGAGGCCAGCGTCGTAATACATAAAGCCAGCGCCCTATCGTTGATTGTTGAGTTGCTTTCTCTAGCTCTGCTAGAGTCATCTGATCCGTTGAAGTAGTCAAATCTATTCCTTATGTGTATCTAATTCTTGGATCGATCACTGCGTATAGGATGTCGATCAAAAAAACAGCAAAAACATATACAACTGTGAAAACCAAAACCGCTCCAGTCATTAGAGGGAAGTCATTGTTTAAAATTGCTGTATAAGTCATCTGTCCCAATCCTGGCCATGCAAAGACGGTCTCAGTTACGACTGTTCCGCCTATGAAACCTACAAGTATTAGAGCCGAAAAAGTAAGCGGCGGGATTAAAGCATTTTGAAAAGCATGTCTCCATATCACACTGCGGTTATCTACCCCCTTCGCTCTCGCCAACTTTATATATTCTGAATCAAGAACATCAAGCATTGAAGATCTTACGAGACGCATTAGCCCTGCTGAAGCTAACCAGCCAAGCGTAACAGCAGGCATAATGTAGTATTGGAGCTTTTGAAAAAATCCAGATGCGTCATGGCCTCTTGTTCCCGACGGAAGCCAATCCAAATTGACCGAAAACACTAGTATAAGCATGATTCCTAACCAAAACGGAGGCAATGCTTGGCCAAATACCGCAAATGTTCGACCAATCGCGTCGATAAATGTACCTCTTTTTACAGCAGATAGCACACCTATAGGAATACCAGTAAGTAGAACAAACAATGTAGCCGCAAAGCCAAGTTGAAGACTTGCTGGAGCAAATCCTTTTACCATGTCAAAAACAGGTTTTCCAGTCTTAAGAGATTCTCCAAAATCACCTTGGAAAAATCCTTTACCTACCCATATGAAATACTGGACCACCATAGGTTTGTCCAAGTGAAATTCCTCACCCCAAGCTTCCCATTGTTCTGGCGATACGTAGCCTACATTGAGCATTACATTCCTAGGATCTCCTTGAAGTCGTGACAAGGCAAAAACAATTAAAGTAGCTGCCAAAATTGCCATTATCAAGAATATGAACCGTCTGATTATGAATGTTTTCATTCGCGCAACTTCCGTGGTTGTATGCTGTTCTGTTTACGTCAACAGTGACCCACTTTTTATGGGGGGGCGGACCACCTGTATGCAGGGATAGTGAGTCGACGTGCCCTCCTGATGGAGTGACACGCCGATTCACTATCCTAATTTCTTAACGAACTACCTTGCGGCAGGGACTATTGTGTCAAACGAGTTAGGAAGCTCGTATGGGGCTAAGTCCCACTGTGCAACAGTATCTGGGTTGTAACCGATTAGAACCGGTACCTCAACCGTACCTGTAGCTAGTGTCATGTCATGAGCCCAAGCATTTATTTCCGCTCTCCTTGCTAATTGCTCAGGAGAAGCTTTCTTCATGACTCTGGTGTCTTCTCTGAACTGCCAGAACTGATTGTCTTCCAGTCCAGGGTTCCATCCACCAGCAGGTAGAGGCCACTTACCACCACCATATGTTCCACCACCTGAACCAAGTCGCCCGTGCTTACTGGTAGCTCCCCACCTTGTCATCCACGGCACGTGGATTTGTCTACCCAACATTGTAGGTCGGCGTGAGGAATATTGAGTACTATCAATGAAAGGCGCAAGCCCAAGATTCTCTTTCCACTGTCCTACGACAGCTTCGCAAACTTCTAGGGATGTTCCATTTCCTTGTGAGCAGAAGAATTCAAACTCAAATCCAGGCTGAACACCGGACTCAGCTAGGAATGCTTTTGCCTTTTCTGGATCAAACGCATAGTTCCAGGCCTCGTTGTATTCAGGATGAAGCTGGTGTAGGTCCATGCCAGGCTGTGAGCTTCCGTACACTGCACCGCCATATCCACCTGTCACAGAAGCAGCTATCAATTCTCTGTCAATTGAGTATGCAAGGGCTTTTCTGAACGCCTTCGCCTTCAACATAGACGGAGTTTCATAAGAGAACTTATCTGTGTCGGTGTAATCGAAACCGACTGAATCAGCTGTAAATTTAGAATCTGATCCATCAAACGTGTAGTCAAAGTTAGTCATTTCGCAACCAGCTCCAGGAGTATCCTGTATTGCTGGGTCTGACCTATCAATACCAACACATTCTAACCTTGGGTCACCGATCCATGGGAATTTATCCGTAGGAATGAATCCCTGTCTCATCACTGGGTTACCAGACAAATCATCGTCACCAAGCTTTGAGTTTTCAGGGTATGCAAATGACCACAGATTTCCAGCGAAGTAGTAGAAATTACCATTGATGGCATCTAATCCTTCGTTAAATGCGAACCCTTCTTTTTCAAGTCGTCCAACGTCTTGAATAGAGGCCATAGCGATGTCAGCAGCTCCTGTTTGAAGCATTGCTGATCGCTGTTGAGCTTCGTTCGCCTGTAGGAAAACAATTTTGTCGAACTGAGGCGAATTTTTCCAGTGGTCTACTCGAGAAATAGCCTCGATCCTCTCTGCTGGCAACCATTCGCTAACAACGAAAGGACCAGACCCGTGAGGTACACCAAATGTGTCACCTAATTCATCGTGAAGAGTCTTGGACTGCATCCAAATTGCATCCTGACATATTGATGAAGCGTCTTGTAATCCGTCAGCTACGAAAGCTCGGTTTGGTGCCTCAGCAATGTATGTGTCAACAGCTGACCAAGGCTGATAATACTCATAAGCCTGTGAGGAGTTTGAGTGGGCAGAGCTAATGTCTTCAGCACCTGCATCGTTGAACGACCATGCCACGTCTTCAGCTGTCAGAGGGCCAATTTTGACCATATCGCCATCCACGACTCTATAGAAATCTATACCCTCATGTACATGGACTCTGATTTTACCTTGTTTTTCTATATCGCTTAAGTCAACAAGATCCATTTTGTCTTGCTTTTTACCGTCCATAGTTATGTCCTCACCGCCGTCTTTGGCAGGGAGTATCCATTCCCATGAATCTGCCACATATGGAGCGTGACAAGCTTCTCCAGTGTCCCTAATTGGGTTTCCTTGATCGTCAAAAGTAGGTTCCCAACCAAGCAAAGGTTCTTGGAAACCAAAGAACCCGTGGAACAGAACGTCAGGCCATGTGCCTTTCACGTTTCTAAACTGAGGGGTTCCAACGTTGTCAAAGGCAACTGTAATGGTAGTGCTCACCTGTTCCACTGGTGCAGCTGACGAAGCAGCGGCAGGAGCAGCGGCAGGAGCAGCGGCAGGAGCAGCAGCAGGAGCAGCAGCAGGAGCAGCATCATCGTCTGATGAACCGCATGCGATGCCAGCAGCTAGTAATCCGGCTACTGACAGGCTGACCAAAGCCTTTGTATTAACTATCTTCTTCCACTTAAACATAAGTGTTCCTCCTAGCTATGCAATGATTATGGATTATCATACTTTTTGATGATTACCATTGCACTAACAATTACGGTGAATGTTTATTATTTCACAGGTTTGAATAATCCCACAGAAACATTTCGCTGTCAAAGGAGTTGAAATTTAATATTAAGATGTGTTAGCGGTTTTTAGGGTAGTTGAATAGGAAATATGCGTTTGCTGGCTCCATTGACAACGATTGATTTCAAAAACCCTTACACAAGGGGGAAGTAAACGTTTTATCAAAAGACTAGAAATCAAATATCGATTCGGTTTGCACTGCTAATTCTTAATGTGAAATATCCAAGAATCCCCGATATTAATGACGCTGTTATAACTCCTAATCGAACGAAAGTTTGGAAATTCTCGTCATCAAAAGCTAGCCCACCAATAAATAGGCTCATCGTAAATCCTATTCCCGCGAGGAGAGCTAGGCCAAAATATTGTTTCCATTCTATATCCGTTGGAAGTGAGCATACATTTAAAATGCTAGCTAAATAGGTAAAAAGCATTACTCCAATCGGCTTACCCAAAAGTAGACCTAATCCCACCCCTAGTGTCACTGGTTCTACGAAAAAATCTAGATTCAGTCCCTTAAGAGATACTCCTGCATTAGCCAGAGCAAATAGGGGCAAAATTAAAAAGGCCACCCACATATGTAAGCCATGTTCCAAACGATATAGGGGGTCCTGATCGGTTGGTGTAGTAATGTTTACTTCACCCGTATTTACCTCGGTAGCACTACTATTAAGGTCAGCATCCACTAGCTCTACAAACAACCTGTCATCAATGGAACCCCGAAACACACCCGTGTTGTCACCTGTTTCAACTAATGTCACTGACTCCGATATACGTTCTTTGGCTACAGGGTCGTTCTTACCTCTGGCTGGAATAAACATTGCCACGATGACTCCGGCCAGTGTGGCATGAAGACCTGATTTTAAAACACAGACCCAAAGCAAGGTGCCGGTGACCATGTAGGGAGATAATTCAGTGACTTTCCTTCTGTTGAGTGCCATGAGAATCAATATACATATTAGGGAAGCTCCCAAAGGCAATAAAGCTAGGCTATCAGTATAAAAGACAGCTATTATGAGTATTGCTGCAAGATCGTCAATTATCGCAATAGATACTAACGTTAATTTAAGGGATTCTGGAACTCTACTTCCCAAAAGTGTCAATACGCCAAGTGCAAACGCTATGTCCGTTGCCGCTGGAATAGCCCAGCCCTGTATGGTGGCTGAGTCACCCCAATTAAAGAATATGTAAATCAGTGAAGGAACAATTAATCCACCGAGCGCAGCAATTGCCGGTAAGCTTATTTGAGACCGACTTGATAATTGCCCATCGAGTACTTCTCTTTTTATTTCTAAACTTACCAGTAGGAAGAAGATAGCCATCAATCCATCGTTTATCCAATGGTGGAAATCTTTGTCTATGGAAAAATTTCCTAGCTGGATTAACACCGGAGCATGCAAAATATCATTGTAATAATTTTCTAACGGGGAGTTGACAATCAGAATAGCAATGACTGCAGCTATAACTAAAAGTATTCCTCCTGCGGACTCTAGAAGGAAAAATTCTCTAAGCATTCTTACCGGCATAATATTCTCCGCCAATATACTACCTTGAATAGTGACTAAGAGGTATATAAATTACACTGTTCTGTAAAGCAATAAAAGAGACGGTTGTGGTAAAACCTAGAATTCTCACTTATGGTGAAATAATTTTCGATTTGGTTGAGGGTAAACCTTATTTAGGTGGGGCCCCTTTAAATTTCGCTTGGTTTGTAAATCAATTGGGTGGAGAAGCTACCCTTATAAGTGCGGTAGGAAACGATGTTTTGGGATCAAAAGCTGTATCAATCATAGAAAATTACGGGATTGACAGTCATATTCATTTCTCCAAAGAGAGTACTGGAACTGCTATTGTGAATTCAGATGGGAAATTCAATATTACATACCCCGCTGCCTGGAACCACATAGAAATCCCTGAACTGGAAGCAGGTATTTATGATTTACTATATGTAGGTACCTTGGCTCAAACAAGCTCTTTCAATCGTGGGAAGCTCCCTGCCTTACTCACAAGCTCTAATACAAGAATTTTCCTAGATTTGAACCTTCGACATCCTTTTTACTCAAAAGAGATAATTTTCAATTCCCTGCAAATGGCAGATATAGTCAAAGTAAATCTAGAGGAATGGCAAGAAATTAAGAGCTTTATTTCAATGAAAGACCCCTTTGCTTTTATGAATTACTTCAATTTATCTCATTTGGCGATCACTATGGGGTATGAAGGAGCCAGATTTTTCTTTGATGGACAGGGGTTTCTATATCGACCCAATAAAATAACGGAGATAGATCCGACGGGAGCTGGAGATGCATTTAGCGCAGGTTTTGCAATGGGTATTTTATTGGGAATCCCAGCAATGAACGTCCTTAAAGTTGGATGTCAGGCCGGCGCCGCTGTGGCTGGGCATAAAGGAGCCCACGCGGATTTACCCGATTTCGTCAGAGACCAGATATTCTTGTAGTTCGATAGGAAATATCATGGTGCCGAAGGCGAGAGTCGAACTCGCACGAGTGTTACCTCAACGGTTTTTGAGACCGCCGCGTCTACCATTCCGCCACTTCGGCATTTTAAGAAGTGTAATTATAGATATGGTTGAGCTTGCCTGCTAGGGGTGAATTAGATCCAAGTTAATCAACTCACCGCATTACATATCTATTTTTTTGTCTCCTGATAAGTATCCTTCCGGATCTTTTTGAAATGCTATCTTGCAACCAGGGGCACAAAAATAATAAGAGTTTCCTTTGTAATCGTAGGACCCTCCATTGGGATTTTCTGCATTGACGGACATATGGCACACAGGATCTATAGCTTCTTTTCTGGGCTTTGAAAATAAAGGGATTTTCATCGTGGAACCTCTCAATGCTTATAAATTACTATTTTTCAGGCGAAGGGCATTTAATACCACTGTTATTGAGCTTATACCCATTGCCGCAGCTGCTACCACTGGGTTTAAGAATCCTCTATCCCCTATCAGAGGTGATAGGAATTCTGGTACCGCTTGTAAAGCAAATAAAGGATACAAGATGCCTGCTGCTACTGGAACCAACAATATATTGTAAGCAAAAGCCCAGAAGAGATTCTGTTTTATCGTTTTGATACAAGATTTACTCAATTGTATTGATTTGGCCACTGAAGACAATCTGTTACCCAGTATAGTGATCTGAGCTGATTCAATAGCAACATCAGTGCCGTTACCCATGGCTATGCTCAGATCTGCCTGAGTAAGAGCCGGTGCATCGTTTATTCCGTCCCCAACCATACATACTTTCTTTCCGTTCTCTTGAAGTTTTGATATATATTCCGCTTTGTCTTGAGGAAGAAAATTGGATCTATGGTCTCTTATACTCAGTTCGTCAGCCACGGTTTCAACGACTTCTTTTGCATCACCACTCAGCAACACCAAGTCTAAGTGCATACTTTGAAGTCGATTTATAGTTTCTTTCGCATCATCTCGGATAGTATCCGAAACCAAAATGGAACCCGCGTATTCTCCTTCAACTGAGACGTGAATTTCTCCAAACCGACCGGGGTTTGGATTCTGAGAAACTTCTACCCCACGAGTTTCAAGGAAAAGTTTATTTCCCACTAAAATTTCCTTCTTATCAGTCGTTGCTGAAGCTCCTAAACCAGGGAAAACTTGGAATTGGTCAATGTCGTACGGTTCAATGTTTTTGGAAGCACATTCAGAAACAATAGCTCTTGCTAAAACATGTTCCGAATTTTTCTCTACAGATCCAGCATATTTTAGAATCTCACTTTCTTTAAAATCTGACGAGGGATTTATGTAACTAACTTTTGGCTCACCATTAGTAAGAGTCCCTGTCTTGTCGAAAATTACAACCTCGATTGTTTGTAGAGTCTCTATTGCTAGAGCGTCCCTGTATAGAATACCGTTCTCAGCACCTTTTCCACTTCCTACCATTATTGCTATCGGAGTGGCTAAACCCATGGCGCATGGGCAAGCAATTACAAGTACGGCTACTGCAGCCATTATTGCGTAAGAGTGTTCAGGAGCTGGGCCAAAAAGCATCCATATAAAAAACGTCAAAGATGATACACATATAATTATTGGTACCAACAATGCTGCCAACTTGTCAGCAATACGTTGAATTGGTGCCTTTGATGCTTGTGTATCCTCAATCAAAGAAATTATCTTTGAGTAAACAGTGTTTTCAGAAAGGGCCTCTGCCACTATTTTTATGTTGCCTGTACCGTTAACAGTGGAGGTAAAAACAGAGTCGCCAATTTTCTTTACGGATGGGATACTTTCGCCAGTAAGAGAAGATTCATCTACTTCCGAAAATCCTTCAATTATTGAACCATCTACTGGAATAACTTCTCCTGGTTTAACAACTACAACATTGCCAATTACAAGATCATCAACAGGAATTGTTTTTAATTCAGTATCTTGAATGATGGTTGCCATTTTGGGTGCCATTTCGATCAGGGATTTGATGGAATCAGTCGCCCGCCTCCGTGATTTCGATTCCAAATACCGTCCAAATAAAACCATCCCAATTATTGCGCAGGAAGTCCCAAAATGAGTTTCATTAAAGCTGTCATTTATACCAAGAAAATCACTTATAGCTACGAATGCACTATATAAGTACGCAGTTGAAGTTCCAACTGCGATCAAAGTATTCATATTCGTGGTTCGGTGTTTGGCAGCATTCCAAGCACTTGTATAAAACTGAGAACCGGCCCAGAACTGTATAATGCTGGCTATTATAAAAGCTAGATATTGATAATCAAAAGGAATCAATGACACAACGTTAGGGATCATCGCAAACATGATAAACCCTGCTCCTAAGAGACTTACAATAGCCTGCTGAATTATGAGTCTTTGCGCCCTCTCGGTGGATGCATATCCGAACTCTTCCTTATCCACATACGACGATGAATAGCCAGCACTGCTTATTGCTCTTCTAATGGATGAAATTGATTCCAATCCTGGAACATATTTAATCTTAGCTGTTTCAGAAGCCAGATTTACGAATGCTTCTTCCACGCCGTCTAATTCTGATATGGAGGTTTCAATTTGCGATACACATGCAGCGCAGGTCATCCCTTCAATAGACAGCGTTATTGATTCAGTTCCTACCTTGTATCCAGCGTTTTCAATTGCAGATCTGACATCTTCTTTCTCCATGTCCCCATTTGGGATGTGTATTGTAGCCTTTTCCGTAGCCAGGTTTACCACAGCTCTCTCAATTTGCGGTAAGCTTTCGAGAGCTTCTCCCACATGTGATACACAAGCAGCACATGTCATTCCAACAACTGGAATAGTTATGGAAGTTACGCCTTGTTGATCAACCATTCCTTTGCTCACCATATTTGAAACTAAGCGTCAACCTAATAGAATTATACGCCTAATAGAAAGGGCCGGCAGAAAGTGCCGGCCTTTTCAAGGTAATTTATAAAATAGACTAAGTTACATCGTTCTGACCACTCCAACTACTCGTCCCCTCACCGACACATTGGCAGCTGCAACAGTAATGGGCTGCATGTATGAATTCGCAGGAACCAATTTTACTTTGTCACCTTCAAGATAGAAGTGTTTCAACGTTGCTTCTTCCCTGTCCTTCAACCAAGCGGCCACCATGTCTCCATTCTGAGGTTGCTCTATTGATTCCAACAAAACAAGGTCACCATCTCCCACCAAGGCATCAACCATCGATTCACCTTTGACACGGAGTGCGAACACATTTTCTTTTCCTTTAGTCAGAAAAGGCGGCAAATCTACATTGTCAAAGTCAGTATCATTCCATTGCTCGGTATTTGCTAAGGGTAGTGGTTCACCTGCTGCAATGCTTCCGACTACTGGTATAGATACGAGGTTTCTCAAAGTTGAAGTCGCGGTTTCACCCAATAATTCAATACCTCTTGATACTTCTCTGCGTCTCTGCAAATACCCTTCGCGCTGGAGTATTTGTAAATTGTAGTCAACTACAGAAGTTGAACTAATTTCGCATCCAGTTTGAATATCACGAACAGTAGGGGGGTAACTATTTTTACCCATAAAGTCCTTAATATAATTGAGCATGGTTTGTTGTCGTTTTGATAACGGTCTTTTCATTAATATCACTTCCTATTTTTATATTGCGATACAGAATAAGTACTAATGTTCGGAACAAATTATCAGAACAGGTGTGCTATGTCAATTGGCTTTATGACAGGTTCCGATGAGATTTCTTATAAACATTCGTTGACCCTCTAAAAGTTACAGTGCTACACTGAGAATGTGAAAGATATCACCAATGCGTCATAGTCCAAGGAGGAAATATGATCCGAAGATTAGCTGGGGGAGTATTTATTGTTGGCTTACTGCTGAGCGTATACGCCTGTGGTGAGAATGTACCCCCAAAAGGAAGTCACGACGAAGTGCAACCTGCACCTATTGTTTCAACTTCTTCTAACCAGGCTACTAGTTCGGCCACTTCTCCCCCTCCTGCAACAACATCTCCTCAGTCTTCTACTGCTGCTTCCAGTTCTCCTTCGACCCCAGCAGATTATTCCTTAGATGTTGCCCTGAACGATGCTAATGCCAAATACCTGTTTAACCCTACTGATATAACAGTGAAGGTAGGTGAAACTGTAACCTTGAAACTTACATCTGAAGATGAATTTCACAGTTTCACGGTAGATGATCTCGGGATTGATGTGGAAGTTGATGCCGGCACAACTGAAGAAATCACATTCACTTTTTCAGATGCAGGTACGTTTGACCTGATCTGCATACCCCATGAATCTCTTGGTATGGTGGGTAAAATAATAGTCCAATAATTTCTCATTTATATTGATTGCTAATGGATAGAGGCGTTGATATGAAGTTCTTAAGATTGAGGGCAAATATATGGGCGCTGTCATGTCTGGTGTTGTTATCACTGGGTTGTTCATCAGAAGAAAACGTCAATTCTGATGCTCAAAAAATTGAGACCGGACCAAGTGCAGTGCAGTCTATGGATAGTTTGTCCCCTGTACCGACAATCTCTTCAGCACCACCAAAAGTTAACAATAATTCCTCTCCTCTTCTTACTGCTGAACCCACAATAGTTACAAAATTAAAGACCCCAACAGTCATTTCGGCAATTCCGACTCCTAAAAACGCTATTAATTCTTCTAAAGTTACTTCTCCATCTTTAAAACAGCCAGATCTAACGACACGAAAGGAAGCGATCGCTATATCTTTTCAAACTGGATCAGTGGCTAGGTACAAAATAGGAGAGCAATTCGCACGCTTACCTACACCTATAACTGCAATGGGCGAAACCTCTGTAATAAATGGAAAAGTATATTTAAATAATGAGGGCTACATCAGTGACTCAGATGCCTCTATCATTGTGGTTGATGTGCAATCACTGAAAAGTGATGAGAATAAAAGGGATAATTGGGTAAGGAGAAATGGCGGAATTGGTTCAGAGATCTCCATCGATATACGTGAAGTATTAGGCCATCCTTGGCCATTACCTGAAGTTGGAGATATGGAAGTCTCAATAAAGGGCCATCTGACTATATCTGAAATCACAGAACCAATTGTATGGGAAGGTCTGTTAACAAAAGAAAATGGAAATGTAACCGGTTTAATATCCACAATAATAACTTGGGATCAGTTCTCTCTTTCCAAACCAAGGTTACCTTTCATAATCAGTGTAGATGACGAAATAATTCTTGAATTAGATGTGGTCGCAACTATCGAATAGTAACCCTTATATTGTATTTTGGCATATATGAGACCCTAAATGTAGTGTAATCGTTGACTACGGCTTCTTCAGACCAATATACTTACTTCATACTTGAGTCACAATTACTGAGGAGTGCTCAACATGCAAGTATCTTGTCTTCAGCAGAATCTAAGTAGGGCCTTGGCAATAGTGGGTAGAGCGGTTGCAACTAGAAGTAACTTGCCAGTTCTCCAAAACGTGAAAATTGCCACAGAAGATGGCATGCTAGTTTTGACTGCCACTAATTTGGACATCGCTATTACTACTAGAGTTGGGGCTCAAGTAGAGAAGGAAGGAGAGATCACAATACCGGCTCGATTGCTATCCGATTTTGTTAATTCTCTACCGGATGATCGAATTGAAATTGAATCTGTAGCTGAGCCTCTAAGTGTTTCGTTGAATTGTCAGAGATTCTCAGCAAATATCAATGGTACTGATCCTGATGAATTTCCTCCTATCCCCACTGTTGATGAAGGTGCAACTATAAAAGTGGACCCTCAACTTCTTAGAGATACCGTCACTCATGTTGCCTTTGCAGCAGCTACAGAGGATTCCCGGCCAGTACTAACAGGAATAAAGGTTGAAGTAAACCAATCCGACTTCACCTTTGCAGCAGCAGACGGATTCAGATTAGCCGTGTATGAAGGTAAGTTATTGGAACCAATAGCTGATCCAATGGAATTCATTATTCCAGCTAGGGCGCTTCAGGAAGTCGGACGACTCATAGGTACAGATGATACTGCTGTGGAATTTACAGTTACATCTGCAGGGACACATGCATTGTTTAATATCGGGAACGTTGAGATTGTATCTCAGCTAATGCCCGGTTCATTTCCCAATTTCAGATCCCTTATTCCTAGTGAATATAAAAACCGAGTAATTGTTGAAAATTCTGATTTCTCAAGGGCAGTGAAAACCTCCTCAATATTTGCTCGTGATGGAAGTGGCATATTGAGAATTCAAATAGTGAGTGATGAAAATGGAGAAAAACTTTCAATTTCCTCAAGAGCAGAAGAAGTTGGTGACAATCAAGGTGAAATAGATGGTTCGGTTGAGGGGGAAGTGGATGAAGATTCCAGAATAGCTTTTAACAACAAATACCTAGCAGAGGTTCTGGATGTTCTGGGAGACGGAGAGGTTGCATTCGAGATGACTTCGGCCTCAAGTCCAGGAGTAGTTAGAGCTACTGGAAAAGAAGGCTATACCCATGTGGTGATGCCAATGTTTGTCCAGTGGTGATGAACTTCACAGGGAATCTGTAAACAATGAACTATCTCTCAAGATTCCTTCACTTCAAGAAGGTGTCTTCTTAGTATAGTCAGTTTGTTTTAATCTGAAAAAAATAGCCACTTATCCCGGTATCGTTGCGTGCTCATACCATTCGGCCGGTTCTTCTCCTGGCTCTGGAAGTACGTGCCCAGCCTCCATTGTCCATGAAGCTGGACCCTCACTTATATGGCCACTAACATCTTTGGAATCTACCCCAGAGATTTCACAGAATTTTTCTATCAGCCCTACCAATATTTCCTGCCTAACTTCTGGAGGTCGGCCAGCTCTATTACCGCCAGCTATATAGTAATCAGTTTTATAATCGAGAAACCCATCCCCATGTGAATCTTTGACCCTATCACCATCACCAGATTCTATGAACCACACGTGTACAAAACTTCTTGGCGCAGCAGATATACCACAATGAACATTGGTAAAAGCTTCAGCAATTTCCTGTCTTTGATCATAATCTAAGGAATCTTTTGGAATTATGCATCGATAAAGTGGCATTACACCATTCTCCTAGCTAATTGTGATTGTATTTCCTTTCCAACCTTCGTCTCTAGCCGCTACTATTAACTCATCTTCTGTTTGGCCAGTGATATCGTACCATCTCTCCCCGATTTCTTTCATCAGTCGTTCTCTTGTTTCTGAATCACACCCATCAGGTATTTGGCCTCTGACGTGGGATGTCGTGGTAGGTTTCCCACCGCGAAAACCAAAATCTCTTGGTATCTCTGACCATGAAATGCTGAAGGGACCTTTAGCCGATCCTAGTATTGAAATGGATGTTTTTTCAATAGCTGACTCCAATTCTTCTCTCATATTTTCAGGTATACATCCTTCCTGAACCGTGCACAAAAAATCAATCACTACAAAACCTCAACTTTTAATTAGGAAGTTAAGTGTCTCATGTTATAGGTCCCAGATAGGCGATTGCAACCTAATTTTGGTCAAATTAAGCGGTACGTGTTTCTGTTTGGTGCGTCTGCAGTATGGTTCCAAGGTTCCTGACGTTTCGGTTCATGAAAAATGGCCCTATTGCGAAAATAGCTACAAAAAAACCTCCTATGGCGACAGCAATGGGGACTCCGTTCCCGTCTTCCTCTATATATCTCGCCAAGGAACCAACATACATTCCTCCAAGATACATAATGCTCCAAGTTATCCCATAGAATCCCATGACCCTACCTCTCATATGGTTTGGAACTAACATTTGTAGCGAACTCATTATGGATATCATGTAGGTTGAGCTACTAGCACCAACTATAAAAAGAAGAGCAAGCGCTACATAATAGTTTCCATATTGCATTGAAGTGAAGGCGAAAACAGTTATTGAAATACCAAATAGTAAAGACCCCACTATTATTAAAAGGCCTTTTTGTTTGAAATTTCCCGTTCGCCCAATAATAATTGTTGCCATGAGGGCTCCAACGCCACTTAACCCCATTAAAATACCGAGTTTGTCAGCATCAACTTCCAGAATATCAACCCCAAATACAGGCATCATGGGAATATAGGACATACCAAAGAAACTATTAAAAAATGTGATGCAAATTAGTATCAAGAATATGTTGTTTTTCCATATAAATCGGATCCCTTCAAATAGATCATTTTTCTTGGGTGATTGTGAAATATCAGACTGATCCTTTGGAATACTTAGAGAGAGAACAATAGCAGCCATAGTAAAAAACCCTAAGGCTGAAATTAAAAAAGAAGTACCTGTGTTGGTTAAATAAATTATTATTCCTGCTATGGCCGGCGCTATTATTCGAGTCCCAGTCCATATTGCTGAATTAAGTGCTACCGCATTCATCATAACGGACCTATCAATTAGACTTGGGTACAAAGCCTGCCTTGCGGGTTGGTCAAAAGCATTAATGGCTCCTGCTAGGAAGGCAAGAGCTATTACATGCCAAGCCTGGATAACTCCTGCGAAGGTTAAACCGGACAAAATTAATATGAGTGCACCATTTACTGTTTGGGTGATGCTAATCAATTTTTTTCGATCCAGCTTATCTGCCAACACCCCTCCAAAAATGTTCAAAACAATAGCCGGAACGGCATTTGCCAATCCAACATACCCAAGATATAAAGGTGATTCTGTTAATTCACGCATGATCCAAAATTGGCTGAAATTCAGCATTTGGAAACCAATTACTGAGGCTAAAGTTCCAAGCCAATAAGCTCGATAAGCAGGGTATGCCATCGCGGGCCCAAGCAGCTTTTGAGAAATTATTGAGATCATTTATGATTTTAGATATTCATCCCTATAGGATTCAAAATGGGTTCCACTGACCATAAAGTGTTGCGCTGAAGCGTACATATCTGTAAAGCATTGTTGCAGTGAATTATTTCTGTTTAGTGCGGTCCCACCGGCATACTGAAAAGATTTCGTCACGATACCTTAGGTTAATGATATGCTAACGAACAGCGTTTTGGAAACGTTTTCTGAAAGGAGGATTATCAGGTATGAAATTAGCATTTTTCAATAACTTTACATTGGGTGTTATCAAAGGCGACAAGATTGTAGATATATCTAAAGCAGTTCCTGTGAACGAGCATAATCATGCACAGGGTTTGCTCAATAGAATAATTGAGTCATTTGATGATTACAGGCCTGGTATAGAAAATTTGGTGGCCTCTGAGGATGGAGTGGATATTTCGTCGGTGGTTTTCGATTCGCCTGTTCCTAATCCACACAACATCGTTTGTATGGCAGTCAACTACATGGAAGATGGCACCAGGGAAGAACCTGCCCCAATTAATGCTTTCCCAAAATCTCCAAATTCGGTTTTGCCAGATGGAGGCACTATTGTTTTGCCCGACGTACCTGCAACCATATTTGAACCTGAAGCAGAGTTGGCTTTGATCATAGGTAAAAAAGCTACTCAAATAAAAGCGAAAGATGCATACGACTACATATTTGGATATATGAATTTCATCGATATGTCTGCTAGAGGATTAACGAGTGGTGGTGGCGTGTTTTTTCAAATGAAATCGCGAGATACTTTCGCTCCAATGGGACCTTATCTTGTCACTGCTGATGAAATTGATGATCCGCAAAATTTGCAAATTAAATTGCACGTCAACGGGGAGCTAAAACAGAACTTCAACACAGACGATATGGCGCATAAAATTCCCCAAGCACTGGAGTGGATAACTTCAATCCATACTTTGAATCCTGGAGATGTTTTGGCCACTGGAACTAACCACAGAGGTCTCAGTCCGATTATGGATGGGGATGTAGTGACCCTGGAAGGGGAAGGTATGGGACTTTTGACCCTAAATGTTCGCGATGATCTGAAAAGAGAGTGGGAAAGAGCCACAAGATTAGAACGAGAGGAACAAGGGCATAGTGATACTGCCCCACAGATTAAAGGCAAGTATTCCTGATAATAAGGTTACACTTTCAATGATGCTTGCAGAGCATTTTTAAATATTTTGTAAAGGTCTTGAGCAGATTTTCTTAAAATAGTCATATTTATTGTGAGATGTATGATGTTTTGACTGTTTGTTTCTGTGTTTATGATGACCCCTTCTGATCGTAAATTTCTACTCAAATCCTCAAGATTCACGTTGCTATCAAACTCTAAGGGAATGATATTGGATTCATCTTCATAACGATTCACTTTTACATTTGGAATTTTTCCGAGCAATGCGAAGAATTCGTTAGATCGATTTACCGCTAACGGTGCATCTTCTTCAAACTGACTAAGGCCGTTAAGGGCTAAAGCTGCTGAAAGAGAAGAAAAAGGCAAGCTACCCCCAAACATTCTACGAACGTGAAAAAGATTTTCACAAAACTCTTTTGATCCTGCCAAAACCGCGCCATAAGGAGCCCTAAAATATTTCCACATCGATATATACACAGTATCAAAAAGAGAGCTGTATTCTTTCAACGAAACTTTTGTAAAGGCGCTGGCTATGAAAAGCCTAGCTCCATCAAGATGAGTAGATATGCCTTGCTCCCTACAATATTCAGTTAACGCTAGCATTTTTTCATATGGCATAGATCTTCCAAAGCATCTCCTTACCGGAGTCTCAATAACCACAACTCCCACTGGATTTACCACTCGGCCACTTATCGAGCTATCTAAAGCTTCTTCCAGTTCAGGTAGGTCGAAGTATGGATTGTCTCCGCCAAGAGGAACGAGATTCATTCCACTCAGTTGTTGTACTGAATCTCCACTATCCTGATATATGTGACTTTGTTTAGGAACTATAGCTCTTCCTCTAGAGAGTCCTAATTGTCTAATCGCGATATGATTTGCTAAGGTCCCCGTCGGGAAAAATACACTAGCTTCTTTTCCTAATTTTTCTGCCATGATTGTTTCCAATTCTGTGACTTCACCACCAATAGAATAATTATCCTCAGCCATTTTTCTTGTATCTGAAATGTCTTTTAACTGATTTATAAATTGAATGTTACTTGATGGCGCATCGTCGCCATAGAAAAACACAGAATGTTCCGAAGATTGAAGTTCCTTTAGACTTTTTGGGTCCATAACCAATAATCCTTTTTCTTTTTAACTCAATTCACAAATTGGAATCTACCTGAGTATATAATTTCCGATACAGGAGCAATCATGTTATTTCTAGTAATTAGTTCACCAAATCCTCAAAAACCATCTGAAGTTAAGGATCAGAGGCGTAAATATTGGCCCTGGGCGCAAGATAAATTAGATAAAGGTTTGGCTTCAAGTTTTTATGCGCGTACAGGTAGAGGTGCTGTAGCTATTTTTGATGTAGACTCAAATGAGATTCTCCATAGTCTTTTGAATGAGTGGTCTGAAATCGTGCCAGCGAAATTTGACATATATCCACTCTTAGATTCGGAAGCGATTAAATCTTTTTTAGGTAGCTAAAGAAAACCAAGCGATTTGAATAACCAGGAGCAGTGATGATTCAGGATAAATATAAGTTATTGAATCCAGATTCTTTAGATACTCCCGCTATGATTACATATCCACACCTTGTCGAACAAAACATTGATGAAATCATTCGCCTTTGTGGTAATCCAGAGAATATCGTTCCGCATTCTAAAACGCATAAATCTTCTGATATTTTGAATATGCAACTTATTAGAGGAATTAAATCGTACAAGTGCGCCACGTTAAAGGAAGCTGAGATTGTGGCAGAATGTGGTGCTAATCAAATAATCATAGCCTACCCTATGGTGCATCCACGGAAACTAGATAGATTTACGAGCCTAATTAAATCGTTTCCTGAAACAGAGTTTAGAGCTATCGCCAGCACTCAAACACATCTGAATCTTTTATCAGAAGCTTCTAAAAATGCCCATAAAGACATCGGAACGTATATGGATCTTGACACAGGAATGCGTCGTACAGGTGTGCAACCCGGTTCGAGCGCTGTTCAATTCTATCAGGCGATTGACAAAACCTTAGGGGTAGAACCTATGGGTATACATGTTTTTGACGGAGAGACGCTGTATATACCGGATTTTGAGCAAAGGAGCCAAATAGTCCAAAAAAATATAGAGAAAATGGAGGAAATTTGGAAATCCGCGAGTGATTCAGGTATTCAGGTCGAAGACAACCTTGCCGGAGGATCGTGGTCTTTTCAACATTATGCGGACCATCCCTACATTAGACCTACCCCAGGTACCTGGATTTATTGGGATACACGCAATGCTGAAATGGAAGAGTTAGGGTTTCAAATAGCTAGTCTAGTTTTGGGTCAAGTTGTGGATGATGATACTGAAATGGATACCGCGACTGTTGACATAGGATCAAAATCTTGTTCTTCAGATCAACCTTTAGAACATAGATTCAAATTAATCCATCATCAAGAAACTGAACTTGTTTTACAAAACGAGGAACATGCTGTGGTCAAGTTAAATGGAGCATCATTAAACGTGGGTGACTTCGTGCTCGCCGCACCAGGTCATGCTTGCACCTTGACAGTTAAATTCCCATATACCAATGTGGTATCAGAAGAAGGTAGTGTGACAGGAATATATCAACATGATGCTAGAGATAGATAGGTTGAATTAAATGTTCAGCTTATCCGCTAACTCTTCGTCAGTCGGCTCAACCAAAAATGATCCGTCAGAAAACACGATTGTGGGTACTCTTTGATTGCCATTATTCAACTTTTTTATATATTCTTGAAATTCAGGTTCATCGTCAACATTTGTCCAATCATAATCTATTTCATTACGGTCAAAGAAAGACTTTGCTCTAGTACAATCTCCACACCAGGTTGTACCGTACATTTTAATTAAACTCATTGATGACTCCTCTTATCCA
>PBKS01000010.1 GCA_002722155.1 Chloroflexota bacterium
ATACTACCTCCCATTCCGCCCATCATACTACCTCCCATTCCGCCCATCATACTACCTCCCATTCCGCCCATCATACTACCTCCCATTCCACCCATCATACTATCTCCCATCATTCCTCCCCCCATCATCGTAGATCCAGATTCCATCATGTTTTTCATCATTTCACAAGCTTGTTTGTTCTCTCCAAACACTTCTATATAAACCGGTTCGGATTCTTCACTTTGTATAGTTCCTTGAGCATATGCATATGCGGTGATCTTATGCCTTCCTGGAGGCAAACATGATTCAGGTGAAGGTCCAGTTTCCCAGTCACCTCCGTCAGGTCCAGTTCCACTATAAGCAATCACTTCCCCGTTTGCCAAAACTTCAATCATTGACTCTGGACCAGCAGTTCCACCGAACATGATCGCACCAGCTATACTTGCATCAGCTTCTAGGCTGAAGTCACCCCACATGTCCCTAGCCCCATACACCACAGGTCTTTCCGCCCCTGTAATTTCTACCCAGTACGGTTCTGATTCGTCACTTTCATTACCCGTGTTCCAATCTTTTGCAACAGCAGTCAACGCGTAGTCTCCTTCCTTCATCATGTGGCTTGACCATCCTGTCCAGCGGCCATCACTCTCAACATCAACATGGGCCACTTCTTTCCCATTGGCATAGACGTGCACTTCTGTTCCTGGTTGCGTACGTCCGCGGAATCCCACAAAGCCAGTAACGGCCGTATCAGTTATCTTCTGATTACCATACTGATCTTCAACTATCATTCCTTCTATATAGGGAGGCTTTATATCACCCCCGCCTGCCACGCCAATCTGTAAGAATACGGTCCTTGAATCTTCACTGTAGTAAGCATCATCTTGAGATCCTGGTGGTGTATTAGGGTTATACGCATACGCCCACACATCATAATCCCCAGGTTGAAATTCCTCTTCCGGGAATACCGTCCATCTACCAGTATCGTCTGAATAGCCTTCACCAATTTCATATCCGTTAGCTACCACCCTTACATAGACTTCTGGGTCTGCATTCCCTTCAAAATAGGGGTTTGTTGAATTTGTCTGTGTACCACTGATGTCTCTACCTGAATTTTGATCATACCAAATCATTACAGGCGGACTAGGAGCACTTACATCAGATGCTCCCCCTGCCATTTTCTGCCCCTGGGAATGGATGTATATCCCCAATGAATCTGAAGAGGGTCCAAAACTGCCACTTGCCGGATCAACGAGCTCCGCTGTAATTTCATAGTTACCTTCCTGCATACCTCGCTCGGGATAAATAGTCCATTCCCCTCCAGCATTAACAACTGATTCTCCCAAAAACTGTCCATTTGCCCTTAGTACAACATCCATATAAGGCTGTCCAAATCCTCTAAATTCAGGATATGGATCATCCGTATTATTGGTCTCCTGCCACATTTCAGACTGTGGATCGTTACCATACATAGAATCTACAATTGGTGGGGGTACGTTGAACCAATCAAACCCTCCACCTGGACCTGATGGGTCGCCGCCATTTTTGTCGTGCCTAGTCTCCACCGATAGTTGTCCTTCATTACCTGCTGCATCAGTTGCTGCAACAGACAAATAGCTTTCCCCTCGAGGTAAATCATTATCTGAAAACACCCAGTCGCCATTTGATTCAGTCATTATCGAATAAACTTCTTCTCCATCGTTGTACAAAGTTATCCTGGTATAAGGGTCTGATCTACCACTAAACTCACCATTTTGGTTTGCTTTTGGAGCACTCATACGGGTAGGAGCCTCGGTATCGATTGTGATCTCCAGAGAATCAGAAAGCTCACTTTCATTTCCAGCATCGTCAATTAGCTGTGCGTAAATCACGTGAGTGCCATCGGCTAGTTCGTCTTCATCTGCTGTTACCGTCCAAAGGCCTGTTGAAGAAACCGTAGCACTTCCCAACTGTGTAGCAGCATTATCAATTATTTTTACAGTGGCGTATGGTTCCCCTGAACCAGAAAAAGTCGGCTCGTTATCTGAAGTAAGGTCATCATCCGTTTCTTCTCCTGTGTCTGACCCTACCGTCAAATCTGGTTCCGAAGGAGGTTCGATATCCATATCAATGGTAATTGACAAAGAATCTGATCTAGGCCCAGAAATACCCATTTCATTAACGGCTGTAGCGTATATTATGTGTTCACCCTCACTAAGCCCATTGACTTCAATTGTGCAAGTTCCCTCATAGTCATCAGGTTCGCAGGATCCTATTTCTATGTCATTACCCCTCCACAATCGTATAGAAGGCTTATTACCAAGATTGGATGTCCTCTCTATGTCAAAATTAAGTTCATAATCTTTATTCGTGACACCATCATCATTATATTTCCCAGTGTCGTCAGCCGCCTGAAGCATAGGAGTCGCGGGCGCCTCTGGCACATTACTGTCTGAAGACAAAACTAGCAAATTATAGTCACCAGTGCCAGCTCCTTTTGACAATATCTTGTATTGTCCGTCAAAGCGCAGCTCATATGAGGTAATCTCTGAATCTAAAGCATTAGCGGGTGGCATTAGGGCCTCTGTAGAGTCGTCATCAGATTTAACTATTTTGTCGTTGGGGCTCACCAAATCAATCGCAGCATCCAAAGCAGATCCCGACCCTGCCTTCATCTGGATAGTAACCATATCCCCCTGCCTACCAGCGAAAACCCAAGAATCTATATCCCCCGCACAGTCGATCTTTGATGAAATTTCATCCCCATAATCAATGCTGTTGTCTGATATGTCTGTTTCAGAAGGACATACCGCACCAAGTGAAGCCAAGTCACTTCCAGAAACATCACCACCAGAACCCGCTACTCGCAAATTCTCATAGAAAGTTACATAATTGCCTAAGGCTATGTCTCTCATACCAGCTTCCATATATAACTCAGCCGAAACCTGGACAACACTCTGTGACTCCACTGTAACTGTAGTGGAATATTCTGGGGTACCATCAACGATTAATGATAGGTCCCGTATGACAGCATTAGGACTTCTGTTAGTAACAGTTGCGGTAACTTCCAGCTCCCCATCACCTAGTGGAGAAACATCTATCTGATCGATAGACAGTTGAGATCCACTAATACCTGTCACACTTGTAGATACCGACCATAAAGAAGTGCCATATTGAGAAAAACCAGAAATAGGGACTATGAAACTGACATTTTCTTCGTCCTCTGATAATGTATTTGCCACTACTGGTGCCCAAGTCTGGGAACCATCATCAAATCGACTAAACTCAACCGACCAGACATGGCCCGCCCAAGTACCATCTTCTCTAGCAGCGAAATGTGACTTTGGAATATTAAAAGATATTAAACTAGTCAATCCTTTTTCTGTGAATCCTTCGGAGTCCACCTGAACATATGTAAGGATGTCCCGATCTGACCGAGAATCGAGAACTGGTGGAGTAACATCAGTCAAGGTTATTGTCCCTGCAGCTACTTCAGATGAGTTCAAAGATTTTATCGTCACAGAGGTAAAATCTATAACAGAAGTCGCGTCCACCTCTGGCCTGGACCAAATTCCACTTCCTTCCTCTCCATCGCCCGCCATCGGTAAGTACATTTGAGCCCAGATTTGAGGATGAACATATTCAGAAAAGTTTGCTACAAAAGAATCATCCTGTGCGAGCATATCTTCAATGGATTGATAATCCCAAACGGCACCTTGGACAATGGCATTCTTAGCCTTTCCGTCTGTTAAATCCCCGTTTCCTACTATTCCTGCATAAATATTGGCAGTCATCTGACTATCTGCTTTGGCCATATGGGATACCAGCAAACCTGAATTGTATTCATCCGCTTCTAGCAAAGCGATAATCTTGGCCTTAATTTCCTGTCCAAACCCACTAGTATTCGCATCAACAAATATTGCTCCGGCGGTCGTAGGGTCTGTTGCAATAAATTGCTGCCATATTGAAATGCTGTCAACAGAAGTTGTTCCGAGTATTTCGGACGCAAGTGCCTGATCTTCATAAGCTACTGAGAGTAGCGCTTTTGCTATGGAGCCTTCACCACCAGGGTTCGACACTGCCTCATTTACTAATTGGGCAATTGCCAAATCATCATTTAAAGCAGCCTCAACAAACATCACTTTTAAGGATTCACTGTTTGAACCTTCAACGGCATCTTCGAGAAAAGTTGAAACCTGAGATACATTCTCATTAATTAAGGATGTAAAGATAATGCCAGCATCTGCTGGATCTGAAACCGTAATTGCACTAAGCAATCCTTCCAAACGCAATGGGTCTGCAGCACCTACAGATAACAGAAACTGAGATCCCAGAGTTTGATTTTCACTATGAATATCAGACATCACTGCGCCGGCAAAGGCCGGATCGAGGTCATTTATCTGGTTCATACCTGTAACTGCACCAACCGGGTTTTCAGTGAAAGTTATTGATAAATCGTTTGAAGCTTTCTGGATTCCTTCTGGATCTGCGACAACACCTGTGGCCCAGCTAGGATCTGTGATATCGGCTGCTATACCTGTCGCCAGTCCAACAGCTCCTGAACCTTGGCTCATAAAGAAAAATCCTCCACCCCCAATTATCACCAACAAAGCCACGATAGCTCCTGCCGGCATCAGCCACTTAGGCATACCTCCACCACCAGTAGCACCACCACCTGTGGTGTTTGGTTTATCAAGGACCTGCGTCGCAAGGACTTTAGGCATAACCCTAGTACGTGCCACATCTTGGGGACCTTCAGCCAATATAGTTGCTATTACTTGCAAATCATTGATCATTTCATCAGCGGTCTGATATCGCTGTTCCCTATCTTTGGTCAGTGATTTGACTAATAAATCTTCAAGTTGCTCTGGAAATTCATCCATGTGAGTTGCAATTGGTTCATGAGCCTCATTTATATGCCCATTAAAAATCTCGAAAGTGCTCTTACCTAGAAATGGTGTTGATCCTGTAAGAACTTCGTATAAAAGACACCCAAGAGAATATAAGTCTGATCTACCGTCTATAGCATCGGAACCTTGTATCTGTTCCGGGGACATGTACAAAGGGGTACCAACAGTCGTGTTCTCACTGGTCATTGAATCTAAAGTTTCAGCAGAAGCGATACCAAAGTCAGTTAACTTCACTTCCCCTGCGTCATTTAACAGGACATTAGCCGGCTTTATATCACGGTGTGTTATTCCAGCATTGTGTGACACTTGGAGCGCCGAGGCGATCTGTTGAACAACTGTAATGGCTCTTTGTAGAGGGAGAGTTCCTCCTCTTTCCAGTATCCTTTCCAAGTTTTCAGTCACAAACTCGGTCACAATGTAATGCTGACCAGCCTCCTCGCCATGGTCATACACTTCGACCACATTGGGGTGTTGAATAGTGGCCATGATGGATGCTTCTCTCTGGAATCTGTCTAAAAACTCCCCGTCCGACGCCGACCGAGCCAAAACTTTAATTGCAACTATCTGACCTGAGGAGGGATCTTGGGCCCTGTAGACGGCACCCTGACCTCCTTCTCCAACCATTTCAATTACTTGGTATCCACCTATTTCTTTTAAATTCATTTTCTTATTGTCAAACTCTTACAATTGAACTGTAGATTTGTATAACATATAAGGAACTATAGTAACTAGCTTTCCTATACTTAGTAAGTATGATGTAAAGTACAACATATTAACAACTACATTTCACGGGTATGCTCACCTAATATGTACAAGTATTTACACCTAATTATCGCTGACATTGCTAACGTATACAAATATATTACAACCTAATTAATAGGATAATTGAGAAAATTTAGAGGATTCTATAGCGGTTTAAATATAAACTCCTGCTAGGAGTAGGACGATGACCCAAGACTCAACAATAAAGGTAATAGTAGCGGATGACCATGCTGTGGTCAGGCAAGGAATTATCAAAATTCTAGCAACTTCGAACCGAATCGAACTGTTGGGAGAGGCGGAAAGCGGCGATCAGGCTTGGCTATTAATCAAGGATCTCAATCCTGATGTAGCTTTGCTGGATATAAGAATGCCGGAGATGACAGGAATAGAAATTATAACCGAGATAAATTCGGCAAAGCTTGGAACAAAATCCCTCATCCTGACCAACTACGACAACCCCGACTATATTCTAGAGGCTATATCGGAGGGAGCCCACGGATATATCCTAAAAGCCATAGATCCAAGTTCACTCATAAAATCAGTTATAGCGGTTTATGAAGGAGAAGTAGTACTCGATCCTGAAGTGGCAAGCCTAGTAGCCAAAACTTGGCGGGAACGAAATTCAAGAACTTCTCCCACGATTGGCATCTCATCCCTTACAACCAGAGAAAAAGAAACACTTAAACTAGCTTGCGACGGGTTAAGAAACAGAGAAATATCCGAGGAAATGGGAATAAGTGTAAGGACAGTGGAAGGTCACTTCAACAGAATATTTTCAAAATTAGGAGTGTCATCTAGAACAGAGGCTGTCCTTCAAGCAGTATCAGAGCCGATGTAACTGTCTTCAATGATTGTTCTACCAAGCTAATCAATCAGAAAACAAGCTCTTTATATTGCCGAACATGGATTTGACTCCTTGTACTTGCGTTTTACCAACTCCATAATTCTCACCTTTTAATATCTTAGCTATTATCACCGTGATATTGTCATGCCCACCTCTAGAATTAGCCATACCGATAAGTTGTTGAAACGCGTTTTCTGGCGATTCTTCTTCACATACATTCAACATCTCCTGGGCATTCACCAACCCGTGAAGACCATCCGAGCACAGTAGTATTCGATCTTCCAGCTCTAAATCTATAACTCCAGAATCTACTTCAACATCTGAATCTAAACCCATAGCTCTTGTAATTATATTTCGCCTAGGGTGGTTTTCAGCCTGTTCTTCGGTGAGGATCCCGAGTGCCACCTGCTCAGCCACCCAGCTATGGTCCTTGGTGAATTGCTCGATTGATTTTCCTCGAAAAATATACCCTCTACTGTCACCTACATGAGCATAAAAAAATCTACCCTCAACTAACATACCCGCCGTCAAGGTAGTTCCCATACCTTTTGTATCTTCTTCCTTTGATTTTTCAAAAATATCGAAATTAGTTTTCTTTACAGATTCACTTAAAACACTCTCGATATCTTTGTCACCATCATCTGAAGACAATGACTCTACTAGATGTTTGGGTAAGTTGGTAACAGCCATTTCACTAGCTACTTCCCCAGCAGCATGTCCTCCCATTCCATCCGCAACAATTAACAAAGCATCAAACAATTCACCTGGAGAACCAGTACCCAGCAGCGTATGATACGCATCTTCATTTTGTTCTCTGACAGACCCTACGTCAGTTCCTGCACCTAACTCCGCAAAATAATATCCGAGGATTCTTTTCATACTTTATCTCTGTAACCTAAACTCATTTGCGATAAAATGACTATGTTGACATGTAGATTGTTATAATTCAAAAAGTAGATTTGCACTAGACGGTTATTCATATAGGTCCATCTGGTTAATGTTTTCTAGTATATCGACCATATTAGACATAATTATATTCGTTTTATCAGGCTTTATTGTCTCCAGTACAGTTGCAGCCGTCGTATTTGTAGTTTGGACGTTTGGAAAAATGAATGAACGTTCAAACACAAAAGAGCTATTAGATACAATAAATAGTACTTCAAAAAAAACCAATACATCTTTGGCATCAAATACGCTAGATAAAAATGAGGAGGTAATTAGGGCTGCTATAGCTATTGTAGAAAGTTATGGGTTGTCGGTCTCTGGAAATAAAACTGTTAATTATGCTCCTGACGCTTCAGCAAGAGATGACTTTAACAAAACCCGAACACAATCTAGTTCTAGGGATCATTCTTTCATCCCAGTAAACAGCAATGAAAAGATGTTATTGCAGACTGGTCATATTCATATGAAACATGGTGATTTTTCCTCTGCGATCCAGGATTACACTAACGCCATCATTGCCAACCCAAACTCCGCCGGTGCCTATAACGCCCGAGGTATGGCTAATAGGAAGAAGAGAGATTTTCACGCCGCGTTACAAGATTACAATATTGCCTTAAGTCTTCATAATAACCTAGCAGCCACCTACAACAACCGAGGGGTTATATATATGGAAATAAGGCAAATAGAAGCTGCCTTGAATGATTTCGATAAAGCTCTTAGCATAGAACCGAATAATTCCTATGGTTACTGCAATAGGGCAGTTGCTTACAATTACATGAGAGACTTCAACAAAAGTATAAGTGAAAGTACCCTAGCTGTAGAAATAAATCCTCAACTCCCTGAAGCGTATGTAGTAAGGGGGATAGCAAAGGTGCAAATGGGAGCTGTTTCAGCCGCAGACCTCGATTTTGAGGTCGCAGAATCTTTGGGATATAAGCGAATAGACATAGAAGAACGTCTCGTAGCACTTAAGAAAGTTTGATCCATACTACTTTTGCTTTACGGAATCCTGTATGGGGAATATTCGCCTTTGTATCGATATTGGGAGCGAACAGTTTCTGCGTAGGTAAGGATCTATTTCAAATCGCCATTCTTTGCGGATATTGCATCATCCTTTACCTGATAGCAATTTTAGATCATTCAAAAAATACAATCCCTAACAAACTCACCCTGATTCCCCTTCCAATTGTTTTCGTTCTTAGTTACTTCTCGCCGGATTTGTACGAACTTTCAAACACAGAACATTGGTGGATATCGCCTCTGGCAGGAGGAATAATATCTGGTGCAATATTTGGTCTATGCTACTACATACCAAAAGCCGAACTTGGTGGCGGGGACGTAAAGCTTGCTGTGCTGATAGGATGCATTTGTGGATTTCCTGTATGTTTGGCCAGCTTACTTCTCGGAATGATAATTTTTGCTACAAAGCAGTCAATTAGTCGACGCACTATGAAAGTTCCTACCATATCTCCTCTAGCACCGTACCTTTTTGCCGGAACTTGGATTTCTTTAATAGCCGCCCAGCAAATATAAATTAGGCGTCCAGAAAGTACCTATTAGTACGAAGTTTTATATTTTCTGAAGTTTCTCTGCTTATCGGAATAGTGCCGACAACCTTAGTGCCTTTTCCTTCTTCCGAATTGATATCAACGTATCCCCCCACTCTCTCTGCTCTCAATTTCAAATTTAGCAGCCCAAAATGACCGGCTTCAGGGACATTTTTTATGTTCGAGCGGCTGAAACCAATTCCATTGTCTTCGACAGAAAATGATATCCCTTCTTCAACCCAAATAATTTCCGCACTGATGAGGTTTGCGTTAGCATGCTCCACAGAATTTAACACTGACTGTCTTATAATCTGATACAGGTCCATAGCTACAGGTCCTGGTAATCCCCCCTTATTTAACTCATTGGAGATATAGACTATTTCTATTGGGGATGACACAGGTTCTTTTTCAAGATCTTTAAAAAACACTTGAAGAGACTCCTCTATCCCCACTACCGCAATTTGATCGTGCCCTTTTTCTCTTACTAGTTGTCTGAGGTTAACATCCGCGTTTTTGACCATTGATACCAGATTATCAATGTCCTTAACAGTTTCTTGATCTTCAATTACCAATTTTAATAAGCCAAGATGCATCAAAATGGCACTCAATTCACTCATAGTTTGATCGTGCAAATCCGCAGCTAATTCCTTTCGCATATCATCTCTTCCTTGCTCAACCGCATCAAACTGCTCAATCCTTCGTAATCTATAAGCCATTATCTGAGATATTCGGGATATAAACTCGAGAGCCGCGATTGGCCTCTTTTGAGACACCTCTGAAAATGAATCTCTGCTTATTCGAAATAATTTACATGCGGTTCTGGCTATGACACGAGCCGTTCTCGGTTGAGAATCTAAAAACGCGATCTCACCAATGACTGAACCCGACTTGATCCAGGCTACAGGTATCCATTTCTCATTCACCGGTACTTCTACTAATGCCTCACCAGTGAGAAGCAAATCAATACTTGTGGACACATCACCGTAGCCAACAATGACTGTTCCTTGTGAAAAAAGTATTTCCTCTCCGTACTCCGAAAAATATTTTTTATATTTTTCTATTTCTGCATCAGTCAATATAGGTTCATCCAGAGAACCTGAACTATCGAAATAATTATCAGACATGCGAGTACCTTCGAACTGATTTTAGTCTGTTGATAGGGAAACGCATAAGTTCAGAAATGCTATCGTAGAATTGGCCTGAGTAATCAAATAATCATCCCCTGAAACATTTAATTTTTCCTCGAGCAATCTTTGGATAACTTCCACGTCCTCCGGTGAAGATTGCAAGTCAGTCGCAATCTCTTGAACAGTCATACCTTTGCATCCCCTGTAAATCACCTCCAATTCTCTAGAAGACAAATGTCCTGAATCGGAAGCATGCCGCTCGTAATATCCGATTAATTTTTCTATCAGGACATTATCAAGTATCAGATGTCCTTGCATGACTTTTCTCACGACTCTAATTAATTCTCCTATGTCATCCAGAGAATTCTTTAAAACATATGCTTTTGATTTCGAGTCCGTTTCGATCAAGTCCTTTACGTAGGACCAATCATCGTAGGCTGACACAACTACAATCGAAGTGTCCGGATTATTCTCTCTAATAGTTTTACTAGCAGAAATGCCATCAAGTCTCGGCATACGTATATCTAGTACAGCGACATCCACATCTAGTTCAGCGCATTTATTTACAGCTTCTAGGCCATCTTCACAGACGGCTGCAACTGCAAAATCAGCTTGGGTTTCAAGTACACGCTTATAAGCCGTACGGATGAAAGGAGAATCATCTGCTATGAGAATATTTGCCATTTTATTTAATCGTTAATTCCTTGTTAATAAGCCAGAAACTTCTTTTATTTCATTTCGCAGTTGCTCTATAGAAACTGTCCCATATTTATCAAGCAACTGGCGAACTTGAGGCCGCACCTCTATCTTCTCTGCAAACAAGTCTCCCATGTCAGATTCCTCGGGAATTACACTCTCAACACTTTTTGCAGTCACTAAAGATTCTTCTTCTGCAGGATCCTCTTCCACATTATCTGGTATATCCTCCATGTTCTGATCTTCGCTATCATCTAGGTCATCCAAGGAGACGGTCTGGAAATTAACTGGTTTTTCAAGTGGCTTAGATTCTATGACGACATCCTGAATATCCTCTATATCATCGTTTAGCGCATCTGAAGCAACGACAGTATTTTGCAGTAGTGGAGGTGTACCCGCTTCGAGGGTAGGCTCAAATACATCTTCATAGATTTCCGGGTCCAATTCGCTTAGATCCCATAAAGCATCAGGGACTGGATCAGCACTTTCGTTGGTTGTTTCAATTGGTTCTGACCCTATATCAATGGGACTCTGGTCAATTGTCTCACTCCTACCTCTACTATCAAGGTCGAGTTTGAACGATTTCATGACATTCCCAAATTTGTCATAAATTGTTCTACGAATCGAATCCATGCCATCCATCATCATATAACTCCTGCAGATATTACCTTGTACATTCCCATTACTAATCCAGACGAACCATTTTCTGGAGTCGACAGTAAAGCCGCCGTGACTTTAGGCACCACAAACATAACAACGGCTGATGTCAAACATGTTACAGCAAAAAAGCTGATGATTTTGAGATTATTACCACCTTCTGAAAACTTTGGGGCTAAGGCGTTGGCAATGGTCAGTATCGCAACCGCCAATATTATGGTTGTTTGAAGTGTCGAGACGTTCCCCATCTGGAAAACATCAACAGATGCACACAACTCCTCAGGACTCGGCAATTTGATTCCGGCAGTATCTACCCCCGGTGGCACAACAACTTGGTTCATACAGTTTTCTCTATCAGAGACACCTACTATGGATCCTAATTTACTGTTAAAGCTAATAATTATCTCTAAAACAAAAACCAGTATCAGTGCCATTACCGAATGCATCGTTATTGTCAAAAAAGTGAAAGTAGAGGAAGTCAATTTGCGTTTAGCCCTAAGTTCAGAAATGTTTTGGGCGTAATCTGAACAAATTTCCCCAATCTGACCTGGGTTACATCCCACTTCTACTCCATCGACAAACATACTTGAAGTCCGAGAAACCAACTCACTACCAGTTTCTCTGCTAAAAGTCTCCCAACATTCCGCAGAAGGCAGGCCAGATTCTAATCTAGTTCTCAGGCGTTCCAAAGGATCTTTTAAATATTGATAAGAATTAGTGTCTATTCGCTTGAGAGCTTCAGTCAAAGTCACTCCGCCTGAGCCAGCGATACTTCCAATAGCCCTTAGGAAAACCGGCAATTCTTGGTCAATATTAGCGACACGAGAAGCATCTCGCATTGCTAGAAAAGCGGAAGGTATTAGGCTTATACCGGTGAAAGCAAACACTGAACCAGATGCTGTAACAGGGCTAACACCTCTCTCCAATAACATTAAAAATCCCAAGATACCCAATGCCAGACCTGCTGGGCCACATGATATGAATAGAAACTTTGCCAGCTTCCGGTCCGGTGTTGTTCCAGAAACCGGGTCATAGGTAATCGTTTCAAACGGAGCTACCTTGTAAATTAAAAAAACTCCGACAGATGTAACCCCGGCCAAGGTAAAAAGCATTAAATATATAAAGGATGCACTTGTAGATCCCAATAGACTTGAAACTTGTGATACGACCATAATGAGTGTAACTGCAACTAAAACGGCTGCATACGCGTCAGTCCATTTCCGTAAATTTTCAACGTTTCGTTCGTAATCATTCCCGTAATGTTCAGCCTCAGCCCGGGCCTCTTGAAGAACGAAATCTGATTCTGAACTACCGGATGATATAGATGCTGAAAACCTGAGTAAAAGACTTTTTATCCGAGGCGCTTTGGCCCTTTGAGCAACTGCCTGAAAAGCTCTTGTATACTCAACACCCATGGACCGCGCCATTAGGTTTATATATTCAAAAAATACTGAAGTGAGATACCTTTGCCGTCCACAATATTCGAGCAATCGATCTCTAGTGACACCACCTCGAGATAGTATCGCCATGTAGGTTAATTGAGAAAATAGGTCAAATCCAATTACTTGGTTATCAGAAGAGACCTTCTCTATTTGCTTGCGCGAGGACGTTGTGGAGTTCATAAAAATTCGTAGTGTCCCGATCCGATAAACGTTTTAAAACTTCGGCCCTTCTTTCTAGCTCACCATATATATTTCTATATTCGTCCGGAGGGAGTCCTCGTTTGGAGGCTACCACCTGTTCCAATAGATACGTATTCATATAGCCTGGAAATTCAAATTCATCTGTAGCCGGATTCCATTTGAAAACTTCTATAAATCCAAAGGAATTACTCTCAGGGTCATATTCAATAATCTCGCTAATGCTAAGACATCTTCTACCAGGGCTACCGTCGGGAAGCCTGACAGCGCTCATAATCACCACCATATTTAAATTATCCACGTAGGTTTTGGGAACATTGATTGGGTTTCCAGTTAAACGTTGAATCAATTTCTCCACTGAGGCAGCATGGAACGTTGCCATACAAGCATGACCAGTTTGCATAGCTTGAAATGCTATAGCTCCTTCCGCACCTCTTATTTCTCCTATTACTATTTCTTCGGGCCTTTGTCGCAAAGCAGCGACCAATAGATCAAACATAGTCACAGAAGCACTATTCTCTCCCCCTCCTCTCACAACTTCTCTGATCCAATTTTGATGAGGTACCTGTAACTCTGGGGTATCTTCAATACTTACTATCTTCGCATTAGGAGGTATGAACGTACTTATGGCGTTCAAAATCGTTGTTTTTCCTGAAGCCGTCTCCCCAGACACAAAGGTATTCATCCCTTCACTTAACATCAAAGAAATATAGGCAGCCATTTCATACGTCAAGGTTCCAAACTTAATCAAATCTAAAATGCTAAGGGGAGTTGCACTAAATTTTCTTATGGTGAAATTGCTTCCCCGTCGCGAAACATCTCCGCCATAAACAATGTTAATCCTAGAGCCGTCCGGCAAGGTAGAATCCACAATGGGCTCACGAATGGTCACAGGTCTTCCTATCTTTTCTGACAACTGTATTACATATTGATCCAATTCTTCCGAGTCAGAAAATTCGATGCTGGCCTTCAGCCCTCCAAATATTTTATGCTCAATATACAGTGGGCCTACTCCACTGCAGCTTATATCCTCTATGTAAGGATCCTCTACAAGTGGATCCATAACTCCCATGCCAGCCTTTTCTCTCCGCATCAAATATTTAATTGCTTGAAACTGATCGTCTGTTAAATCGACCGACTTAGACACTTTCTTAGAAGAAGAATCTGCACGGCCGCAAATTTCATCCACAGCATTCAAAATTACTTCAAGTCGCTCTTCAGATCCATCAGCCGCACGAAGCTCATCAATGTAGTCCATCAACTGAACATCAATGTCATTAACTATTTCCTCAACCCCCGGGGCCAGTGATGGCTCAACGGCCAGATAATAATCTCTTGTATCTTCGGGATCGTGAACCACATGTATGAATACCCCTCCACCGACCGGATATACCAAATTACGTTTCTGCTGAGTGTCAGAACCCCTACTCACAAACCCAAGATATTCTGGTATGCCAATCTCCTCAACAGGCAGTTTGGAAACATAAGCTCCTAAATGTCTAAATTGTTCGGCCTGTTCTCTAAAATCGGATGGCAATTTGGCCATCACTTTCTCGTCCAAAACGAATTTACTTGAATTACCAACCCCGGCATTTTGTAAAAACCCTTGAATCCCCTCTTTTAATGAGACTGCATGGCCGTTTGTGGAGCCATTCGCACTCTGGTCACCACGAGATTTACCCATTTGGACTATAACTTTAAAGTTTTTGAGATTGAAAGCCATTTAACCCCTCTGTTTAGGCCTTAGCCCGAGAAACCGGAACTATACGAATCCCCATTCCTGGTTCCACTTCAAAACCTAAAATGTTACCTGTCCGCATGTCAGCTCCACGTATTTTCGCGACTTCCATAGTTTTAACCAGGTTGGTTCCTGATGCCGTCACCTGTAATCTCAAATAGGCGTCACATATAGACCTGACTCTAAGAAGGAAATCTTCATCGAAAGCATTTTCATGAACAGTACACGCAATAACTTGACCCCTTTCGCAAACATTTTTCATTTCATTGAAAAAATCTTGTATTTGTTCTCCTCCAGCTCTTGAAACAAATGTAGTAAGAGAGTCAATAACTATCATTTGCGACGAATCTTGTTTCCATATGTGTTCTGATAGTAATTTAAAAAACAAATCGGGATCTTCATTTTCAGCCGATGAGCTTAAAGGAAAAATTTGCAAGTCGTTGAGCAGGAAATAATCCGTAGCATCCTGCCCTAAACTTTCCATCTGTCTAAGCAATGCATGTACATTTTGTTCTGTGGTGTAAATGCTCGCTCTATGACCCGCATTTAGAGTTCCCCATAGCAGTTGTTGGGCAAAGGTACTCTTACCCGAAGCGTCTTGACCTTCAATGAGCATGACCGTGTTATATGGAATTCCTCCACCAAGTCTTCTGTCAATTTCCGTACTGCCAGTTGTTATCACTGATACTTCTTCAGTAGTCATTTGACTGTCCTCGAATACTTATGCTTGCCGTATACAATCTTTTTAATCTTCTCACAATACTACAGGGTTTAACATCACTATTGCATCGGACATATCGAAGGAAAGGAATATGAATTGTCTACGCCATTAGGTAAACCTATTATAAGTGTTCCAGAAACCTGAGGTTCTCCATTAAGGTTGGCAATTAATGTCATGGTTTCTCCTGGATTGAATGTACCAGTCTGATAATTATCATCTGCAATTGAATATGTCCATTGATTAGGTTGTAGTGGCGGAGTCCCTTTGACCGGGATTTTCATGGCCGTATTATTAGCATCTGTATTGAGAATCACAAAAATATCCAACTGTTCCTCAATTTCAGCAGTATCAAATGCGGTGCCACCCGTGTTTTTTATTTTGAAGTCAGTGACACACGCCACCTCGGACAAATCTTGTGTTTCAACCCCATCGATAGTTAACAGAACTTTATATCCTCCTTCATTACGAGGAGTGGTCTGGGTAGCTGACCATATTTTTAACCTATACGGATCTATTTCTGTGGCAGTTCCGGTCAAAATAAAATCTGGCGACACCCAAGAATATACATCTCCTGTCAAATCATGCCATGGATCCCCCCAGGAGTCTGTTTCATTACTTATGACATCTCCCATTCCATAGTAATCGACCGATACTTGGGTGCTACCTCCATTATCCCTATTACCAGGTTCCAAAGGCGAAGTCATAATCTTGTTCAACTTCAACCTGGCTGTAGCATCAGCCGGTCCTAGAAACCAATAACAGTCGATTTCATTGGTAACAGTTAAATCCCCAGTCCTTGCTAGCCCAGGATATATACGTTTACATCCCTCTACATCATTTGGGTTATGCTCCGTCACTTCTTCGTAACTAGCCTTGAAATCCTGGGAGCTAGAAATCTCAATCTTTGTACTCACTTTATCTGCGATTGTCTCTGCAGCATTTTTGTTAGCGACCGCCAGGAGTTCCGCTCCTATTTGGTTGGCTTTGAACATAACCACAACTGCTGTTAGAAGTACCGAAATTATGAGTAGTGCAGAGATACTTGTTCCCATATCAAATTAGCAGCCCGTGTTGGTAAATCTCTATTGGCCGTACTGGAACTGATATACAGATTTAATTCCGTTAGCAGTGTTGAATTCAAAATTATAAGTTTTTACAGCCGATTCCAGTTGATTTGCATCACTAAGAGTCACAGCAATCTCGATGGTTTCACCTTCGATCCAGTACCCAGTTTTATCTGTCCCATCTTTTTTCTTAGCAACCCAGCTGCCAGGACAGGTTGCATTGTTGTGACACAGAACCACAAATTTAGATTTATCGATTGAGGAGATATAAATATCAGCTTGGTCCAAAAAACTGACCTCTGTGCTGCCAACATTTTTTATCCATGCTCGAACCAAAGTAGGGGTATTGGGTGGAGCGTGAACCGCGGTTATTTCTACGTCGGTCTCTATTTGTTGAGCTAAGTCTCTCTGTGATTCAACAACAGACTGGCTACTACTACCAACTATCGGAGTTAGGGTTGTCATTACCAACCCAGCCGCGGTAACTCCTGCTATAACCAGTAGAGCAGTGACAATAACCTTATCCAACTTATTTACCTCAACCGATCAGGAACTATAGAAGTTCAGGAAGCCTCTATAGAGATACAAACTAATTTGTGTAAATCGGAAATCACTTGTGAATAAACTGATGGTGACATAGGATCGTCACCAGAATACATTTCATCCAACATTGACATATTCTTTAATATAAATTTCGACATCAATGGGCTAATCATCGCTGAATTTTCGTATGCCTCCAAAATAGGAAACAGTCTCGCTGCAGTTAGACCTTTTTCTTTGGCTCCCCCCATCCAGGCAAGAAGATCATTAAGAGTACCTTTGTTATTTTGTTCTGTTGACAGGTCTAAACCTGCTTCAGAACCAAAATAAGTCCTAGGAACTCCGTTAGCTACTGAAGGAGACGCGGCTGGTGAAGCTGCGACCGGTGATGCTGCTGGCTGAACCAGCTGCTGAGACGTAGCTAGAACATCAGACTTTCGCAGCCAGGTGTCCCGCATATCTATCAGAATCTGCCTAATCTCAGTCTTAAGGATATTTACCTCATCCTCAAGGACTTGGATTCTCTGTTCTAATTGCGAATTAGAAGTTGTCATATATCACCATCTTTATGAAAGCGACTACTGTAGATTCATAACGTCAACTAATTCCGGGGGTGTCTTCCTGTTTATAATAAGAGAACCACCGGTGGATGGAATGATCTCAATAGTAAAAGTCGTGTTAGACCCGAGGTTAGTTATTACCACGGGATTTGCTTGTGGATTTGGTTCAGGGCGCAATGTGAACTGTATCTCAGCTACTTCCCCTTCCTGAAGGAGATTCGGCAGGGCGCGATCACCGACTATTTTAGTTATGTTTATATCTTCGATTATGCCCTCTGTTCCTGTCGTCATTCCCCCATCAGTGGCATACCTTTGATTTTGATCAACATAAATAAAGGCTAAATCCGCTGCATTTATCGAGGAACCTGTGGCTCCGGTCGCTGGTTGTAACTGAACAAAAATATTTTGAACTCTAGCAGGGGCAGCAGGGTCTCTCGTAGCGACTATCGCTCCTTTAGGTGCAAAGGTTGAACTGGCTTCTGCGATACCGGCCTGAGCTGTAGTTTTGGCTTTCTCAGTGCTAAACAATCCAGTTGTCATAACGGTGAAAGCAAAAACCGCGGCAACAACAATGAAGGCAATCAGTATGATTGCTGTCTCAAGACCTGTGATTCCCTTCCTATCGGAATAGAGATTCTGCATCTGAACAAACAAACTCTTCATAAGAATATCTCCGAGACTAACTTATATGTAAGGCCACTACCTTTGCAGAGGCATTACGGCCTATTCTAACAGCACCAACACCAATTTATGAATAGGTTAATAAATATTACTTATGTTTATAGAAACCCTAACATGAATGGGGCCCAGAAATGTTCAACTACTGCAGCTACCACAACCATTCCAAAAGACACTACTGCGAGTACAACTACGGCATTTAAAACCTTAAAAAATCTCGAATCAGTCGGCTTATATAAAGTAACTCCTCGGGAGAAGAAGATAGCTGCGAGAGAGCCACTTAGGTAAGCAAGACCTTCCAGAAGGACATGAGGACTCAACGCGACGGTTGCGATAATTGCCAACATTACCGGACTGGCGGCAGCTGCCATATTCACTTTCACAGCGGTTACTAGGGTTATAGCCCAAACGCCTGCGTTCCAACCAAGGGCCATGCTAGTTCCTAGGCCTCTATAAATAAAAGCAAAAATAAAAAAGACAATCAGTACATAGGAATTTATCTTCAAGAAAGTCATTCCATGTGCAAACCTTTCGGGGGAAAGATCGGTGCTGGTGTAGGCCGTACCTCTATCCATTATAAAAGTGTACTGTTCCTGCAAAGTCGCCTGCGGCAGAACAAGTCCCACAACAGCATAGGCAGAAACCATCCCGACAAATAATATTGTTACAGAAATTATGCTCTTGCGGTTGGCCTCCCATCCACTCATCCCCAAGTCCCAAATACGGTCTCGATTTATCCTCTGTATCTGATTAACACGTGGAACGATAGCCGCACATGCCAGGGCGATCGAAGCCAAACCAGCCTGAGGAATAGCAAAAGACATAGCTATGATAGAGCTAATCAAAACTGCTAAAAAAGCCTCAAACCCGATTAATATATTCCACCTACCATCAGAAGCGGCAGGGAAATGGTTAAAAATTGCCCCTAAAATAGATCCTGGCTCGTCCGAAGCCTGTATTTTCAATAACATATCCAATCACCCCAATTAAAAGGCTGCTTACATAAAATCACTTAACTCGTATTAAAATACGCTTAATTCGATCAATACTAAAGGTAAAAAATGACAACATTACTACTGTTATCAAACAATTTAATGTTTCTTCCTAGAATCCAACAAGCTGCCGGTTCAAAAGTTACCGTGATTAGGGTTTCTGATTTGGATAGATTGCATCAATTAATAGAAGAAGGTGGAATTGATATCGTGGTGGCAGATTTGGAATATGATCAAGATTTTTGGTCCGAAGCTTTAAAAATTTTTCATGAATCAGAACATCTAAACCCAAAGGTAATGGCATACGGCCCACATGAAAACACAGAGGCTATGGAGAATGCCCGTTCTCTAGGTTGCGATCCCGTTCTGGCAAAGGGAGCGTTTGTAAACAATTTAAAATCAATTCTTACCAATCAAACCATAGAATCCTAAGTACTCTAAGTAAGTCTATCGATAGACTTATTCACCCAAGAACTCATTTCATGAGGCATAGTCACTAAATCTGCAGGACAAACATAGTTGGGATTAAGCTGATCCATTGTCGTAACCCCCATCAGACCCATAGCAATTTTAATTTCTTCTTCAAGTATTTCAAGTACTCTTACCAAGCCTGGCACACCGCCGGCGGCCAAACCCCATCCTTGCATTTTGCCTATCCCTACAGCGGAAGCGCCCATGGCTACTGCTTTCACAACATCAGAACCTCTTTGAACCCCACCATCCAAAACAATCTCTGCTTTTCCATCCACAGCCTCAACTATCTCGGGGAGCATTTCCATAGTCCCCTGGCCATGATCAAGTTGTCTTCCTCCGTGATTAGAAATCCAAATCACATCCACCCCATGTTCAATAGCTATTTTGGCATCCTCTGCAGTAGCAATACCTTTCAACATGAATGGTAGATCCGCCTCTGATTTAATTTTATCGATACTTCCCCAAGTTACCGAAGCCTGCCATTTAGGATCTACTGGGTTTCTTCTAGAAACAGGAGTCCATCTGCTTAGCATGGGCCTTTCTCGCCGACTATAACTAGCTGTATCCACGGTTATACAAAACCCTTTGTAATTAGCTGCTTTTGCCCTAGAGATCATCTCCTTTGTCCATTCCCAATCACCATGAATATAAAGCTGATATGACTTTCCAAAGTCCGTTGTCGCACTGATTTCTTCAAGTGAAGGCTGGGTGACAGAACTGACGACATGCATAGTTCCAAATTCTCCCGCAGCTGCTGTAGCAGCTGCCCCACCTTCTGGGATGAATACTTGAAGAGACCCTATCGGGGCCAAAAGGACTGGAATACGTATTTCATGCCCAATAAAAGTAGTAGAGGCACTGACATTGGAAACATCCATCAAGACCCTTGGCCTAAAGGCAACTTTGTCAAAGGCAAGTCTGTTCCTTCTCATAGTAGTTTCAGATTCGGAAGCACCGGCAAGATAATCCCATGGCCCTTGAGACAAGTTCTGTCTGGCTCTCTGGATAATTTGTTCAGCAGTCACGTATTTAGAAAAATCTTCAGACAAGGAATACCTCCACCAATTTAACTCTTTCGAGTAATGTGAAAACATGTATTAATAGTAGTGTTAGTATATCCAAGCTGGAGAAAAAGGTAAGCCCTGTTGCTGCCTTACCTTAAAAGTGAGGTTCAAGTGTTGAACGACATCAGAATTTGTTCGCTCCTTCCAAGTACGACAGAAATTGTTTGTGCACTTGGGTTAAAGAATAATTTGGTAGGTATAACTCACGAATGTGATTATCCTCCTGGAATGGACGGAATCCCAACCGTCACCAAAAGTCTTTTAGACCATAGTGAAAGCACTTCAGAACAGATAAATAGGCACATATCCGAGGCTATGCATTATGGTTCCGGTATTTATGCCATAGACAATGATGCTCTAGAAACAGCCGGTCCGGACCTAATACTGACCCAAGAGCTTTGTGAAGTCTGCGCGGTTTCATATAGTACGGTTCAGAAAAGTGTCAGCACCCTCACAGGCCACCAAACTGTGCTTTCATTTGAACCGTCCAATATTGAAGAAATTTTGAGTTCTATTATTGAGGTAGGTAAACAAACTGAGACAGAATCAAAGGCTAAAGCCTTGGTAGATCAAGCCCGCACAAGGATTGATAAAGTTAAGTCTCAATCTTCGAATTCTTCATCCCAACCCAAAGTATTGGGATTGGAATGGCTAGATCCCCCATTTATCGGGGGGCACTGGGTACCAGAGATGATAGAAATTGCCGGCGGCAAACCCGCCCTTGGCCTACCAAAAGAGCCATCTAGGCAGGTCACATGGAACGAAATAATAGAATCTGACCCTGATGTAATAGTTATGATGGTTTGTGGCTTTGATTTACACAAAACGGTTAGTGAGTTTAATCTACTTAAAAATTCGGAATTCTGGAAGAAATACTCGGGTAAATTGTTCGCGGTAGATGGCTCGGCATACTTTAGTAGACCAGGTCCGAGAATAGTAGACGGAGTTGAAATCCTTGGTGAGATCATACATCCTGAAATTTTTGATAAGAAAACGGCTGAAGGGGCATGGCAAAGAATAAATTAACTCTTTTCGTATGCCTCTCCTAGGCGTCTCACCCCTTCAAAAATTTCATCTGATTCAAAGAGAGTGTAAGTTAGCCGTAGGTATCTGCTAAATTTACCAGACTCAGAAAAAGCATTACCAGGTCTATATGAAACCCCGCAACTCTCTGCTAGTTCTAGAAATATATCCGAATCAAATCCTTTCGGAAATTTTAGCCAAAAATAGTACCCGCCTTTTGGAAAAGAATAGGATACAAGCCCACCAAGATGTTTCTTTAAACTTTTATCCATTTCTATGGCTCTAGAGAAGTACTCTTCCCTCAAAGTTCTTACATTTGATTTCAAGAAACCTAAATCGATCACTTCTCTGATCAAAGCAGAGGTGTAATGATTAAACCCACCGCCGCTGAAGGTCAATGCAGCATCGGAAAGTTTTTCTACTACCTCCCTGGAAGAATGTATCCAGCCAGTTCTTAATCCAGGTGCCAAAATTTTTGAAAATGATCCAAATGAGATAACTTTATTCCCTCTGTCATAGTCCATCATTGGCCTTGGTGGTTTTTGATCAAAATATATAAGTTGATAGACCTCATCAGCGAATATTTGAAAATCATATTTATTGGCAAGTTCCACTAGGTGCAGTCTTCTTTCTTCTGTTAAAGAAAAGCCTGTGGGATTCTGGAAAGTTGGAATCGTGTACAAAAATTTCGGCCGGAGACCATTTTGTAAATACCCCTCCAAGGCATCTGTATCTAGTCCCTCTTCATCAGTCGGAATCCCAATAACATTAAGAGAATGCTCTCTGAAAATTTTTTCTATAACAAAATACGTTGGTTCTTCAACTACGACCGTATCCCCCGAGTCGGCATACATTGTTGCGGCAAGATCTAATCCCTGTGAAGCCCCTGCGGTAAGAAATAAGTTGTAAGGATCTACTGATGGAAGATAGGCCGGTTGGCCAGATAAAAATACTGCAAGGCTTTCCAAGAAAGGACCGTACCCTCGTGTCGCACCATACTGCAACGGGGAATTGTCACCTTTAGAGAACATGGTGGAGGAAGCTTCCTTGACATGTTCAAAAGGATGTAGCCTAGGCGAAGGATGGCCCCACCCAAGGTCAATAATGCCCGGTTTGATATCAACTAATAGTGAAGGAAGGTCCGTCGGCATAAGGTCAACAAGTATCCTGTTTTTTTTGAAATAAATATATATTGTGGGAGGGAGATGAAGTTTCTAAGTCCCATTTTTCGCCTATAAATTCCATCGTCTCTGGTCGATAAAAACTCACATGGGTTGGATCCAGCCTATAGTACCAGTCGCTAAATTCAATGTCTGTATAAAGAATAGATGTCATAACTCCAATCCAACCACCAGGTCGTACGAGATCATTTAGGACTTGGAAATCATGGTTTGGAGTAACAAAATGTTCCACTGTTTCAGTAGTCACGATGAAATCATATGACCTTTGCAGTGCTTCAGTATGGTTATCGAAAATGGGGTCGAACACCTCCATTGCGAATCCTTCAGATTCTAATAATTTAGATAAGGTAGGGCCAGGACCAGAACCATAATCCAGACCACTTGCTCCACGATTCAAATGGGGAGTTATTTGATCTTTCAGTTTACTTAGAAATTCCCTATAGCCGATATCCGAGGGTGAATTGTTGTGTTCTAGGTATCTTTCCCGTTGCTCGTCCAGCGTCAAATGGTAACAACTTGGAACAAAAACCAATCCGCAGAAATCACACGTCAAATATCTGCGATTTAAATTTTTCCTTGTGCTAATGAACAGAAGTTTTACCTGATCTGACAAGCATAGAATACATTTCTTTTCAAAACCTTGAGAGATCAACCTCTTTCCACAAGCAAATTGGTAGCGCATACGGGATTCGAACCCGTGATCTCCGCCTTGAGAGGGCGGTGTCCTAGGCCGCTAGACGAATGCGCCACGGTTAACAGTTTTGGCTGGGGATATAGGAATCGAACCTATGCTTACAGATTCAGAGTCTGTTGTCCTACCGCTAGACGAATCCCCAACGTGGGACAAATTTTAACAAGGGGCTATGAGTCACACAAGCAAGGTTGATAGAATCGCAGTTCTTGCCTAGCTGGTGTGCTAGACCATAAAATTCACATTGAGAACAGAAAAATATCTGATCCAGAGGTTCAAATGTATACAATCGATCTGAGCGGTAAAACCGCGGTTGTTTTCGGAATAGCAAACCAAAGAAGCATAGCCTGGTCAATAGCTAAAATTCTCTCTGAGTCAGGGGCGGAAATAGTCGCTGCTTATCAGAATGAACGGGTTAAAGATCCAGTCGACAAACTAACATCGCAACTCCCCAGTGTTTACACGATTGAGTGTGATGTTAGCGATGATAAAAACGTAGAATCTGCCTTTTCTCAAGTTGAATCAAATTCAGGTAAGGTAGACATCGTTGTTCACTCAATAGCCTTTGCCCAAAAAGAAGATTTAGGCGGCCGATTCGTAGATACTGATCGAGAAGGTTTTAGAATAGCTTTGGACATTAGTGCCTATTCTCTCGTTTCATTAGCGAGACACGCATCTCCGCTAATGAAGGACGGCGGCAACATAATTACTATGTCGTTTATGGCTGCAGAAAAAGTTTTTCCTGGTTACAACGTTATGAGCACTGCTAAAGCAGCATTGGAAAATGAAGTGAGGCAATTAGCTAACGATTTAGGTCCGGATTCTATTAGAGTAAATGCGATTTCTGCTGGCCCGCTTGATACCTTGTCATCGAGAGTTATAAGCGGATATAGAGATATGAAAAAAGCACATTTAGAACGAGCTCCGCTTCAGAGAAACATAACCCATGATGAAGTTGCTTCGACAGCTCTTTATCTTTGCAGCAACATGTCCAGTGGTGTCACTGGAGAAGTGGTACATGTCGACACGGGTTACCACGTCATGGGAATATAGAATGACCTGGGCACAAATAATAGTAGACGCACTCAAAGGGCATGAGATAAGCCTAATAGCGTACGTACCCGATTCAAGTATTCATCAAGTTACCAAAATTGTAGATCAAGATGATTACTTTCACCTGGTTTCTGCGGCTCGAGAAGAGGAAGCTTTAGGAATTGCGGCAGGGGCTTATGCGACAGGCAGAAATGCTGCTGTATTTATGCAATCGAGCGGATTTGGTAATTCAGTAAATGCTGTCGCAGGCTTGGCAATACCCAGTAGAATTCCTATCCCTATTTTCATCAACCTCCGGGGCGAGCACGGAGAGTTTAATATCGCCCAAGTGACTATGGGAAGATCAACCAGGCCTATTTTGGACATACTTGGAGTGCCTCATTACACAATTGACAGTAACGATAGATTGGAAGAGAAAGTAAATGGAGCACTGAAGTTATGTTACGCTTCCAGAGAACCTTTGGCATTATGCATGACACCTCTACTTCATGGTGGAAAAAATGTTTAGATACTCCGCCACAAAAAGAATTTTGAGCCACCTTAACAAGGAACCTGTCGTTTCAAATCTGGGACCGACATCTGATGAATTATGGCATGCATCAGATAGAGACAGAAACTTTTATACCTATGGCTCTATGGGCCTTTGTTCGTCGATTGCATTAGGTATGGCCTTGTCTTGCGAAGAAAAAGTCATTTCGCTAGACGGTGATGGATCTATATTAATGAACCTCGGAACCATAGCTACCATAGGGCGCGAGTCGCCGACTAATCTAATTGTAATAGTTTGGGACAATGAAGAATGGGCCCAGACAGGTCACCAGAAAAGTCACACGGCTTATGGAACGGACTTGGAAATGGTAGCTAAAGCTAACGGTATCGAAAAGTCCTTAACAGTTTCAGATGAAGAAAAGCTAGACCTCATACTTGGGCAAGCACTCAGTGAAGAGGGTCCATGGTTTATAGTTGCCAAAATAGAGGATGAGCCTTATCTACCGGTAGCTCCAGTCGAACCCGAGCATACTCTACACCGATTTCGTCAAACTTTTATAACCGCGCCTGACCGGGTAGGCTAACTCACTTTCACTACATTACTGGCTGGTAGAATTTTATCTCGTATTGACGGCATCAACAAACCTGAAATAGCCACTAAGAAAAATCCCAAGACAGAATTAATCATTAATGCACTTGGTGACCCAATCCACTCAGAAACAGCCCCAATAATTAGTGATCCTACAGGCCCAGCGCCGATTGCTATCGTGACCACCCCTAGTGCTCGACCCCTAAATTCAGGCTTTGCAACTAGAAGAACAATGGTTGATTGCATAGTTCCGAATCCGGAGGTGCCTATTCCCAAGAAAAGTAACAATGGTAAAGATAGAAGGTACCAAGCAGAATTTGAGAAAAAAAACAATGCAGCCAATGACAATAAGGACCCATAAAGAAACACCTTCCCATGGTAGAGCATCCTATTTTGTGAGGCTATCCCGATAGAACCAATTAGGGCTCCCATGCCGTCACTGGCCATCAATATTCCCATTAAAAGGGGACCTACATTAAGTACTTCCTTAGAAATCACGGTTACCATCTGCATATAAGGGAAAAGCAGTAGATTCATAAATATCGTAATCACGATAACAGCTGAAATAGTCTGACTTGTAAAAGCATATTTAAATCCATCACCGAGGTTTGCGTATAACTGGGCAATTCCTTTTTTCTCTTCAACATCCCCGGTGACATCGATTCTGTTTTTAGACTGAGAAACTTTCAAAATTAATAAACATCCGACTGTCATAAACAAGGTTAGCATTACATAGGCTCCGTCGACGCCAACGAATGCAATCATTGCTCCAGCCAGAGCAGGACCCACCATTTTACTTACGTGCATTCCTACCGAATCTAAAGCAACCCCATTTGTAATTCCTCTTGCCCCCATCATATCCATCACCAAGGACCTTCTGGATGGCATATCCAAAGACCAGCCTAACCCCGGGACAATTATCGCTATATATGCGTACCAATATTCCACGGAACCAAATATGAATAATAATGTCATTACTGTTGCAGCTATCAGATTCAAAAACTGAGTTACAACAATTAGTTTTTTTCGGTCTAATTTGTCCGCGAGAAATCCACCAAAGATACCAAGGAATAAGAAAGGAACCATACCGAAAAACCCGACCAGCCCAACAGAAAATGGTGACTCAGTTTTATCAAGAACAAACCAGGACAAGGTGGTCATCTGCATCCACCTAGACACATACATGGAAATATTTGTTCCCCACAGAAGACGATAATTACCGTTCTTGAATGCATCAAAAGTATGCAGGCTTCTGATATTTCTCGTATTTATTCGTGAATTACTGGACATGAATTATTAATCATATATTCTACAGTCCCAACGCAACACTTCAAAATTTAATAAAACACTAATATATCGTCAAATTTTTAATCAAATGCGCCGTCTAGGAAACACACAGGAGAAGCACAGGGTCTTCATTTTTTCAAATGATTGCCGTAAATATGATAGCTGGTGAAGGTCAGATCCGATAATAGCAGATAAAAAAGCCGTTAAGCCCTATTTGAATTAATTACATTACAAGGATATTTAGACATTAAATCTGAATAAAATAACGTCTCCATCTTGAACTTCATATTCCTTACCTTCTACTCGCATTTTACCCGCCTCCTTCGCACCTTGTTCTCCATTAAACTGGATATAATCTGGAAAAGATATAACCTCAGCTCTTATGAATCCTTTTTCGAAATCGGTGTGTATTGCCCTTGACGCTCTGGGTGCCAAGGAGTGAACCGGAACAGTCCACGCCCTAGATTCTTTTGGTCCGGCAGTAAAATATGTCATCAAATCCAGCAAATCATAGCCTTCATATATCATCCTGACTAACCCAGGTTGTTCCAAACCAAGTTCTTTTAAAAATTCCTCCTGATCATTGGAATCGAGTTGGGAGAGTTCTGCCTCAATTTTAGCCGAGATTAAAACAGATCCTGCGCCTTCTTTTTTAGCCATATCAAAAACCGATTCAGAATAATGGTTTCCTTGCGCGGCATCACTTTCATTTACGTTACACACATAGAGAATTGGTTTAGCTGTCAATAATTGCAGGCTCTTCAATAGCGTTTCTTCAGCATCTTTAATTTCTATAAGGCGAACTGGTTTGCCGTCCCGCAAAAGCTTCAAAGCTTTATTCACGATACCTATTAAGTCTTGGGATTCCTTATCTCCGCTTTTGGCTTTTTTAGACAAAACAGATTCCCGTCTTTCCAACGTCTCTAAATCTGCCAACATAAGTTCGGTCTCAACGGTTTCAAGATCAGAGAGTGGATCTATTTTACCTTCTACATGGACTATGTCAGAATCATCAAAGCACCGTAAAACATAGGCTATTGCATCCATCTCTCTAATATTGGCGAGAAATTGGTTGCCCAAACCTTCCCCCTTAGATGCTCCTTTCACCAACCCCGCAATATCTACAAACGTCATCCTGGTAGGAACAATATTTTCAGATTTTGCTATTTCAGCCAGCTTATAAAGCCTCGGATCTGGTATTGCGACTTCTCCCACGTTGGGTTCTATGGTACAAAAAGGGTAATTCTCTGCCTGAGCCATAGCCGTTTTAGTAAGCGCATTAAAAAGAGTAGATTTACCAACATTAGGCAACCCTACAATTCCACATTTAAATCCCATGAGGTAAGTCCAAATTATTCATGATTATGACAACGATTCCTCCATGGAGAATAGACAATATATGCCAAATTTAACAACAATAAAAAAGCCCCGACTGCTCGGGGCTCGGACCAATCGTATAGATTGGCTGCGGGAACAATACACAGTGGGGCAGCCTGACGTCAGTCTACCCCAGTGTGTTTTGCTACTATAGTGCTAGTTGGCCTTTCCTATTCTGAAAACGTTAGTTCCGCATCCAGTTGAGCAAATGCCCTTAGTTGCGGGTCTACCATTTTTCAATGTAACCTGCTGAGGGTTATTAATTTCTACCTTGGCCCTGCACTTGACGCAGTACGCTTCCATATCTCCCTCCTTGTGAGGACTAACTATATATATTTCATATTATTCATATAATTACCAGTAACGCAACCCTTTTTATACCACATATAGTACTTTCTTTCTAAATTTGACCACCAACATATAGTATTTTCCCTTTTGAAGCCTGCAAATTGTCAACATTGATGGCTAAAGAAATATTTTTGTAACACCAGCGCAATATCTATTTAACAGCACCGCAATACTTAAGAAACATCAGCCCACTAAAGTACCAGAAAGAGGTCGAACAGGTCTGTCGTCTTGACAGATTTGCTCATAGTTCAAGTAATTCGGAGGTTTGATATGGATTCGGGACATACCGCTTGGATGCTAATCGCCACAGCATTAGTATTTTTCATGACTCCTGGCCTGGCTTTCTTCTATGGAGGTTTGGTAAGAGCAAAAAATCTCGTCAATACGATCATGATGAGTTTCATGTCTATCGCAATAGTCAGTATAGTATGGGTCCTATGGGGATACAGCCTGGCCTTTGGGACCGGCAATGCCTTCATCGGTGATTTTAGCCATCTTGGACTATCAGGAGTTTCATTTACCTCATCAGAGGGCGATGATATCCCCCCTCTACTGTTTGTAGCATTTCAAATGATGTTTGCAGTGATAACTCCTGCTCTTATAACTGGGGCCTTCGCAGAGAGATTCAAATTTAGTACCTATTTGATTTTTCTAGTCCTCTGGAGCACTCTAGTATATTCCCCTATAACGCACTGGGTATGGGCCTCCAACACTCTTGCCAATGGAACTGAAGTTAACGGGTGGCTTTGGGATTTAGGAGCCCTTGATTTTGCAGGCGGAACTGTTATCCACATAAATGCTGGTATGGCTGCCGTGGTTGCAGCTCTTCTAGTAGGAAAACGAAGGAATCCTGGACTGCAATCAAATAATGTTCCTTACGTTGTCTTGGGCGCAGCAATCCTATGGCTAGGATGGTTCGGATTTAACGCGGGTTCAGCCGTTGCAGCCAACGATTCAGCAGCCAATGCATTTCTTGTAACAAGTCTTGCAGCCTCAACAGCAGCATTAACCTGGGGCGTAATATCACACCTTAAAACTGGGAAAATGGGTGCCATAGGAGTGGCCACAGGAGCTGTGGCTGGATTAGTCGCCATCACACCTGCGGCAGGGGCGGTCAATGCCATGGGATCACTCGCAATCGGATTTGGCGCCGGCTTCATATGCTTTTTCGCTGTAGAGATCCTTCATAAAACCAACATGGACGACGCTCTAGATGTATTTGCAGTACATGGAGTAGGCGGCATTTGGGGAGCAATAGCCACAGGTATATTTGCGCTGGAATCAATCACAGGCGGAACAAAAGGTCTGATAGAAGGAAACGTGGAACAAGTAGGTATCCAAGCCGTTGGAGTTGTTGCGACTCTGGCATATTCAGGAATAGTTAGCCTGATTATCTTGTTTATTTTGGATAAGATACCAGGACTCGGACTAAGATCCAGTGAGTCTGATGAAGACATAGGTCTAGATTTAGCTGAACATGGAGAGCAAGCAACTGTCCAGGACGGAGCTAACTAGCAGATTCTCGTATCGGAAAAGGGCGGTTTGGAAACCGTCCTTTTCCTGCCTCTTGATTAATGTTACATAATTGTTTCTTAAATGTTGCAACAATATTACACGCCGTGTAGTATCAGCAAGGAAATGTTTCCTAAATGTTACAAAGGAGATCATAAATGATAAAAATAGAAGCCATTTTCAGACCTGAAAGGGTAAATGCAGTTACTGATTCACTCGTCGCTGCGGGAGTCACAGGCTTTCACTACCAAAACATTACTGGCCAGGGACAACAACAAGGGGTAGAAGTAATTACTGGTAGAGGAAGTCAAACAGCTACAAGATCAGCAGTTTCAAAAACTTTACTAGTAACAATCGTCTCAAATGATAAAAAAGATAAAGTAGTTGACGCGATAATTTCATCAACTCGCACTGGCGGGATAGGCGACGGGAAAATTTTCATTAGTGAAGTATCTGACATCATAAGAGTTAGAACCGGTGAAACAGGCGAAGAAGCTATTTAAATACTTCTAATTTCGTTTACAAATAGGGAGCACTTCTATTGTTCCCTAACCTAGCTGTTACATTCCTTTAACATTTTTCCTAACATTTCTTATCTTTACCGCCATAGAATCATCTGAATATTCAATACCATTAAATAATGTGCGTATTAGGAGTTAATAATGGATTCTGGGCATACAGCGTGGATGCTAACAGCATCAGCATTAGTTTTTTTCATGACCCCTGGCCTAGCCTTTTTCTACGGAGGCTTAGTCCGAGTAAAAAGTTTAGTAAATACAATCATGCTGAGCTTCATGACGATTTGTGTAGTGACTATTGTCTGGACATTATGGGGCTACTCTCTAGCATACGGTCCAAATGTGACAGGTTCACCATTAATAGAAGGATTCATAGGTAATCTCAGTGTTTTAGGATTAGAAGGGATCAGATGGGAACCATTAGATTCAGAAGGCTCATTCGGAGGCGGAGGTGTTGATGTTCTATTTCAAATGATGTTCGCTATTATCACCCCTGCATTAATCACAGGAGCATTTGTAGAACGGTTCAAATTCTCAACATATTTAATTTTCACCATTATTTGGATCACAGTAGTTTATGCCCCAGTTGCCCACTGGGTTTGGGGTGGAGGATGGATTGGGGCTGACGGCGCTGGAGCTTTAGATTTTGCTGGAGGAATAGTTATTCACATTACAGCCGGAGCCGCCGCAGTGGCCGCAGCGCTATTAGTTGGAAAAAGGACAAACCCTGGACTACAACCTAACAATGTTCCATATGTCATTTTAGGGGCAGCGATTCTTTGGTTTGGCTGGTTTGGCTTCAATGGTGGTTCAGCTTTATTAGCTGACGGATATGCGGTCAACGCAATGTTAGTGACTCAAATTTCAGCAGCCACTGCTGCTACCACTTGGGGTTTAATAGGACTATTTACCACTGGCAAAATTAGTGGGGTAGGAGTCGCTACAGGAGCAATTGCTGGATTAGCGGCCGTCACACCGGCTGCAGGTTCAGTGAACCCATTAGGGGCATTAGCGATAGGGCTTGGCGCTGGGGCAATTTGTTATTTTGCAGTTGAGTTAATCCACAGAACTAATCTAGATGATGCCCTTGACGTTTTCGCAGTTCATGGAATTGGTGGACTTTGGGGATGTATCGCAGCTGGAATTTTTGCAGTAGAAAGCATTGCTGGAGATGGAATCAAAGGATTAATTCAAACGGGTAGCTTTGAACAAGTTTGGATACAAGCATACACTGCAATAACTGTATTGATTTATACATTTGTAATAACTTATGTAATTTTATTCGTGCTAGACAAAATACCGGGATTAGGCCTAAGAGTTTCCGAATCCAGTGAAAATCAAGGATTAGACTTGGTTGAACATGGAGAACAAGCAGAGGTGAATGACGGCGCCAATTAAAACCTAGCTATCATAATAAAAATAGGAAGTGTTTTTATAGCACTTCCTATTTTTATTTAGTTAGGTAAAATATAGAAAACGAGAACTATATGCCTACAAACGTACCTCCTCAATATAGAGATGCAGAGCAAAGATTCAGAGATGCAGTAACTATTCAATCAAAAATTGCAGCTCTCCAAGAAATGCTTCAGATAATGCCTAAGCATAAAGGTACCGACCATTTAAAAGCACAGCTAAGAGCTCGGTTGTCCAAACTAATGTCAGACCTAGATACATCCTCTGGGGGAAAGGGAGGACGGACAGAACCCTTCTCTCTACCTAAGGAAGGAGCTGGCAGAGCCACCTTGATTGGTCCCACCAACGTCGGAAAATCCCTGCTCCTAGCTTCGGCAACAGGAGCCAAAACCAAGGTGGGTTCGTACGAATTAAGCACCCAAGAACCTATTCCTGGCATGTATCCTTATAACGATATATATATCCAGATGGTGGACACCCCTCCGATAGATAACGTAGCAACTCAAAGTAGACTTTACGGACTTTTGAGAACAAGCGACATATTTGTTTTCGTAGCTGATTTAACAAATAACCCTGTAGACCATACAGAAAATTCCTTTACAGAACTCAAAGAGTGGGGATTTGATCTTCTACAGGAAGGACAATCCCCAGAAGAAGACAGTCAATTCACTTCAAAACCTACCATCATTGTTTGCAACAAAGCCGATATTCCAGGGGCACTAGACAACTATGATGAAATGGAAAGCCGTTACGCGAAAAAATTTCCACTTATTATGTCGAGTGCCGAGGAAGAAGTGGGTTTAGATGACCTCGCATCGGAATTATTCAAAAGTTTGAAAATAATACGGATATACACAAAATCTCCGAGAGAAAGACTGCAGGACTTCGATAAAAAAGATCCTGTGGTTTTACCAATCGGAAGTACCGTAGGAGAAGCCGCACAGCAAGTTCACAAAGAACTTAGCCACGGATTAAAGTACGCTATCTTGTGGGGAGATTCAGGTAAATTTGACGGCCAACGGGTAGGTAGAGGTCATGAATTATCCGACGGCGACGTAATAGAAATTCACGCCTAGTCAGCACTTACCTATTTAAGGAATCTACCACTCGGCCCGGGGTCATCGGTAATTCAGTCATTCTAACTCCGACGGCGTCATAAATGGCGTTGGCTATAGCTGCCATTGGGGGGATCAAACAAGCTTCTCCTACCCCACGCAAACCAAATGGATGTCCTGGGTTAGCCACTTCCACTAGTACCGTATCAATCATAGGTAAATCCAAAGCGACAGGCATCCTATAATCTAGAAAGGATGAATTCATCATATTACCTTCACTATTAAAGATGTACTCCTCATTTAAAGCCCAACCTATTCCCTGAACAGCACCACCTTGTAATTGTCCTTCTACATAGCTCGGATGAATAGCCTTCCCTACATCTTGCACAGAAGTGTACCGTAAAATATCAACCTTACCAGTTTCTTTATCTACCTCAACATCAACAATATGAACAGCGAATGCATTACCTACTCCTCCGGGATTAACCGTAGCCCGACCAACTATAGGACCCCCAGTGCCATTAAGCAGGCTAGCTAATTCCGAGAACTCAATACTTAATTCAGGATCACTTTTGTGCCTTATAGTGGCTTTATCATATTCAACTTCTGACGAATCTACATCCCAAATACGGGCTGCTCTATCCATCATCTGCTCTTTAATATCGTAGGCAGCCTCCACACATGCTGTACCAGTCTTAAAAGTTACTCCACTCCCACCAGCTCCAGAGCTATAACCGATTGAATCAGTATCCCCAATAGATGGTTTTACATCTTCTGCTTCCAATCCCAACACATCCGCAACTTGCATGGCCATTGCCGCTCTGCTTCCTCCAATATCTGGAGATCCTTCAACTAAAGACACCGTGCCATCTGCATTCACACTGGCTACAGCACTGGCAGGCCCACTACCGTTAAACCAAGCACCAGATGCGATACCCCGTCCCTTCCTCGACTCATTTAAATCNGAGGTATAGTGCGGGTGATTCCTTGCTGCTTCCAATGTTTCTACTAGCCCTATTTTTCTATACACAGGACCGTTTGCAGGCTGACGGGTACCTTCCTTTGCGGCATTCAAAAGTCTAAATTCTATTGGATCAATATTTAATTTCTCCGCAACTTCATCCATCACAGTCTCAATTGCAAAGGCCGCAGCCGGGGATCCAGGGGCCCTATAAGCGGAGGATTTTTGAACATTGGTAACAACGTCTAGTCCCTCGACATACGCGTTTGGAATAACATAAGGACCTAACATAGTCCGGCTACCCCCTGCTACCGGGGAGCCGGGGAAGGCACCAGCCTCAAAGATCAGTCTAGCTTTTACGGCTTTGAGGCTACCGTCATTTGATGCCCCTACTTTTATTTCTATTTCGGTACCAGATGTTGGGCCGGTACCCATAAAAACTTCAGCCCGGGTCATTGTTATTTTTACAGCAGCCCCCGATTTTTTTGACAAAATGGCTGCTACTGGTTCCAAATAAACTCCACCCATCCCTTTACCTCCGAACCCTCCTCCGATTTCCAAAGGAACCACAGTAACGTTTCCTAAAGGAATATCCAATATTGCGGATATATGATCTCTAAATGCGAAAAGCTGCTGCGTACTACACCAGGCCGTCACTTTGTTGTCTTTGTTCCAAAATACAGTCGTTGCCTGTGGCTCTATGTAACCTTGATGCACAGCCTTCGTCCTAAATTGTCTTTCAACTACGACATCAGACTCGTTGAATGCCTTTTCAACATCTCCTTCTTCAGAGATTATTTTTAATGCTAAATTACTAGTCCCTGCCGTTCCATCATCACCCCAACCGCCTACTCTGAATAAAGCACTAGATTGAGTCAATAGTCTGTCATGTAAAACAGGGGCCGTATCCTTAAGAGCTTCCGTGGCTGTCAGAACTGGAGTCAGAATCTCATAGTCAACTTCTATTAAGCCTAGAGCTTCCTCCGCTATATGAGCGTCAACAGCAGCCACTGCAGCGACTGCATGGCCAACATAAAGAGCCTTCTCTCTCGCCATTACGTTTCTAGTATAAAACCCATAATTTACAGCTGCGCCTTCTTCCAAATCAGCGATTTCAGCCGAAACTTCCGGTAGATCAGATCCCGTCATTACAGATTTCACACCAGGATAGGCTAGAGCCTTGGAGGTATCTATGGACTTTATTCTTGCATGAGCATGGGGGCTTCTAAGAACCCTTCCGTGAAGGTAACCCACGGGAAATGAATCCGCACTATATCGTGCACGACCAGTTACTTTATCTGCTCCATCGTGACGTATTGGCCTGGTACCTACTACATCAAATTCCTTTTCAGAAAGGACCATATTTGGCTCATAGGTGGTCATGATGTATCTCCTAGTTAAGTTGTTTTTCTGCTACATCCCAAATTTAACACACAATAGCAGATCGAAACTGAGCAAACTTACACATACCAAAATAAACAATAACATTCCGAACAGCAACAAATAGTTGATGAGGCTCGATCAGGCTTGAAAATCTATCCCTTGTTGTATGTCATAATACGGTACTTAATTCGTTTAAATTCCCTACAATTTGAAAAAGGTAANCCAGATGAAATTCGGCGCATCAATATCAAGCTACACTACTACATGGGATAGTATTGAGTCAGCAATAGATACGATGGAATCAGGCGGTTGGGACAGCATATGGTTCCCCGACCATTTCATTCCACCAGCTGCCTGGAAGGGAGGCGAAGATCAGCCTATATTTGAATCCTGGTCCCTTTTAGCAGCAGTGGCCGGAATGACAGAGAAGCTACGAATGGGACACATGGTGAATGGAAACACATATAGAAACCCTGCTCTAGTAGCAAAAATGGCGACCACAATAGATCAAATTTCGAGGGGAAGGTTCATACTGAGCCACGGTGCAGCATGGTTTCAAAGAGAACACGAGGCTTATGGATGGGAATTCCCATCACTCAAAGAACGTTCTGACAGATTTGAAGAATCATGTCAATTAATTAGGTTGCTTCTCAATTCTGAAGAACCTGTTAATTTCAAAGGCGAATATTACAGTTTGGAAAACGCTCCTTTGTCTCCAAAGTCATTTCAAAACCCCCACCTACCGATTATGGTAGGCGGGTTAGGTGAAAAACGCACACTTCGCACCCTAGCGAGGTACGGTGACATGTGGAACCTCGACGGGTTCGCGGTCGGCAAAGAAGAAAACGCACAGTTCGGCGGCATGTCACTTGAACTGTTTAACAGAAAAGTCGATATTTTACATAAACACTGTGAAAAAGCTGGCAGGGATCCGTCAGAAATAAGTCTCACAATATCGATGCCCACAAAATTGTCTAATGACAAGTCAGAAACAGATGCCTTCATAAAACAAGTCGGTCCTGGAACTGTTGCAGGAACTGCAGACTACATAATTTCGAGAGTTGGTGAATTCATGGAAGCAGGGGTAGATGAAATTATGTTTTCACCAAGACCAAGTGATAAAGAATCACTACAGGAACTTGATGAAGAGGTAATCTCGGCTTTTCATTAAAAGGGTTTTATAGTCAGATTTCAGTAAATATCCTCAGACAAATCACACCTTGAATATTCTAAGTGACAGATACACTCATTATTGGCCTGACAGACGTCCAGCGATCTAGGCAAAAAGCTTAGCTCACAGAATCATTTACTATTACGACCTTTCTAACTAAATCGCTCCCCCAACTATCTGAAAGGAATAATTATTTGTCTTGTCTGATAAATTCAGCGATTTTTTCCCCTATCATCATGGTAGGAACATTAGTATTTGCCCTCACACAGTCATGCATAATAGAGGCGTCACCTATCCGCAAATTCTTTATACCATGCACCTTTCCATATTGATCCACAACTGCCATGGGATCCGTCTCTGGGCCCATCCTACAAGTGCTACTTATATGATGGCTGGTTGTAGAATTTTTACGTATCCACAGATTAAGTAGCTCATTATCTTCCAGTTCTTCATCCGAAGGTTCAATACGACCCTCAACTATAGGACTATAAGAAGGTCCATCCCCCACTTGGGCACATAATCTGACACACTCTCGCATTCGTCGTAAGTCCTCTTCTTCCCTAAAGTAATTATAGTTTAGGTAGGGTTGAATACTTGGGTCTGGTGACCTCAACAAAAGTTCACCGGAGCCTATCTGAAGATACAAACAAGCAGTCATACCCACACCTTTATACATATTCTCTCCATCGGTCATATAAAACCGCTGAGGTACCGTCGCCGTGTGGTGAATTAGCATATCGTTATGGAGAGTAGAACCATCTGCTGTGTATCTAATAGCTACAGTAGCCCCACGTTTGGACCCATCCCTGACATGTTCATACCCCTCTTTTACCTCCCAAATAAGACGCACTTGGGGGTGATCTCTCAAATTCTGACCGACCCCAGGCAAGTCATGTACCACCTCGATTCCTTTCTCTATAAGGTGCGCATTTGGACCTATACCCGACAACATTAGCAATTGAGGGGACCCTATCGAACCAGCACTCACNATTATTTCTCTTCCTTTTTCAACGTATGTCTTTCCGTTCTTTTTTAGTTCAACACCAGTAGCTCTTTTTTTATTGAACAAAATTCTCTGAACGTTGCAATCAGCCTTCAAAGTTAAATTGACACGATCTCGAGCTGGGTTCAAATAAGTTAAAGCAGTACTCTGCCGAACTCTGTCTATAGTGTTGAAAGGCATGGGACCAACTCCAGTAGAATCAGGATCATTATGATCTTCTGTCTCTGGATAACCTATATCTTGAAATCCCTGGAAAAATGCTTCTGCGTCGCGCGTCCATTCACTTCTAGGATGCCTCCTCACACGCACAGGACCATCTTGACCATGAAAATCTCCTCCCATGTCGGTATCATTCTCTAGCTTTTTAAAAGCTGGTAGGCATTTCTCAAAACTCCATTCTTCATTTCCATTTTCTGCCCAGGTGTCATAGTCTTCAGGATCTCCCCGAAGGAAAATCTGTGCATTAACGGCACTGGATCCGCCCATAGCTTTACCACGTGGTACCAACATAGGGTAATCTTGCTCATCTGTTGCATCCGCTACGAAAAGCCAACGCTTATCTTCGCCGGGGTCAAGCCACCAGTTCGGCTGGCTTAAAAGTTCTGGGCCATAACCATATTTGAATTTGTCGGGAAGTGAGGAGAACTCTTCATAGTCGCTTCCTGATTCTAAAAGAAGCACAGATTTAGATTCATCTTCACTCAGCCTGGCAGCGATAATTGCCCCAGCAGAACCCGCCCCAACTACAATGTAATCGTATTCCATATAAACCTCTCCATAATAGATCTAGCTAACTACCGGTCTGTGCTGTATCCAAGGGCGAATTGATTCAAAAGCTGCACTGACTGCTAGGACTGTCTCCTCGTCTCCGTATCTCCCCACGATATGTAATCCAACAGGCATACCTTCTGAATCGAATCCGCAGGGAATACTCGCAGCTGTAAACCCAATTGTATTAATAGGATGTGTGAAAGGCACAAACCCCCATTCAGGATTAGGATAAGGATCATGACCTCCTATTTTTTGAGGATATAGATCAGTGGAAAAGGCAGTTGTCGGCATTGTTGGACTGATAAGTACATCAAACTTTTTAAATTCATCTAGAAATTGGTTAATCATACGGCCTCTCATACCCAGGGCCTTAACGTACTCGGTAGCAGTGACCTCACTTCCATTCTCGATGGCCCACTTCCCATACCATGTCAGTGGATCTGTGGGGTCATCTAGTAAATGCCCGTTGGAAACAAAGGCACTTGTGGTAAATATAGAAAGCCATGGATCAAAAGGTGTTTCCAGTTTCAATGTAGATTGATCGACGGTGCAGCCCAGTTCTAAAAATGCTTTAACCGCTTCTTCTGTTATTTCTGCAACCTCTGAATCAACGGGAGTGTAGCCAAAATCTGGAGTCCAGCCTACACGGAATCCAGACACTCCTTTTTCAACTGCCTCAATGAAATTGGGAACTGAAGAATTAAGGGAACCGGGATCTCTTGGATCAAACCCGGCGAGTACTTGCAGCATTAGTGCAGAATCTCTAACAGTGCGTGTTAAAGGTCCTTGTTGGCTTGTGTAATTCACAGCAGCAGGAGTATTAACTCCCGTAAAACTCGATACTCTACCTTGGGTAGGTTTTATACCATAAGTCCCGCTAAAACTAGCCGGAATTCGAATAGATCCACCTCCATCTCCACCTGTAGCTAAAGAGGTTAAGCCTGCGACTACTGATGCAGCAGCACCTCCGCTAGAACCTCCTGAGGTGCGTTCTATATTCCAAGGATTCCTACATGGCTCACCCAACTTGTTTTCATTGGCTCCTAAAAGACCAAATTCAGGGGTGTTGGTTTTGCCAAGCATTATTGCTCCTGCTGCAAGAACGCGCTCGACCACGGCACAATCAGCATCAGGTACTCTGTCTTTATAGGCGAATGAGCCACCAGTAGTTTTGACACCCTTGGTCATTTGTAAGTCTTTGATGGAAATTGGCACCCCATGTAGTGGGCCAAGTTTTTCTCCATCAATAACCGCCTTCTCAGCTTTCTTTGCGGATTCTAAAGCGATGTCATACGTAACAGTAAGATAAGAATTGAGCTGATGATCTAGAGAATCTATGCGATCCAAGTAGATCTGAGTTATCTCTACAGGAGAAACCTCTCTGTTTGCAATGAGTTCTTTAAGTTCGGTAGCCGGAGCAAAGGCGAGATCTTTATCGATGTCTACCATGAGTTGCCTCCCATGAGTTGCCTCCATCGTTTCTAATTTGATCCTAAAACATCCGGATTATATCGCGTCGTAACAAAGGTATGTATACTGAGAAAATTATCTGGCTNCAGAACAAACTATCTTATATGTCGAACAAAGGCATNGTTTCTAATTTAGAAGAGCTACCTTTTAATTTTGNTCTCTTCTTTACAGGNNNACTTTGATCTGAGGAAAGTGGTCTCCCAATTTTTGGTGGCTCATTTAATATCTCAAGCAAATCAATTTTAGATATCAAAACTTTAGGTCTTCCTACACTTTTCCCTGTTGGTAAATAACCTCTTTGTTTAAGGCGTCCTTCACTGATCCAGCTTTGAATAGTTGCTTTAGCTGGAAGTTTTTTCAAGGAATTTTCGCGATGTAAATACTGGGCAAATCTGTATGATTCCTCAATGTCGATTAGCTCGAGTTGGTCCAGCTCTTTTTCCAATTCTTTCAAAGCCTGCAATGACCCTGTGCGTACCAGAATATCTTTGACCAACGATAAGTCCACATTGTGAACATCAAACATACCCGGATTTCGTGACGACATAATCACTCCTTACTCTTGAGGTGAATAGTACATCAATACACCATAAAAGCATAAATACATCCAGAGTTTCAGAATCAATATCTTGATTCAAATGAGCATCATCCATATAGGACCGCCTTCGAACATCTCTTCACTTTACACCCTATCCTACAAATCATGGTCTAAGGAAGACAAGGCTACTGGTTTCCGTTTGTACCATCAAGTCGAATAAAAAATAAGGAATAACACATGGTGACAGCGCGATTATTTAAATGAAAAACCTGTTAGATCAAATTAACAGTTCCATCCGAATAAATCGGCTAATTTATTACCAGATGGAGCCAACAAAAGGAAGGGTGGCGACCCCGACCAGATTCGAACTGGCGATCTCAGCCTTGACAGGGNNGTATGTTAAACCGCTACACCACGGGGCCNCGANANNNCAAATTAANNAATNNANGTAAATCTCCNATATTTTTTGTTTATCATCCGTTAATGAAAAATTACGCGACACCCGTGTATGATTGCGAAAATGATAAGAATTTCTGAAACCTACCCTATTAGGTGTAAAGACGTTCTTACAGAGGGAGTGTCATCAAGGGGTCTGTAATGAATTTTCTATCAGGGGTACAGCTGAGACCCTCAACTACTGGCAAAATTACCGGATGCGAAACGATAGGTCTTGCCCTCGGGAAAGGACAATCCCCTTTAGAAGTGCTACTTTTAAAATCGAACGTTGCACCTTCCGTGACTTCAATGCGATCAGCCTGGAAGGAGCGTCAAGGCGGTCGGTCTGCTCCTGTTTTGCTTGTAGCCATATCTGACACTCATGCAGCCATATGTGGCCCTTCTGGTGATAGCCCACCTGTCCTAACCAATGTAGAACCAGGACAAGCAGAACGTCTTTGTATCACAGCTTTGGAGGAACCTGATAGGCACTCGGCACTACGATTTCTCAGGCCTGCCCTGGAAGCGATCGATTCGCCTATGGCTGGTGTTCGGAATGAAGGGCTGCTCTCAACTCACGAGATTGGAATGTGGCTTGAGGACAGGAGCGACATAGCTAAAATTACGACTAAGAGTCAAGAAGCGATATCAAAAAGAGGTCAGCAACTTGTAACGTCCTTGGGATTCGAGACCTCTGCTCTACCCGGGCCTGCTTCAATTCTTGTTTCAAAGTCAAAGAAACTTGCCCTGGCTGTATTTCTTGACCGCAACGAATCTCCTGATGGTACCAATGAACGGTTCTCTAACCTTTCGCCAGTGACATATGCACTTACCAAAGCTGATCAGGAGAACTTACGGTATGTCATCATTACTAACGGCCCAGCCATACGTATATATCCGACCGACCCAGGTATAGGCGTTGGCCGAAGGGGGCGCACCGAGACATTCTTGGAATTGCACCTGGATCTGATCAGGGAAGACCATATCCCACTATTGTGGTACCTCTTCTCTGCGGATGCTCTAGATGCAGACGGTAGCTTCGAGCGTCTGATAGACGATTCAATACGTTATGCCACCAGCCTGGGAGAACGGCTCCGAGAGCGTGTCTATCAGGATGCCATCCCTCAATTGGCTAAGGCATTAGTTCAGGCCCAGGACTTAAAGTCACCGACCCAGCAGGATTTGGATTCTACATACCACATGGCACTCACGCTTCTCTTCAGGATTTTGTTCATCGCCTACGGTGAAGACAAGGACTTACTACCTTACCGGACAAACGACTTATACCGGGCAAGGTCCTTCAAGCAGAAGGCAACCGACCTCCTGAAAATCCGTGAGGATGCCACTGGATTCGATGCTCACTCATATTCTCATTGGGACGATGCAGCTAGGTTGTTTGAGGCAGTGAACAAAGGAAGCCAGGAGCTTGGCGTCCCACTTTATAACGGTGGCCTCTTTAGTGAGAATCCAGAAGTTTCCCCTACAGGAGCGACACTATCAAACTTGAGGCTCAGCAACGGTACCTTTGGCCCGATACTGACTCACATCCTCGTCGATGAGAGTGAAGAAGGGTTTGGTCCGGTTGATTTCAGGTCGCTGGGAGTCAGGGAATTCGGGACTATATATGAGGGCCTGCTTGAGAGCGAGCTTTCGATTGCAGGGACAGATCTTACTGTCGATAGCAAGGGAGCCTATAAACCAGCAAGCAAAGAAGATCCTGAGGTACTAAGTGGTGAAGTCTACATACACAACAAGTCCGGTGCACGTAAGGCCACTGGTTCGTACTTCACTAAAGCCTTTGCTGTCGATCACATACTCGACCACTCTCTAGAACCGGCTCTAAACGAACATGTAGCGAGGCTCCATGCACTGGATGAGGTCGAAGCTGGCAAGTCATTCTTCGACTTCCGAGTTGCTGACATATCTATGGGATCGGGTCACTTCTTGGTAGCGGCTGTAGATCGAATAGAAAGACGACTGCAACAATACCTTTCCGACAGACCGCTTCCTGGAGTTATTGACGAACTGGCCCGCCTACGTACAAGTGCGACTGAAGCTCTTGGCCCTCTCGCTGAAGGAATCGACATAGAGGACACAACGCTTCTACGGAGACAGATAGTCAGAAGATGTATTTACGGGGTTGACCTAAACCCTGTTGCTGTCGAACTGGCCAGAGTGTCGTTGTGGATCCACACTTTCGTCCCTGGTCTCCCGCTTTCGATGCTTGACCACCATCTGGTGGCAGGAAACTCTCTTGTAGGTATAGGGACGCTGGACGAAGCACGGGAACTGGTGTCTGAAGCTGCTGGAGGCCCTCTTTTCAACGTATTCGTTGAGAATTTGATACGCACTGCAGCCCAAGACATGGCTAAGGTTGGAGATTTGTCTGATGCCGACGCTGCGGAGATTCAGGCAGCACGGGACGCATTGGGAGAAGCCCGTGAAGGTCT
>PBKS01000011.1 GCA_002722155.1 Chloroflexota bacterium
CACTTTGTGCTTTCGAATCTGCTCATACCATCTGCTTGCACTAAATCCGCCTTCATAAATCAACTGAGTTACACCATTTGTCCATGGAGCCAACATGCCATAGGAAGTTCCTGTGACCCACCCCGGATCTGCCGTACACCAGTAAATGTCATCGTCATGTAAATCAAGTGCCCATTTCCCGGTGGCCATTTGCTGAACCACGGCCTGATGTCTATGAACGGCTCCTTTAGGCTTACCGGTAGTACCAGACGTGTAATGCATAATAGAATAATCGTACTGCCCGGTCACAACAGTGGTGAATTCTTCAGGGGCTTTCCCCATTTCCTCTTCGTAAGATAGATCCTGAGGGTCGATAGGATTGGAGTCTCTAGAATCTTTATTCACTATCAGTATGTGCTGCAAATCAAATAATTCAGGAATAATATCAACGATTTTTCTTCTCAAATCGGGTTGCGTCACAAGTACTTTTGCGCCGCTATCTTGCATCCTATCCCGAACAGGTTCTGGGCCAAAAGCAGAAAAAAGAGGACCTACAACTGCACCTGCTTTTAAAGCACCAAAAAATGCAATATACAACTCAGGAAGCCTATCCATGAAAATAAATACTCTGTCACCTTTTTCTATTCCAAGACTCTGCAAAACATTTGCAAATCTGTTCGTCAAGCGTTGCATATCACCAAATGTGTAATCTTCTCGCTCTCCATTCTTCCCCTCCCATATCATTGCAATTTTGTCTCGTTTGTCTCCATTGGCATGTCTATCTATAGCTTCATGGGCCTTATTCAAACCTCCCCCCGGTAGCCAATCTAGGTCCTGATATAAAGTTTCCCAATCAAAGTTCTTATATGAATCTTCCAAGTCCAAATTTGGTTTTACAACCATTTTTTCGACTTCGATTTTTTTTATAGGTTTAAAATCTGCATCTGCCATAGTCTTAACCTCATAAATCTTTTGTGTAGGATTCGAATGGTATCAGGATCACGGTTTATAGTGCTAACTTACTTCTAACTATTCCAACCAAGTACTATTAAAGTGACATCCAAAATAGATATGGAAATAAATGTTTAATGAAACCCTATGAGAAGGTTTACCAAATAGTGGCGATGGTTCCTTTTGGGAAGGTTACTACCTATGGAAAAGTTGCGCGCCTGGCAGGGGTACAAAATCCAAGAATAGTAGGATACGCCCTGTCCAATCTAGGACTTGATACCAAGGTTCCATGGCACAGAGTGGTTAATTATCGTGGTGCGATCAGCATGAGAAAAGGAGAAGGACCAAGTTTACAAAAATCAATGCTGCGATCGGAAGGCATCGAGTTTAACCGCAAAGACTGTATAAATTTAGAAACATATTTGTGGTGATACTTACCAAACACTTCTTATTCCTTGACCCTTCAAAAAACCATTTCTATAATTCCACCAATGTCAATAAACACCAGAATTCTTAAATCACCAGTCGACCTCTCGAATGACCACAGGTTAATCGAATTAAATATTGTTAGAAATTAGGTTGAGCGAGAGAATATGGCAATGAAAACAGCAACTATCGGGGTAGGCGCGATCGCAGGCACTTTAGCTGGGTTCATGGCTAAAGAAGGAAATGATGTTCTAATGATCGATGAATGGAAAGCCCATGTCGCATCAATGAATGAAAAGGGACTGATTTTGGACGGTACAGTCGGAGATCATTTGGTTCCGGTAAAAGCCATCCACACGGATGATATACCAAACATAAAAGACAAATTTGACATGATTATTGTGGGAGTAAAATCCTATGACACACAAAAAGCCGTAACCGCAATGCTTCCATTCATGAAGAAAGATACATGGGTGGTAAGCCCTCAAAATAGTATTAACGAAACTCAAATAGCGCCTCTAATCGGAGCACATAGAACGATAGGATGTATAACTACCATTTCTGCAGGAATGTATGAGCCGGCACACATAACCCGTACAGGAAGTGTGTCACAGTCTCTGCAAGAGGAGCCTGTCTGTTTTACAGTTGGTGAAATGAACGGAGATATTACTGACAGGGTGAAGTTTATAGCTAATCTATTTACGCCTGCTGGTAAAACTTTGGTCACCGATGATTTGTGGGGACAACGGTGGTCGAAGATGGTAACTAACTGCATGGTAAATGCAACTGCAGGTATGACCGGGCTCATGAGTCACGAGGTGAGAGCGGACAAAGAGACCAGAAAACAAATACTCCATTTAGGTATTGAGACAATAAAAGTAGGCCGGGCGCTAGGCTACAATGTGAAACCACCTATGGGAGACTTTTCGCTAGAGGAAATGGAAATGGGAGCTAGCTTAGAAGGCAACGAAGAACTCGATAGGATTTTACAAGGAACGCCGCCAGATATGCCTGGACGGCCATCTTTGGCGCAAGATGTGATGAAAGGAAGAAAGACGGAAATAGATTACTTGAATGGCATGGTTTCAGAAAAAGGTAAGGAAATAGGAATTGATACCCCTTACAGTGATGCGGTTACTCAAGTACTTAAAGGGGTTGAGTCAGGAGAGTTTGGTGTTGGTATTGATAATATTCAAAAAGTTTCAAATATAGTGAGTTCTTATTATGGCAGATAATCATATATTGCAAAATAAAATAGCTTTAGTGACAGGTTCAGGACGTAATATAGGTAGAGCTACGGCGTTAAAGCTGGCTTCAAGAGGAGCATCCGTTGTGGTGAATTCCAGAACCAATGAAAAAGAAGCTCAGGCAGTTCGAGATGAAATCATCCAAAAAGGAGGAACGGCTATTTCGATCATAGCTGATATCGGGTCGGAATCAGATGTACATGTTATGTTTGAAGAAATAGAAAAAAGTCTGGGCTCCGTAACAATACTTGTAAATAATGCAGGTTTGAGGGAAGAAGCACAAACTGCCGAAATGACCACTGAGGAATGGAAGAGAGTCTTATCCGTGAACCTTGACGGACCATTTTACTGCTCCAGAGCGGCTATCCCAGGAATGATGGATGAGGGATGGGGAAGAATAATCAATGTTTCAGGACTTAACGCTTTCAAAGGAAAAGAAGGTTGGGGCCATGTTAGTGCTTCCAAAATGGGTGCCTTAGGTTTAACAAGAGCTTTATCGGCGGAACTAGCCAGCGAAAACATATTGGTTAATCATATAGTTCCGGGTCCCTTTGACACCTCAGGGAACCCTATCCCTATGGTTTCTGACAACATTCCAGTTGGTAGATTAGGTATGCCGGAAGAAATAGCTTCGACCGTAGATTTTCTTGTATCGCCTGAAAACGGGTTCATTACTGGACAAACATTACACGTAAACGGTGGGATTCTCACCTACTAAATAAAGTTCATATACAACAAACTATAGAAGGATATGCCCTGAAAATCACTGTTTTATATTTCGCATCTTACAGAGAACAATCTAACAAACGCGACGAGACATTCTTGTTACCGGACGGAAGCAAGTTGTCTGACCTTGTAGGCCAGGTATTAAAAGCCAATCCGACGATTAAATGTTCTGCTGAAAGAATGGTAGCTGCTGTGAATGAGGAATATCAGAACCATACATTTGTACTGAGTGATCGCGATACTGTAGCACTGATCCCCCCAGTAAGTGGTGGATAGCAAACCCAAAGGAGTAAATTTTGACTGACAAAAGCCGCTACAGAACTCTGATTACCTATGATAAATTGGATCTTAGCGAATTATCCGCGCAGGTTGTTGAAGACAGACATGGTGCCGTTGTCATTTTTAACGGTATAACCCGTGATCATACCGATCACCGAAAAGTCCTATTCCTCGAGTATGAGGCCTATGTACCTATGGCAGAATCCAAACTAACAGAAATAGCGGTGGAAATCTGCGCTAAGTGGGATGTACGGGTCAATATAGCCCATAGAATCGGCAGAATCGAAATAGGAGATTCTAGCTTGATAGTGGTTGTTGGTTCTCCTCACAGAGAATCGGCATATAGAGCCAGTCAATACTCAGTCGATAGAATAAAAGAGGTTGTGCCTATTTGGAAAAAGGAGCATTTTGAGGGTGGTGAAATCTGGATCGGAGATGCTGAAGGCTTCAGGCCGATATCGAAACAAGCCACTTAACAATTAAATAATCCGGTAATACAAATATTCCAGGATACTTGTATGGAAATCTTAGTTCCAGATTTCACAATATATGGCCTTGCCACGACTAGTCTGTCAAATTTATAATTTAAATTCTTAGGATCCGAATTGGAGGGATCGCATAGAGGTCTAGTGCGGCCGCCTGCTAAGCGGTTAGGGGATGAAAGTCCTCTCATGGGTTCGAATCCCATTCCCTCCGCCACATATAATTAATCACAGGCTTGGAACGAAATGAATAGCTACCACATTTGGACCACCGGTTGCCAAATGAACAAGGCCGACTCAGAACGCCTATGCAGTGCCCTTGATCAAATGGGTCTTGTCCCTTCCGCCTCAAAAGAAGAAGCGGACATAGTAGTACTGAATACTTGCGTAGTACGGCAAAATGCCGAAGACAAGGCAGTAGGTACCTTAACAAGCTTGAAACCCACCAAAGAACTAAACCCTGACAAGGTAATTGCTTTGATGGGATGTATGGTTGGCCCTAACACAACTAATTTGGAAAAAAGATTTCCTTTCGTCGATGTGTTTATGGCCCCTCAACAATATCAACCGTTAATAACATTCCTAAGTGAAAAGCTAGATATAGACGCAGACGGATGTATAGGCCCGTTAACCGCAGCTCCGGCGATTAGTACCTATATCCCAATAATCCATGGATGTGACAAATTCTGTTCATTCTGCATAATCCCATATAGAAGAGGTCGGGAGAAGAGTAGGACTATTGCAGAAATCGTTTATGAAACAGAAATGCTAGTAAATAGAGGCGTTAAAGAAGTTACCCTGCTGGGCCAAAATGTGGATTCGTATGGCCACGATCTCACAGGCCACATCAATCTTTCGGATCTATTGGAAGCTGTCAACGAGGTTTCAGGATTAGAAAGAATTAGGTTTCTAACATCCCATCCGAACGATATGCAAGACAGCATTATTGAAGCAGTCAACGGTTTAGAAAAAGTATGCGAAAACATAAATTTACCTTTCCAAGCTGGTGATAATGAAATATTACGAACCATGCGGCGAGGATATACTAACGAAGAATACAGAAGGCTTATCGATAAGATTAGGCACAAAGTTTCTAATGTGAGCATAAGCACAGATCTGATAGTTGGCTTTTGCGGAGAGACAGACGAACAGTTTTTAAACACTCTCAATATGGTTAAAGATATAAAATTTGATAAGGTTCACTCTGCTGCTTATTCCAATCGTGAAGGGACAATCGCTTCAAGAAAAATGGTTGACGATATTAGAGAAGAGGTAAAAAAAGAAAGGCTACAAATCATTAACGACACCCAAGAGGAAATAGTCACCGTTATTAATTCTGGCCTGAAAGAAAAGATGCAGGAAGTTCTCGTGGAAGGGCGTAAAAAAGGGAAATGGTTCGGTAGGAACCGAAACGACAAACTAGTATTTTTTACCAATGATGATATGAGAGCTGGGCAAGTAGTCGACGTGAAAATAACGGAAACAAGCCCATGGTATTTGGAAGGTTCTATACATAACGAACAAGGGAAAAATTAAGAGGACAGAGAAGATGGTTATAAAAATAGATAAACAACCCATACCGATTACAGAAATTGAACAGTCAGCCTTCTGTCAAACTGATGGAGAGCTAGCCTCAAAAACTCTCGAGCAAGAATTTGATTCTGGTGTTCGTTGGCAGAAACTGCCCGTAAGCTATATGAGAACTTCTCCTGAGGAACTGGAACGCAAAATATCATCAGCAAAAAAGAAACTTGGTGACAAAGTCGTGATTCTTGGTCACCACTATCAAAGGGATGAAGTAATCCAGTATGCAGATATAAGAGGTGATTCATTTAAATTAGCCCAGTATGCCGCAGATGCCACAAACTCTGAATTCATTATTTTCTGCGGAGTTCATTTCATGGCTGAAACTGCCGACATACTGAGTGAACCTAACCAAAAAGTTATCCTGCCAAATTTGACTGCAGGTTGTTCGATGGCTGACATGGCTCACGGGGATGACGTACTAGATTGCTGGGAGGATCTGACAGAAATTCTTGGGGAAGGTGCTGTGGTACCAATGACCTATATGAATTCTACAGCAGCCATTAAGTCTTTGTGCGGGGAAAACGGTGGGATTGTATGCACATCGTCAAATGCTTCTGCAGCCTTTGATTGGGCTTTTGAGAAGGGTGAAAAAATACTGTTTCTTCCTGATCAACACTTGGGAAGGAATACCGCAATCACAAAGGGAGTAGCACTTGAAGAGATGATTGTTTGGAATCCCTTCAAGCCTCTAGGCGGAAATACTGTTGAAGAAATCAAAATGGCTAAGCTTATACTATGGCAAGGTCACTGCTCTGTTCACACCAGATTTACAACAGGCCAAATTGATTCAGCCAGAAAAACTGACAGCACAGTATCAATTGTAGTTCATCCGGAATGTACATTAGATGTAGTTCAGGCGGCAGATTACGTAGGCTCCACTGAGTACATACAACAAGTAATTAATGATGCTGAATCAGGAACAAGTTGGGGAGTAGGAACTGAAATTAGCCTGGTAAACAGGCTTGCCGCAGAAAATCCAGATAAGAATATATTCTGCCTGGACTCAGTTGTCTGCCCCTGTTCCACAATGTACAGAATACACCCTGCATACGTTGCTTGGGTCTTAGATGGCTTACTCGAAGGAGTTGTTGTGAACCAAATTAAAGTAGATGAAAAAACCAGAAAGTTCTCAAAAATAGCATTGGAACGAATGTTATCGATAAAATAAGTTCGTATTTCACCATAAACAGGTCATTAATGCCCGGCCGTCTTAAAAGTGGCTGGGCATTTTTTTAGGAGACAAAATTGCAGATAACACCTGATATAGAAAAGCTTATAGACCTCGCTATTATGGAGGATTATTCTATGGGGGATGCAACTACCGATGCTTTAATCCCTACCAAAATCACCGGAACAGCAACGGTTGTAGCGGACGAACACGGAACAATAGCAGGTTTAGATCTAGCAATAAAAACATTCGACAAAATAGATCCTGAACTTAAAACCAAAATTATAATTAGTGATGGTTCAAAAGTATCTGAGAATGATCAGATCCTGCAAATTAGCGGTTTGCTTTCATCTATATTGACTGCTGAGAGAACGGCTCTTAATTTCTTAAGGAAATTGAGTGGTGTAGCAACAGAAACAGCCAAATATGTATCTGAGATCTCACACACAAATTCTAAAATTGTAGACACAAGGAAAACTACTCCAGGCTTTAGAGCTCTCGAAAAATACGCAGTAAGGATGGGAGGGGGTCATAACCACCGACAAAATCTAGCGGATGGGATATTGATAAAGGATAATCATGTAAAAACGTTAGAGCTTGAGGGTTTAAATCTGGCTGGAGTAATACAAAAGGCCCAAAAAAACGCATCTCATACGATAAAAATTGAAGTTGAGGTGGAAAGTATTAAACAAGCCGAAGAAGCTATTCTAGCTGGTGCAGACATAATACTTTTAGACAACATGTCACCGGAAGACATGAAAATAGCTGTTAAATTATGTGTAAATAAGGCATTAACCGAGGCTTCGGGAGGAATTAATCTTTCAACGGTGAAAGCAGTAGCAGAGACAGGTGTAGACCTAATCTCTGTAGGGGCTATCACCCATTCAGCACCCAACTTAGATTTAAGTCTAGATATCAATTAATATTCAAACTCACCAACTCAGCTTAGTTCAATTTCTCGAGTCAATCATTAATGTAACGGGACCATGATTGACCAATGAAATTTCCATTTCCTCTTGGAATTGTCCAGTTTCTACCTTGAGGCCAGAGGATCTGAATTTTTGAACGACTTCCTCAAAAAGTGTAGATGCTTCTTTCGGTGNCATCGCATTTGTAAAACTCGGCCTTTTTCCTTTTTGGGTATTAGCATACAGAGTAAATTGGCTAACTACCAACAATTCACCGCATACATCCTTTATTGAAAAATCGAATTTACCATCTTCGTTATTGAAAATTCTAAGTCCCAGAGTCTTGTTTACGATGTAATCGATATCTTCGCTTTCATCATCAGCGGATATCCCCACAAAACATAAAAGACCTTCTTTGATTTCTCCAACGATAGCATCTGCAATTTTTACACTAGCAGAATTGACCCTTTGAAGAAGTATCCTCATTAGTCCGATTGAGAAGTGGTTTTAGATCCTGTCGAAGACTCAGTTGATGAAGAGTTATTGTCTTTATTTGACGTTGATTTCGAGGAGTTATCAGACTTTGACTCTGAAGAGTTATCTGACTTGGATTCTGAAATAGCTTCACCTGTAGTTGTGTCCGACGAAGCAGTACCAGAGTTATTTCCGGAAGAACTACCTTTCTTGCCATAGTCATTCACATACCACCCACTCCCTTTAAATACTATAGGCACTGCTGAAAACTGACGCGTAGCTATGTTGTCACAGCTATTACACGGCTGCTCCACAGAATCGCTAAACCTAAGCCTCAGCTCAAATTCTGAGCCACATTGATCACATCTATAATCGTACGTTGGCAATCTAAATACCGTCCAAATATCGTTGTTACCCTCAAACAATTAATCTAGCATCGTGCCTACGCCGTGTCAAACCGTCATCACAAAAAACTAAAGGACGATAACCCTGAATATCTTCTATGGTCCCGCAAGCCAGGCTTTGGATATTTCATCCAAAGAAAGGTCCAATAACCCCGCCACCCAAAATTTTTCGCCACCAGTTATTCCCAAATTTAGCACTTCAACGCCAGAGGCCAAACACAAATCAAGAACTTTTTTAATGTTATCTTGCTGAACCGAAATCACTATCCTTGATTGCTGTTCCCCAAAAAGTTGAGCATCCCACCTATTTCCCAATTCAAATTCTCCAATAAATCCAATACCACCTTTAATACAAGATTCTGCTAACGCAATGGCTAGTCCACCCTCCGAACAATCATGAGCGGATTTAACTAAATTGTGTTTTATGAGATTCCTACATAGGGCCTGCACAGCGACTTCTTTATCAAGTTCTATGGATGGCTGGCCTGCCACCAAGTCATGGAAAACTTCCAAATATTCACTTCCGCTAAAATATTTAACATTATCGGTGACCTCAGATGCTCCCAGTAACAGCACTGCATCGCCATCACCTTTAAAACTTATATCAACGTGTCTGCCAACATCTTCAGTCAGGCCAACGGCTCCCACAACAGGAGTGGGGAAAATGGGACTGCCCTGTGTCTCATTGTATAAACTTACGTTTCCACTAATAACTGGACTAGAAAAGGCTCTACTAGCATCAGCCATACCTTTAACACAACTTTCAAGTTGAAAATAGACTTCAGGTTTTTCAGGATTACCAAAATTTAAACAATTTGTTAATGCTATCGGCTCACACCCTGTACAAGAAATATTTCGACATGCTTCTGCAACGGCTATCTGTCCACCTACGTACGGGTCTAAAAATGCAAGACGACCATTACCGTCAGTGGATGCAGCTATTCCTTTATTAGTCCCTTTTATTCGAATCAAGGCCCCATCCGACCCAGGGGAAATAACGGTATTTGTCTGTACTTGGTGATCATATCTCTGATAAACAGATTCTTTACAAGCTATATTGCAAGAAGACAGCAGTTTCAGAAAAGCCAAATTTGGAGAAATACCTGGAAGACCTATTGAATTCAAGTCATAATTTTGTAACTCCTTAAGACGCGGAGAAGCGACGGAGTCGATCACATATTGAGGAGGGTCGGTAAGTAATTCTACTGGTAAATCTGCTAATAATTCACCGTCGCCAATAATCTGCGCCTTTTTCGAATCGGTCACCTTACCAATTACAGTATTCTCAATATCCCATCGATCAAATATTTGTGTCACGAATTCAAGGTTTTCTGGCTTCACGGAGACCAACATGCGTTCCTGAGTCTCAGACAGCATAACTTCATATGGAGTCATATCTTCGTCTCTGCGAGGTATTGTATCTATATCAATCGCTATTCCCGATCCTCCACTGGCCGCGCATTCCACCGAAGCACTCGTCAAACCAGCTGCTCCAAGATCTTGCATACCATCAATCTTCCCAGTCCTTGCTACTTCTAAACATGCCTCGATCAAAATCTTTTCAAGAAATGGATTGCCAACCTGAACCGTTGGTCGTAATTCTCTTTCATCTTCAAAACTTCGGGAAGCCAACCCTGAGGCTCCATGAATCCCATCTTTCCCTGTACCTGAGCCAGCCAATATGAGTAAATTGCCAACACTACCCGAGGTAGCCTTAATAAGTTCTTCGGCTTTCAACAGCCCTAAACACATAGCGTTTACAAGTGGATTGCCCGCATAAGATCGAGAGAAAAACACTTCCCCTCCTATATTAGGAACCCCAATACAATTTCCATAGCCTGATATGCCTGATACCACCCCATCGAAAAGATATTTGTTCCTTTCCTCTTCTATCGGACCAAACCTAAGTGAATTTAATAGTGCTACTGGTCGGGCTCCCATAGCAAAAATGTCTCTCACTATACCTCCCACACCTGTAGCCGCACCTTGATAAGGCTCAATAGCCGACGGATGATTGTGCGATTCGATCTTAAAAACTATCGCGAACCCATCTCCTATATCCACTACTCCTGCGTTTTCCTCCCCTGCGCTCACTAACAACCTAGGATTATCAGAGGCAAATAATTTCAATAGTGGTTTTGAATGCTTGTAACCGCAATGTTCACTCCATAACGAGCCAAATAACCCAAGTTCCAAGTAATTCGGTTCCCTACCCAATCTTTCCACGATAAGATCATATTCTGAATCCGAAATTGCTAGTTCATCCAATATTTCTTTGTCGTAAGCCATAATTTATACGTTCACCTAAATTTACTGCGTTCCAAAACCAACAAACAACACCCCAGCAACCACAATAATCGCCCCAATTACTGTTTGCCTGGTCACTTTCTCTATTCCTCGCAAAAATAAGGATGCTATTGCAATAGTGATAAGGGGATAAACTGCCACTATAGGAGCTACAACAACAACTGGTGTTATGTTTAAAGCAAGGTACCACCCTGATACCCCTAAAGCAGATGCACATCCGGAAAGGCCAATTAAAATCCATGTCCGTCCAGCTAAATTTCTAGCCTCTCTGTTCACAGTACCAAAAAATACAGAAGCAGTCGCTAGCAGTCCAAACGATATGGAAAATGCTGAAGCAACCATAGGAGAGGAGAAATCCTCTGTGATTTTCTTCCCCACTAGTGCCGCCAAAGCATACAAAAAAGCCGCACACACAGCGAAAATAAAACCAGAATATCGAATTTTATCAGTAGTACCAATCATTCCTGCATTACCACCAAAGCTATGCCTGTCACTATCATCATAGTCCCCATGCCTAGCATTAAATTAACGGTTTCATTCAAAAAGATAACGGCTAAAATTGCAGCAAATAAAGGAGTAGATGAAACCACTGCTGAAGCTTTGGATGCTCCAACCAGATTAATTGCCTGGAAATTTAACAACCTGCCCCCCAAAAATGTAATAAGCCCAGCTAATATAAACCAAAGAAAAGCTATCGGAGCAAGCGACATAATCTCCTCTGAATGCAAAACAAAGGCAAAAATCATTGTGACAGCCATTGACGACAACAATGATATGACAGTGGCGGTCTTGACACTCACAGAAGACATGGCTGCTTTTATAAATACGGCACTTAATCCAAAGCCCAAAGCAGCCATAAGCGAAAGTATTATTCCTGTTAGCAAGTTAGCGTTTTTTTCCTAAATGGTCGACCAGCGATCCAAAGATAAAGTTACCATCGGTTCCACCTATAATAGGATCACAACACCGTTCTGGATGCGGCATCATACCTAATACATTTCCCTCATGATTAGTTATACCTGCAATGTTATTTATCGACCCGTTGGGATTACTATCCGCATTAATATACCCATCAGGAGAGCTGTACCGGAATAAGACTTGGCCATTGTTTTCAATGCTCTTGAGGGTTTCTTTTGCAGCAAAGTAATTCCCTTCACCGTGAGAAATTGGCACCGATATAACCTGGCCTTCCTCAGTCCGAGTAGAAAATGCAGTATCAGTATTTTCAACTCTTAAGTCGGTCCACTTACATCTAAATTCAAGGTGGCTATTGCGAATTAGCACACCTGGAAGCAGCCCAGATTCACAAAGAATTTGAAATCCGTTACAAATACCAAACACCAGCCCACCTGAATTAGCAAATCTGACTAAAGATTCCATCACCGGAGAAAATCGAGCAATAGCACCACATCTAAGATAATCTCCATAAGAAAAACCACCTGGCAATATAAGACAGTCATAGGAAGATAAATCTGTCTCTTTATGCCATATATATTCAACCGGAACTTCAAACACCTCATCTAAAACAGTGTAGCAATCTACCTCACTCCACGTACCTGGAAAAACAATGACTCCAAATTTCACTGTTCTTACAAAGCTCTGAGTTTTGAAGTTACAATGGTATTAACAATTTTACCGTCTGCACGACCTCTGACCTGAGGCATTACCAGACCCATTATTTTACCCATATCATCTAAGCTTGAAGCTCCAGATTGAGCAATAGCCGAATCTATTATCTGCTCAATTTCTTCTTGTGGAAGTTGTTCCGGAAGGTACACCGATATGATATTTATTTCTTCTGTTTCCTTAGCTACTAAATCTTGACGATTAGCGGCTTCATATGCTTCCACACTATCTTTTCGTTGCTGAACCTGTTTTGTTAAAACAGAAATTATTCCTTCATCATCCAATGTGGTTTGAGAATTAATTTCAGCGTTGCGAATTTCCGACAGCATCGTCCTCAAAACAGTTCGTTTGAGAGCTTCTCTATTTCTCATCGCTTCTTTAAGATCTGAATCTATAGTTTCACGTAACATTTCTTTCTATACGTTCCATTTTATTTGATTTTGTAAATGCTGATTTTGAGTATAAATTTTGGGCAGTTAGCAGGTCAATCCTATTAAAATCAAGAGACTTTGGATTTTGCCAGTCTCAACAATTCCAAAACTCTGTCCCGACCTAGTACTTCAAGCGACTCAAATAAAGGAGGTGACACCTTTTGTCCAGAGGTAGCCACTCTTACCGTGCCAAGTAGCGCTCCAACTTTTATTTCCATCGAATCAGCCAATGATCTCAGTTCAAGTTCAATGTCAGATGAGGAGAAGGAATTTATTTTCGCTAAGGTCCCAGAAACTTCTTCCAAAATTTTTTTTGTGGAATCCTCATTCATGTGCTTTTGGACTAATTCCTGCAGTTCAAATTCAATTTCTTCCTTAAAAACGAAAGCTATTAAAGCAGAGGCCTCTGAAAGAATTTTTATCCTTTCTTTAACTAGTGAGGTCACCGCCTGAATTTCATTTGAACTCGGGCTACGATCAAAATCATCAGGCGGGAACTCTTCCCAATAATTAGCCAATCTTGCCGCCAATTCAAAATCAGACATGTTTCTTATGTAGTATCCATTCATCCAATTTAATTTCTCGATATCAAAGATTGCACTAGCTGAGCTTATGCGATTGGCATCAAAACTATTAATCAAGGTTTCTTTAGAAATTATTTCAGTCTCGCCATCCAAGGACCATCCCAATAAACTCAAAAAATTGAACATTGCCTCCGGTAAATAACCCATTTTTTTATATTCAAGGACTGATGTCGCACCATGTCTTTTACTCAGCTTTGATTTATCAGGAGCAAGTATGGTGGGTAGATGGGCGAACTGAGGCATTTCCCAACCAAAAGCTTCATAAAGCTGAACATGTCTGGGAACGCTAGACAGCCACTCTTCACCTCTCAGCACATGGGATATATTCATATGGTGATCATCCACAACCGAAGCTAAATGATAGGTGGGATAACCATCCGATTTCATAATGACAAAATCATCGGACAAAGAATTATCAAATTCCAAATGACCTCTCACCATATCTTCGAGTTCAGAGTGGCCGTTATTTGGCATTCGAAACCTAACTACAAACGGATCNGATAGATTCCCTTCAAGTATTTTCAAAGTACTACAATAACCATCATATCCAACATTAGAGGATTTATTCTCAAGCTGCGTCTTTCTTAACTCTACTAATCTTTCAGAACTGCAAAAACACCTGTATGCTTTTTCAGTTTTTAGTAAATGGTCAACTGCCTCACTGTAAAAGCTCAACCTTTCTGACTGGGTATAAGGACCGTATATCCCCTCTGTTCCAAGACCCTCATCCCAGTTAAGTCCCAGCCACTCCAAAGAAGCCTGTTGTAGATCAATCGCTCCTTCTACTTTCCTAGCCTGATCTGTATCCTCAACTCTTACAATAAATTCACCGCTAGCATTTCTAGCGATTAACCAATCGAAAAGTGCAGTCCTTATATTGCCCAGATGGGGTTCCCCAGTTGGACTTGGAGCATATCTAACTCTTAGTTTAGTAAATGTCATCTTGTACCTAAAAATACCTTTACTGTTAGGAAACTATGCTTCAATTAACAGAAAGATCAAGCTAACTAAATTTTAACTTAGTGAATCTTTAAATTTAAGCAAATCTTCTGCCAATGGTGATTTAAATTCCATCAATGTATTATCAACAGGATGTGTCAAGGAAATACTTTCTGCATGCAAAAATTGTCTTTCCAACCCATTAATCCTTCCTCCATACAAATTGTCTCCTGCTACAGGATGACCCAATGAATATAGATGAACTCGTATTTGATGAGTTCGTCCCGTTTTTGGCCTTATGCTCAAATAATCAAACAGTGAGTATCTTTCTGCAACTCTGTATTCCGTAGAAGATTCTCTTCCATTGTTTACAATTGCCATTTTCTTTCTATCATGTGGATCTCGGCCTATAGGTGCTTCTACTATTGCTCTTTGCTCATCCATATTTCCCTTCACTAACGCTAAATATCTTTTTATGACAGTACGATTTTTAAATTGATCCGATAGTGACCTATGGCATTGCTCATTCTTTGCAACCACAATTACTCCCGAAGTGTCCATATCTAGCCTGTGAACAATACCTGGTCTATTCTCCTCTCCAACCCCTTCTATGCCTGGGCAGATTGCCATGACTGCGTTCACTAATGTTCCATCTATATGTCCGGGGCCAGGGTGAACAGAAAGTCCGGAAGGTTTATCAATAACAATGAATGATCCATCTTCAAATATCACTGATAGATCCATTTTTTGCGGTTTAATAGAAGTTTCTATAGGTCTCGGTATATCAACAATAATCTGCTGTCCAGAGAATACTTTTAGCGAAGGTTTGCCTATTTTCCCGTCAATTGTCACTAGGCCCTTACCAATGAGATCTCTAACTTTAGAGCGAGAGTACCGAGGCATCATAAATGTAAGCATTTGATCCAACCGAACATCTCCCTTCTCGACGACAAAATTTAGTTCATTCATGAGTCGCTATCGCCATTATCATCAGCACTCTGAATCCAACCGAATCTTTCCCCAAAAAGCAAAATAACAATTAACAAAAACATTCCTATACTGATTGAAGAATCTGCCACATTGAAAGATGGCCACCATCCGACACTTATAAAATCAACTACCGCCCCATCTTTTATACGATCAAAAAGGTTTCCAAGAGCACCGCCGACAATCAAACCTATACTTAGGCGATGCCATACCACCGACATTTGTTGCTTTTGAAAATAATACAAAACCACTCCTATCCCAACGATCGAAGCAATGATTAGTGCATTGGTAAAACCAGCAAAGAGTCCAAATGCTGAACCTGTATTCAAGCCATGAACTATTCTAAAAAAACCTTCCTCTGGCCAGGACCCGTAAAGAGGTAGTTGCCGGCGAATCACTTCTTTGGAGATTTGATCCAAAATAAATATTGCTACACTTGTGCTGTAAAAAATCCAGTCTCTGTACCAAATCATAACTTTCCGACTTTTCAAGTCCAATATAGTGAAGTAGTTTATGTACTATATATTGTATAGGGTTATATAAGCCCTGGCTTTAACCAATTCCCTCTATAAAAATACCAGAAAAAAGCTATACATCTAACAATATTTCCAAATGCGATACCCCAAGGCACACCCGCAGATTCCAAGGAGGTTAGAAAAGCCAAGGCAAAAGCTAAAGGAATCTCAACTAGCCACATTGTTGCTAGGGTAATGTTCATAGGAGCAACAGTAGCTCCGGTATTGCTTATACCATGAGTTAAGACTTGAACAGAACTCATTGGGAAAGTAGCAATAGCTAGTATTACCAACCATGTGGTCATATGCCCAAGGAAATCCGGATTCGCATTAAAAGCAGAGGAAATCTCTTCTGTGAACAATAAATAAAGTGTCATTGCGACCGCACTCAAAACCGCTGAATAAACCAGAGCCCAACCTAAAGCACTTTTGGCCCTATTTATGTTCCCAGCCCCTAAATTCTGTCCTGCTACTGCCGCTGAGGCTCTACCCAATCCACGGCTAGTATTATTGACAACATTTTCCACCCTTCTTGATAACGCAAATGCTGCCACAGGGGCATCACCAAAACTAGACACACAAATTAGCAGCACCAATTGAGATCCAGATCTTTGAACAGAAGTCATAGCTGCTGGCAAACCAACTCTGATCAACCTCCATATCAAACCTAAATCGATCCGATAAGCTGAAAAGGATAATTTAATACCAGCGTTACCCTTGTACAAAACAGTTAAATTCATAACCNTGCCGAGAAATTGAGCTATTATATTTGCCATCCCAGCACCGGCTATTCCCATCTCTGGAAATCCCAGCCAACCAAAAATCAAAAAGGGGCTGAATATAATATGAATACCTCTGCTCAAAGTGACCGACTTTAATGGATTAATACTATCCCCAGCAGCATTCAATGCTCCCCCAGTGAGCCTAATAAAATTCTGAAAAGAATAGGCAATAAATTGAAGTTGCATATATGAGGCGGCAGCCTCAACCACATCAGAGCTCACCCCAACCATTGATAACAACTGGTTAGTGAAAATAATCCCGCACCCACCAACTACTATTGTCCAAATTAAAGTTATAGTTAATGACTGAAGTAGGACATGATTTGCGTACTCTTTATCATTGGCACCAACGGCCCTGGATATCATGGCCCTCATGCTGGCATCCAGACCGATTCTCGCCGTTGAATATATTAGAATGTAGATCTGCGCTATTCCAAGACCTGCTATGGTTTTATAACCCATCCTACCGGCCCAAAAGAGATCTGCGATCTGGTCAACAACCGTAAGTGCACTATCACCCATTTGAGGCCATGCCATGTTCCACAAATTTCGGGAAACGCTACCCTTTGTCAGATCTCGACGTTTGGAATCAGGGGTATGTTTCTTTGAGTCCACTTCTTTCATCAGAGGACGCTAAGAGCCCCTGAGTCTTGTTGCACGGGTAAGTTTGGGTTTCTTCACAAGCAACATGACGAGTGCTCCTGCTATGTTTATGACAGCGTAGGACAAAAATGGAACGGTATAGCTACCATATGTATCAAACATCCATGCCGCCCAGACCGGCGCTATAGCCATTAATATTCCATTAGGAAGCATGGACCAACCCATTATGGACGCAAAGGCCTTTCTACCGAAATAATCGCCCCGAATCGCGGTCATCAAAGGGATTCTGCCTCCAAATGCAGTCCCGTAAAGTACTGCGAACAAAAGCGCCAGTGGTACACCGTTAGCCACTGTTAAAACGATAGTAGATATTCCCTGGAGCAAAAGAAAAAGTCCAACCAGATACTTCTTTGATATTTTATCTCCAAGCCATCCGGCCACAAAAAGACTTGGCAGTGCCACAACAGAAGATACTAGTTCTATATAGCTGGCAGTCGTAGACGATAACCCAATATCTTGCAAGCGGGCCATCAAATGAATCGAAAGGGTAGCCAATGAGATAGTGGAAGATACATGCGCTACCGTAAGGATCCAAAAAACCGGCGTTTTTAGTGCTTGCCCAACAGTGAATTCAATTTCTTCGTCCTCGGTAATCTTGCCTGGAGTGTTTTTATCCTCAGATTTTTTAGAGGCTGCCCCGTCTGGAACCAATCCCAGTTCCTCAGGATTATTCCTTATAATCTTCACGCAAGGAAAAGCAACAGCCATAATAATCAAACCGAAAATAAAAACTGTTAATCTGAAGTCCATGTTCAGGGCGATGGTGTAAGGTGGCACAAACACCCCAGCTATCAATATCCCTGACATGGCGCCCGCCATAGCTATTGTTCGTTTTCTTTTGAACCAGCTGTTCAAAATAGTTACTACCGCAAGCCATCCTCCTATCCCGTTTCCAAGATTTATTAGAATGAAAACTGCATAGAATTGCCATAACGAATGAACGAAGGAAAAAAGCACAAATCCTACAGCCATAATTAAAAATCCAACGAGTACCATTTTCCTAGCACCAATTCGATCGATCAAAAATCCTTCAATGGGCCCCAGAGCTGCGCCTTCAACTCTAGTCATTAGGGAACTCAGTGATATTTGTGTTCTCGTCCAACCGAATTTGTCTTGGAGAACTGGCATCAAAGGACTCATTCCTCTAAAAACGCCAAGTGAACTAATAGAAAGGAGAAAAACACCTACAGCAACAAGATACCAACCATAGAAAAACTGTTTTGGATTAGATCTTTGTTCTAAAGATTCTGTGTGATCATTTCCCGAAAATTGCATCTCAAGAATGTTATCAGATAGTTAAGAATTTCTCAGGTGCTACAATCCTTCATATTAGATAACCTCATTAAAGAAAATTAATGGAGTGTCTCAAACTCCCAAAAATCTCTGATTGAGGTTCAGTTTGATATCAGGATGAACGAAGACAACTTTAATGTGTATTGGAAATAATCAGCTATGACTCAATACGAATTTATCTGTAATGAATGTTTCCAACATTATGAACCTGATAGCAAAACATTAAGATGTCGAACCTGTCGTGGAACTCTATCGATTAAGTATAAAAACATGGAAGATAAATCGGCTAGTCTTCCCTGCGGTCCAGAATTAACCATGCCTATGCCACTACCTTCTATATCACATTATATTTCTCTTGGTGAAGGTAAAACGCCCACCGTAAGAATGCAAAAAATATCAGATCAGTTGGGAATCGAGATCTTTGCGAAACTAGAATTTATGAACCCTACAGGCTCGTTCAAAGATAGAGGAACCGCAATGATGATATCAGCCATAAAATTAATGGGTATCAGCGAAATTGTGGAGGATTCTTCTGGAAATGCTGGGGCATCTCTGGCTGCGTATGCAAGCAGAGCAGGAATAAAAGCACATATTTTCGCCCCTTCATCCACCCCATCACCGAAACTTAATCAAATTAAAATTTATGATTCAATTTTACACACGGTAGATGGAACCCGTGACGAGACCACCCGAGCGGCAGAAGAGTTTGTGAAAGAAAATTCTCTAGTCTATGCATCTCATAACTTAAGTCCATATTTCGTGGAAGGAACCAAAACTTTTGGATACGAAATGTTTAACGACCTCGAGCCATTTCCTGACAATATCGTAGTACCCGTAGGCAACGGATCTCTTTTTTTAGGCATATGGAAATCTATAACGGAACAGAAAAATAGAGGCGTAATTAAAAATATACCTAAGCTTCACTGTATCCAAGCATTGAACGTAAACCCTATAGCATCCCAGACACCCTGGGACAAATCCAGAATATCTACCACTGTAGCAGGAGGAATAGCCGTAGGCTCTCCTCCTAGAAAACTTGAGGTACTAAAAGTAATAAAAGATTCTGGCGGGTATTCTGATTCAGTAACAGAGGAATCAATCATGAAATGGCAGATCAAGCTAGCTAAACATGAGGGTGTGTTTTGCGAACTTACCTCTGCAGCTGCGTTTGCCGGCCTTGAAAACCTGGTACGAAAAAAGGAAATTGGAAAAGGCGAACGAGTTTTAGTCCCAGTTACCGGTTCTGGGCTAAAAGAAGCTTTCCCCACCAACTAATTACTACCGATATTTGGCTATTGCTTTTTCTAAACCGCTGAAAGAACCTTCTATAGTTGAATCATCCAAACAGTAAGAGATCCTGAAATGACCAGGTAACCCAAAACCACTACCAGGGACCACTAACACTTTATTTCGTTTTAATTCCTCAGTGAATTGTATGTCGTCATCTATAGGTGATTTGGGAAACATGTAAAAAGCTCCCTGAGGTTTAACTAATGAATATCCCATTCCAGTAAGTTTTTTAAACAAATAATTTCTTTTTCTTTCATAAACCCCCACATCTATCGTCGTGGTCTGTAGGTGGGCCACCAAATATTGAGCTAAGGCTGGAGCGTTTACGAATCCTAAAGTCCTATTACAAAATACTAAACCGTCCAATAACTCTTCACTATCAGGACAATACGGATTAACAGCTACATAGCCAATCCTTTCTCCAGGCAAAGCAAGGTCTTTAGAATGGGAAGTCGCAACAATTGTTCTTGGATGGTAGCCGAATATGTAAGAATATTTAAGATCATCAAAAATGATCTTCCTATATGGTTCATCGCTTATCAGATAGATTTCCGTTCCAAATTCTTCTTCTTTATCTTTGATAATTTCACATATTTTCGATAAAGTTTCAGCTCCATAAACAACTCCAGAAGGATTGTTAGGAGAATTTATTAACACTCCTTTCGTTTTTGCGTTTATCGCGGTGCGAAGAGCTTCCATATTAGGAAGGAAATTTTCGTCTGGGGGCACCACTCTACAAGACCCCCCATGATTATCTGCGTAGAAATTATATTCAACAAAAAAGGGCGCGAAAATAACAAATTCTTGCCCCGGGTCTAATAGTGTTTTCATCACTACGTTAAGAGCCCCTCCAGCACCACAAGTCATAATAATGTTACCTGCAGTAAACGGTATACCTGTCTCCTGCAATAACCCCTCTGCAACGGCCTTCCTGGTTTCAAACAACCCTGCATTCGGCATATATCGATGCATACCATTTTTAGGATTCTCTGAAATCTTTTTCAGTTCTTCGTAAAACCGCTGAGGCGGTTCCATGACTGGATTTCCCAATGAAAGGTCAAAAACGTTTTCCTCCCCGTATTCCTGCTTAAGGGCAATACCTTCCTCAAACATTTTCCTTATCCAGGAACCTTGTTCCATAAAGCCACGGACCTTGTTGGAAATAGCCATATTTGATCTCCTTCATTATTAACCCAATTTCGATTACCATCATCAGTTTTCTCCCCCCATATCACCAATTGCATCTAACAATTTTTCCAAGGTTTCTACTCCTAATCTACCAGGTATTCTTAGGGCGATTTCACCTTTATCATTTAATACAATGAAAAAAGGAAATGAGCTTACCCCAAGAGCCGTAGCTATTTGACTGGACGAGGTATCCACTATGGAAGGGAGCGGCCACTCTTCCATCTCCAACCAGGTATGGGGAGGGAAATTCGCTCTTTCCTCATTTATTGATGTCAAAAGAGTAATCATTCTCACTCTATCCATAGCCTCAGATTCATCCAAGAATGCTGATAGCTCTCTGACTTCATTTCTGCAATGCGAACACCAATGGGCTAATACCATGATTAATGTTGTAGGACCTTCTCCACCTAAGAAAATCTCAGAACCATCCAGCCCGAAGGCTTTAATTTCGGGGGCATGCAACCCAATGGCAGGATCATCATATCCCTGGACCATTATTGGTAAATATTTCCCTCTGATTTGTGCTTGAGCATTTTTATAAAACCCTTCTTTTTCATAGGGTCTCGTTACAGTATTAGCTACAATGTCACTCTGATTTGATAAATCTGAGTTTCCCTCTTTCAATCTCCACGATTTAGATTCTTCCCGTGGAATGATTTGATCATTCATTAAAGAAGACTGAACACCCTCCCTCTTCACGATTTCATTCCCTGCCAAGACCTCAGACCTTTTAGGGGGTGACGGGGTGATCGGAATCATAGTTTCAGAAGGTTCGATATCCAGTATGACGGGGGCCTTCACAAGTTCAATCTTCCTTTCAGGCGTCACATTAGAACTAGTATCCGAACCGCAAGCGAAAACAGAAGCTAGTAATACCAATGACACAAAAGACATCGCAAAACCAAGCTTGAAACTGCAGGGAGAGAATTTATTGGGCAGTAATTCCACCGTCTATAACCAATTCTGAACCTGTGACATATCTAGATTCATCGCTCGCCAAATATAGAACTCCCAACGCCACATCTCGGGAAGTCGCGATCACTTTAAGTGGTGTTCGATCCAACTGATACTCTCGACCCTCTTCACTTCCGAGCATTTCNGAAATCATATCCGTCTCAATAACCCCAGGGTGTACGGAATTACATCTTATCCCTTCGTGCCCATGATTTACTGCAATAGATTTTGTCAAAGTTCTTACCAACCCTTTACTGGCTCCATATGCAGTATATCTGGACCCTATCAAACCCGCTATCGAAGATATATTAACAATAGAACCTCCACCCGATTCCCNCATAACTGGAATAACAGTCTTGGAACCCAGGAATACTCCTTTTGAATTAATATTCTGTATGTTATCCCACTCCTGACTACTAGTGTCTTCGAGCCCTTTCATCAGCAATATTCCAGCATTATTCACCAAAATATCGAGTTTCCCATATTCTCTCACAGACAAATCCACTGCCTTTAGCCAATCTTCTTCTGAAGAAACATCAAGATGCACAAATTTTGCCTCACCACCCTCCTCTACTATTTCAGATTCGATCTGCATGCCAGCACCGTCGAGAATATCCCCAATGATAACTCGAGCGCCTTCATGTGCAAAAAGACGTGCTTCATCAGCACCTTGACCTCTAGCAGCACCAGATATTAACGCAACTTTGCCAGATAAACGACCCATATTATGCTCCTCACTTCTATTTAAGTGCATCATATCAGAGAGGTTTCTTGACTACGACCTTGGGTTACAGGACAATTAAAGTACAAATTTTGCAGAGCCGTATTGTAACCATAAGTACGGTATTCCATTTGGGCCCGTAGCTCAGTGGTTAGAGCGGTCGGCTCATAACCGATTGGTCGCAGGTTCGATCCCTGCCGGGCCCACCATTACGAAGTAATAACAAAGGAATAAGTTCAAGTTGGCCAAGCTAATATTGGTTAATATATTTATGACTTTTTTCATAATCCAGTTGGGATATACACATTCACTGGAGGCTCATGGGAATATGAAAAATATCCACCATGCGGAAGCTGGTGAATACCATTTAGAGATCAGTATACTTCCACATGAACCGATCACGGGTTCAGTACATTTTCATATTGAACCGACAATACTACCTACAAAACAACCATTGGAAAAAGCCATCATTACGGTTGTTATCAAACAAGGTGAGAATGCTTTCCAATCTAGGGCAGTAAATTCCCCCTCCGACCCAACAACATATGATGCTAATTTAACATTTGCAACTCCCGGACAATGGGAGGTAAAGATAAAAATCTCGACCGAACCAGAAATAGAAAAAAGTACTAGTTTTCAAATAAATGTCATGGATGGCGGCAGTGCTACAAGTAATGCTGCTGGCGTATTTTTCCTATTCGTTTTCTTAGTACTCATAACGGGTTCAGCAGTTCTCTATTGGAAATACGGTAGAAGACCGGCCCTAAGTTAATCATCTAGCCCGGACATCATCTATGCTGTCTAGCCATTTCTCGTCCCCGTACTCCCTGTAGTGGACTTCCACTAATTCCCCATGAATCATATGTTGACGTAGGTGTGACGGAGTAAACTTACCCAGGTTCTTCTCCACCCTGAACTCATATATGTCTTCATCTATGGTACCCAATGTAATGCTTTCTATCTGGCTTAAAGAACTTGCTTCAAATTCAATAATAGAGCCAGACACTTTGGTAAGCTGCAAATTATTTTGAGTGAGATGATCCCCACCACAAGACAAATTACTTATAAGCAAAAAAAAACCAATACAAAGAAGCTTTATGGAAAGTAACATGCCTTTCTCACGACCCATGATTTCCTATTATTATCAAAATTTCTTTTCATTGGCAGATGTTCGATAAAAATCGTTACCAATTTAGATTGAACCTTTCCCATGTTCAAATTAACATGAAACCTTATAGAGTTAGAACATAATTTTTAAACAAATCTGAAAATTGACGTGTATACAAAGTAAAGCATACACCTATACGTAAGAAGTGATTTATGGATACTACAAATAAACTCGTATTCCAGTGTTTCCTTCTTATTGCTTTCGCGATCATTTCACTGATCACTGTTAAACCAATATTTTCCGATGACGCTAACCCATTGAAACGCCAAGTGGTGATACTAGCGGTAGATACCAACTCGGTCGTCTCAGAGGAATCTCACATGCAAATGGTAGATTCAATAATTGGAATTATGTCAAAAACTGAAAATGATGATGATTTTTATTTGATGCCAATGAATTCACCAACTGACCTTATCGGGCCTTATAGAACTGGCGATAACGATTTCGAAGAGTTTGCCAAACTAGTGCGGAATACTATTCAAGAGGCAGAAAGCAACACATCAATAGGAGTATCTATTGATGAAACGATTGGGGAATCATACAACCTACTAGATATGGAGGGTGCTCCACCAGGTTCCGGACTTTACTTAATTAGTACAAATAAATATCCAGACCATAAAAATTATATAGGTCATAAATTAGACCCGCTGGCAGACCTCTATTTTGGGCGGGAATGGCATATTTCTACATTTGCCCTTTCCGGCATACCTGAGTCAAATTTGGAAATATCTACAAAACTCGCAGGATCCACCAGTGGTCACATTTTTCTACTAGACAACATAAATGGCCTGAAATCATTCACTGAACATTTGCTGATAACTAACAAGATAGGTAAGTTAATACCTTCCGGAGAAAAGAAACTAACTTTTAATGATCTACTCATTTCTGATATTGAGGTATTACCTGGAACAGAATATGTAATGGCCATGTTCTTTAGAGATAACAATGCAGGCTCCTTTAGGCTGAAGAACCCTGACGGCTTGGAGGCATCGACAGGAGATAGATCTTCTTCCTCCGTCCTTGAAACCCCTAATACCGTAATTTGGATAATTAATGACCCAATACCTGGAATATGGAACGTTGATGTCACTGGAATAAGTGGGCTGGTTTCTTCTTGGTACTTGAGTTCTAACAAATATAGATTGAACTTTCAAATGCCAGAAGTGGTACCTACCGATGAAGCAGCCGTTATTTCCGCTTTTATAAGTGAAGCAGAAGCTCTATCCAAAATTAGCCTGGATGCAACTGTCGAAGCAGATGTCACTCCTCCAGGATTAAGCACTGTGTCTTATAAACTAAAAGACGATGGAAGTGACGGTGATTCGAAATCTGGTGACGGCTATTATTCGGCCTCAATTCCTGCACCCCTTTCAGAGGGGAAGTATGAAGTGTCAATTCAATTGAGTTGGCCAGACGTAAAATATAGCCTCACTCGTGACTTCACCTTCGAAGCCAAAGTATTCCCATCCATCACAATGGAACCCTTGTACACATCAAACTTATTTATCGGTGAAGAATACACAGTCGCCACAATATACACGAGAATTAAAGACTCTCCGTATTCTATACTACCATCTTCGATAGATGCTCAAGTAATTAATGACGCACAGTTCAACGGAATCTTAAAGTTGTCTGCTCGCTCTCCAGACGCCGAGGGAAAGGCCTGGATGTATGACGTTATCTTCTCACCTGATAAATCAGGTCAACTTGCAACAGCATTTAAAGCTGAATTAAGTTACGCCAACAGAACTTACTCAAGATACACCGAAAATTTAATCCTGGAATCTAGGGAAATACCCCAAGCACCTGCCCAGAATTATTCATACACGACTCCAAATGACGAATCGACTGACTCATCCGAGACAATAAACAAATCGAAAACCAACATGTTATTGGTAATCACAATTCCTATAGGTGTTTTATTTATATTAATAATCCCGATTGTCATATACAGAAGCTCGTTGCCAAAACCATACGGTTTCATTAGTGATGAATCTGGAAACTCAGTTTTGATCTTTAATCAATTGAAAAACAGAAATCCAGTCAAGTCTATTTTCTTACGACACGTAATCACAGGAGCAGAAACAGGTATATCTGAATTTGCAGAAACAAACTTCATTTTTGGGAAAGGCTCACTTCTAATTACAGCAACGGGTTCATCGCATACCATTAGAATAAATAACCAACCGTTGGTAGGATCCGCTTATATTTCAGATGGTACTTGGATCGGAGCCACTGGTAAATTATTCCGATTCACAACTGAAAAAACATACCCTGAGTGAAACTTCTAGTCAGACTTAATTATCACAGTTTTAATTACATCACCTGGTTTGGTCGCAGTGTTCGGGTTCCTTTTTGAAATAGTGTTAACAACATCCATACCGCTTGTAACTTTCCCAAATACGGAGTGGCAAGAATCAGAGGCACAATCCTTGAGTTCACCATTTGCATCATACCCATCCAAGAACTCAGTGGCCGCGTAGGTGATGAAAAATTGGCTACCGTTGGACCCTTTTCCATCCACCAATCCCTTGTTTGCCATAGAGATAATTCCAGCAGAATCATGCCTAGCATCAACATGAAATTCATTTTCAAAAGTATACCCTGGGCCACCGCTGCCAGTCCCCGAGGGGTCTCCTCCTTGAGCCATAAAATTATCTATCACCCTGTGAAAGGTCGTACCATCATAGTATCCGTCATTGGCTAGGAAAACGAAGTTGTTAACCGTTATAGGGACAAGTTTCTCATACAAATCCACGGTGAATTTACCTCCATTTTCCATCTCAAAAACAGCAGAAAAATCAGTTTCGGTATTTATAGAGAAAGAAGGAGGGCTCTCATATTTCTTCGCTTTGGGCACATCCACAGTATTGGATGTGCTTTCGCATGACATATAAACTAGAAATAAAGCCATTAATATCAATAATGTGACTGGAGCCGCGATGGGAATCGAAAATCTCATATTTGATGATCCTTGGTTTGTTTAGTTAAGCAATAATGTTTTTAATCGCTTTTATCGCTACGTAATAGCCAAACAACCCAAAACCGGTTATCACACCTTTGCATGAGGGTGCTATCTGGGAAACATTGCCCCTTGCAGCGGGATTTGATATGTGAACCTCAATCGTCGGGTAATCCACTTGAGTTATAGCTGCTGCCAAGGTAGGGTGCCCCGACGAATAACCTGCGGGGTTGATAATCGCTGCATCATACTCATCTTCGTGCGCCTGATAAAATTTATTGATCACTTCACCTTCTATATTCGAGTGATAAATATCAACCGTAACTTTCAATTCATCAGCGTATTTTTTGATCTGATTGCTGTAGTCTTCCATAGTATCAGTGCCAAAAATTTCCACCTGAGATTTTCCTCTCATATTAATTCCTGCCCCATGGACAACCAATATTTTTGTCATTAAATCATCTCCGACCTTGACTCAGAACAGATGACAAATTCTAGCATAGAGGAATTGATTAACGTTCGAGAGCCGAAAAAGCCGCCTTTACAATGGTGTCGACATCGGTACCATATTCTCGATAAAGATCTTCCCTACTGCCGGATTGCCCCCAATCATCAACACCCAAAGACAGTGTTCTACTACCTAAGGCTCCTCCAACCCAGGAGAGAGAATGAGGATGAGCATCTGCCAGGGTCAGAATAGGGGCGCCGACAATATGACCGGGAAGAAGTGATACAAGGGATTCCGACAAACCATAACCTTTCTCAACTGATTCCTTCACTAAATTCCTGTAGTGCCTGTACAAGGGCCCCGGGCCAGTGACATTGAGAACATTTGCTTTAACGCCCTCATCGAAAAGAATATCACTAGCTTCACAGGCTTCAGGAATCATTGCACCGACGCTGACAATATTTATACCGTCACCATCCGTATTCTGAAATGACCCCGACGTACGATCACGAAGACAATAAGCTCCTCTTAGAACTTGCAATCTCAATGATTCAACTTCTATCGGATCGGAAGGTAAACTCAACAGATTCTGATCAACTCGTTTACTTGTTAGTCTCAAATATGTCGACTGCCCCCTCTTCCTAATCTGGTGAAGCGCTGACAACATAATCCATTCTAATTCTTGACCAAAACAAGGTTCATAGGCATCCAACTGAGGCATTTCAACTCCTATAGATGCAGTCATCATAGACTGATGTGCCCCGCCTTCTGGAGCCAAACTTAAACCAGACGGTGTCCCTACTAAAATGAATTTGGCACCTGAGTACACGCTATACACAAATGCGTCTAGACCTCTCCTGATAAAAGGATCGTATATAGTGCCAATGGGAAATAGCATCTCTCCATTCATTTCATAAGAAAGCCCAAGCTGGCCAAGCATCATGAATAAATTATTTTCAGAAATCCCCAGTTCAATATGCTGTCCATTTTTCGATTCATCCCATCTTAAAGCTCTTACGATCCCTTCTTCCGGAAGATTTTCACTTTCATTAAGTTTCCAAACACCTACCCTGTTTATCCAACCCCCTAGATTAGTAGAACTCGCAACATCTGGACTAACGCTAACAATTCTCTTAGATAAATCTCCCAGACTCCTAGACATGTCTGTCAAAACCAATCCGAAAATTTGCTGAGTCGACATATAACCTGAATATGTTCTACCGAAGTCCCTAGGGATACTTTCATCAGGTGGAGGTGTTATCACTTCTGATCTGTCTAATCTTTCCGATATGGCCTGGATAAATCTATTCTCGTCAGATGCATCGTCGAATCCCGCCCATACATTTCCCTTTTGAATATTTAAGCTATCCCTAAGTTCTTCCATTTGACTATTGGATAAAGTAACTGAGTGGTTTTGTGGGTCCCCTACAGACGGCAATCTATAGCCTTTTAAGGTATAGGCTAAAACAACACTAGGAGCATCTATCTTGTCGGTTTCTTTAAAAGCGTTCCTGAGCGTAGAAAAATCATGCCCTCCCAAATTATGAAAAAGTCGACTCAATTCTTTATCATCCCAGTTTGATATAAACTTTTTCATGTCGTCAGGATAGGCAGTATAGGAAGGTAGCCATGTCCGTAGCTCTTCCGAGTTAACTCTTAATAACCGTTGATAAACTTGGTTACTCATATTATCTATGGCTTCTCGCAGAATTTCTCCTTTTGGTAAAAGAAAAGCTTCTTCAAGTAAAGTTCCATATTTAGCCTCAACCACATGCCAATCATTAGCTACAAACATTTCTTTCCATGCGCCAACCCTTATACCCGGGATTACCCTATCCAAACTCTGTCGATTTAGGTCAACAACCCACAATATATCCGAGGCATCCTGCATAGCAGGTTCAGCAATAGCTTCCCACACAGACCCTTCATCTAGCTCTGCATCCCCAACTATCGATATATATCTTCCATCCGGATTATCTCCGTGATTATGAGAGTTATTGTAGGAACGAACGATCGATGCAAAGTTGGGAGCCACCGGACCGAGACCTACTGATCCAGTCGAAAAATCAACCCCATCCGGATCTTTCGTCCTACTAGGGTATGCCTGAAGACCATGGTGAGCCCTCAACTCCGTCAAATATGACGGATCTAGATTCCCCAAAAGATACTGAATTGCATGGAACACAGGAGACCCGTGTGGTTTTACAGAAATTCTGTCCTGGCTATTCATGAAATCGAAATACAAAGACGTCATCAATGTGACTATAGAAGCGCTGGAGGATTGATGGCCACCTACTTTTGAACCATCCGGATTTTTTCGAATATTGTTAGCATGGTGTACCAGTTCCATTGCCAACCAGAGCACACGATCCTGTATCGTCTCCAAAAGTTCGATAGAAGGTCGGGACTCAGAATTAGCCAAACTGATATCAATCTTCACTAATAACCACCTGAAATTACGTTATTTTGAGTATAACACTCACGAGGTAATATTCCCTAAATATTTATTGGATGTGGGAATTTATCCACCCTAGACCATCAATCGTGGTTCCAGCCGGCACATATTCACAGCCTATCCAACCTCGGTAGCCAAGACTGTCTATGAAGTCAAACAAATATTCATAATTTATTTCCCCTGTACCAGGCTCATGCCTACCCGGGTTGTCCGCCAATTGCATATGGCTTATTAATTGAATATTCGACTCTATCGTCCTGGCCAAATCACCTTCCATNATCTGCATGTGGTATATATCATGCTGCAAGTAGAGATTATCTGACCCAACCATCTTTATTAATTCTGCGGCTTGGTTTGTTCGATTCAAAAAAAACCCTGGAATATCTATTGTGTTAATGCTCTCTACAATGAGCTTAACTCCCACCTCTTTCATAATCGGTGCCGCATATTGAAGATTAGTTACAAAGGTATCTTGTGCCTCTTGATTCGACACTGACTCTGGCCTTATACCTGCCAAGCAGTTTACTTGTGGGCAACCTAGAGCCAAAGCATATTCGGCTGCCAAACCAACACCTTCTCGAAATTCGCTAACTCGCCCTGGATGACAGGCGATTCCTCTCTCTCCTGAATTCCAATCCCCCGCAGGAAGATTGTGCAAGACTTGCATTAAGTCATTTTCACCCAACAAATTTACTAGTTGATCTTTCGGATAATCGTAAGGAAACAGATATTCCACAGCTTTAAATCCTGTGTCAGAAGCAGCCTTAAACCGCTCAGTAAAATCCACTTCATTGAACAACATACTAAGATTCGCTGCAAAGTTCGGCATTTTTACTCCTCTCCGTATCCTTTTAATTCTTAAATTGTATATCTTTACAGGATAACCACTAATATAGAAATACGCATCTTAAACATCTTGATAAGTTTCAGCCATGATAGAATTCTCATATACATGGGGACGCGCGGATTCGACAGGGGATGTCACCGCGGGATTGCAGGTCGGGGCGCCTTCCACCTCGTTAACAAGATGGCAAAAAAGTAACTGGCAACAAAGAGCTAGCACTAGCCGCTTAAGCGGCTACGTCCTTCACGTCCGATCCCCGAAGGTAGTGAAAGGGCGACAATAGACGGGGTGCAGTCAGTTAAATGCCGATATATCTGACTAAAGACTATCGGCTAGTCTGTTTCAAGCGCTAGCCGGTCGGGGCTTGAGCAGTCGAACTTAATGATCGGATAAGCCTGTAGTATATCCCGGTCGGGGTGTCTTCTGGACGGGGAGTTCGACCCTCCCCCGTCTCCACCATTTAAACCCAAAAAACAGTTAACCTATTGCAACCAAGTTACAGCGGTGGCCGCTCAAGATGCCAACTTGTATTCTGCTGATATGCAAAAGCTACATTCATCACCGTAGATTCATCGAATGGTTTTCCGGCAATCTGGATTCCGAGAGGTAACCTAGCATCACCTATTTTCGTAAAACCACAACCCACTGAAAGAGCCGGACCACTAACCAAACTAAAGAACCCACGATATGATGCTTCCGTCAATGCTTGGATAGCCGATTCCTTACTTTTGATACCGGGTTCCAAATTCATTACTGTAGCTGGTTCTGATGCGCCAGGCATTGCTAATACGTCATATTTATCAAGCGCATCTAAAGCCTGCTTACGAACCAGGGTGCGGATCTTTTGTGCCTTATAGTAAACTTGCGAAGGAATAAGCTCTCCGGTTGTGAAAGCAACTCTAGTGTTATGGTGAAAATCTTCAAATTTTTCACGCAGCCATTCGGGGTGAATACTAGACCTCTCAACCGCACTTATTATTCGGCTTGCAACACCTGCAATAGGAGCTAATGGTATTGATACTAGTTCTACTTTAGCACCCAGATCTTCAAGTATTTTAGCTGCATCCAAAACCCCTTGCCTAACCGCCTGTGTAACTCCCATTACCTCTGAATCTAGAAATTCTTTGACCAAACCAACTCTAATACCTTTTACATTCCCGGTTAGGGCAGACCTATAATCTGGAACCGGCAAATCTTTCGTGTAATGATCATTTTCATCAAATCCTGCAATTGCTCCTAGCGTTATGGCACAATCCTCCACTGTTCGCGAAATTGGGCCTATTGTGTCCAAAGACCAAGATGCTCCATCAACCCCGTATCTACTCACTCTACCCCAAGAAGGTCTGATTCCCACTAAACCACAATTAGCAGCAGGTCCGCGTACAGATCCACCAGTATCTTCCCCAAGGGAAGTAGCACACATGAAAGATGCAGTAGCTGCGCCTGAACCAGTGCTAGATGTCCCTGGGTTTCTAGTCAAGTCCCAGGGATTACGGGTTACCCCAAAAGCAGAAGTGATTGGGTCTCCCATAGCAAATTCAGTCATATTCAATTTACCAAGGATTATTGCTCCAGACCTTTTAAGACCTTTAACTACTGTAGCATCGAAATCAGGAACAAAGTCCGCCCTGATTTTTGAAGCACAAGAAGTACGAGTTCCATTGGTGTATATTTGGTCTTTAACGCCTACGGGAACCCCATGCAAAGGGCCTTTAATTGACCCAGCAATAACATCAGCTTCAGATTGTCTAGCCGCGTCCAATGCATCATCCGCCATGACTGTAATATAAGCATTCACTTTGCTATCAACTGCCTCAATGCGATCCAAGTAAGCTCTTACAACTTCTACCGGAGAAATCTGTTTTTCTTTTATGTTATCTGCAATCTCCGCAGCAGACATGTATATCAAATCATTGCTGCTCATAAAATTTATGCCCTCTCGTTCAAAATAATCGGTAGTGGTTCAACAGAATTAATCCCTTCAGGATTAATGTTTTCTATTGCTTCAAGCATTGCATTCAAGCTATGAGCTACATCTGTAATATCAGAGTTTTTTATGTCTAGGTTTACTGATTTTGCCAATGCATGAATTTCATCCTCATTCAATCCGGGCATACCTAAACCTCCTTGTCATTTTTGCTGACTTTGCAGGAATTATAGAATAAAACATATTTCTTTGGTCCTTATATAATTGATCGGAACTCTCATTTGTATTTAAAGTATTATCTTCTTAGGTAGAAAAATCTTCCCATCGGATTGAACCGTATTTAAATAAACNTTAACGGCGCTTGAAAATTGCAAAATTCATCTGAAGTAGACATATTGGTAATAGGCGGTGGTCCNGCCGGCAGTACCGCGGCTTCCATGGCAGCTAAACATGGTCTTTCAGTGAAAATTTGTGAAAGATCTAAATTCCCCAGAGAGCATGTCGGTGAATCTTTGCTACCAGCAAGTATCCCAATATTGGAAGAATTAGGGTTAGGGGGGGAAATAAAAAAAGCAGGTTTCTTGCCCAAATATGGGGCAACTATGGTTTGGGGTAAAGATAAAACACCATGGTCGTGGAGGTTTAGCGAAACAAATAAACAAAATACTCACTCTTATCAAGTTTCAAGACCAATTTTTGATGAAATACTGCTAAGGAGATCAGAAGAACTCGGAGTTTCGGTTGAAGAAGAGGCCAGCATAGATAAAGTAAATTTAGAGGAGTCAAATAGAGGCGCCTTTGTAACAAGCGTGACTAAAGGCCATTATTTTCAACCTGCTAAATTTATAATCGACGCTAGTGGCCAATCTGCTCTTATAGCTCGTAATCTGAAAATTAGAGAATGGGATGAAAGCTTCCATAACCTAGCTGTTTATGGGTATTTTTCTGGCGCAATAAAACTCGAACCCCCTGATGAAAACAACATATTCATTGAGTCCTATAAAAACGGTTGGGTTTGGAGCATACCTTTAGCCGACGGTACTACCAGTGTAGGAGTCGTGGTCGATTCTGAAGACGCTAGTACTCAATTACAAAAAACAGATCCATCCGCATATCTTTTGTCAGAATTATCCTTGTCACCGAGAACATCAGGTATGCTCGCAAACTCGAATCTGACAACTAATGCCAAAGTGGTAAAAGACTGGTCCTACACCACATCCAAAATGGCTGGAAATGGTTGGGTATTAGCCGGGGATGCCGCTTGCTTTATCGATCCCTTGTTTTCCTCTGGGGTTCATTTGGCGATGATGTCGGGTGTACTAGCATCAGCATATGCTGCTACCTACCTAAAAGATACGATCCTAGGAGAAAAAAGTGCTTCTGTTTATGAAGCAACCTTTAGACAAGAATACGATCATTTCAGAGATCTAGCCTTGCTATTTTATTCGAGTAACCGAACGATAGACTCATATTTCTGGGAAGCTCGTCGGATTTTCAAGGAAGAAAACTATTTTTCCGACCGCACATCCTTCATAAGAGCAGTATCAGGGCAATCGGTTCGTGGTTATGAAAGAGTTGCCTTGGAAAGAGGTCAATTACCGGATGAATTTATGTCAGCGATAAACTTGCATAATGAAGAATCAGAAAAAAGAAACGCTCATTTACTAAAAATTAAAGATTCAATGCAAATTCAAGTTCCTACCCTCTCAAATGAAGTCAAACTAGAAAAAAAACCTGTACTGTCAGAAGGAGAATTTCAATGGGGGACAGTTATTACTACCCCATTCAGAAAAGAAGGAGTACCATGCAGCAATTTAGTAGCTAATCTACTGATGAAAATAGATGGGGAGAAATCACTAAATGATATCGTGGAAGATCTATCACAATCAGCTAGTAAATCCACAAAAGAAAAACTTCTCAAATACAGTATAGATACGATAAGTATCCTTTATGTTGAGGGAGTTATCGATAGTCTCAGTCAATTTTATAAAAAATAGGGAGAAAATCATGTTAGAAGACATTAAAGGTAAGGTAGCCTGGGTAACCGGTGCAGGAACAGGGATAGGTGAGTCTGGTGCAATCAAACTAGCCGAAGCAGGATGTAAAGTAGTCCTTTCTGGTAGGAGACGAGACGTGCTTGAGAATGTGGCTTCCAAAATTTCTGGGGAAGTATCAATACAGCCTCTGGACGTTTCAGACAATGACGCGGTGGTATCTGTGGCAGAGTCAATTTTAAATGAGCATGGTCAAATTGACATCGGAGTATTCAGCGCAGGAATCAATGTCCGGGAACGAAATTGGCCCGTAGTATCAATAGATGACTGGAATAAAGTTATTAACATAGATTTAAATGGAGCTTTTTACTGCTGCCAGGCAGTTTTACCCTCGATGAGAAGTAGTGGAGGGGGATTGATTATTAATATTTCCTCTATGGCAGCTAAAAGTGCAGGAGCCTTAACCGGGCCAGCATACACTTCTGCAAAACATGCAATGAACGCGATGACAGCCAGTCTAATCATCGAGGAAAGGAATAATGGCATCAGAGCAACAGCTCTGTGTCCAGGAGAAGTTGCGACTCCTATTTTGGAACAACGCCCGGTACCTGTCAGCGCCGAGGATCAAGCTAGAATTCTTCAGTCTGAAGATCTTGGAGAACTCATATTGTTCCTTGCCAAACAACCTCCACATGTAACGATAAATGAGGTCCTAATTAACCCCACATGGAACAGATTTGGATAGAAGAATGTACGAATCTCTCTAATTATTTTCTTAGAGAGATTCGTATCTCAATCTCAGTCTCCTGGAGTAGCAGCAATTTCGTCAGGCGTCCCTGAATCTATTTCCTCGAATTTTTTTCCTGTTTTGGGATCTACATCAAATGGACTGTCTAACCCTAACTCATCTGCTATTTCTCTAACAGCTGGTAATACTTCTTCTCCCATCAGTCTAAGACTTCTCATCTGGTCATCATGCGTCATCGCTCCATCACCGTCCCAGAAGAAAACTGAACCAGGCCTAAGATATTCAAGTACGTGGCGTATCTTGGGGATAACCGTCTTTGGGGTACCAGATATTATCGTGTGGTCGGAAACTTGATCTTCAAATGATCTCGATAGTTGCCCACCCCTATTCGCAGTAGCGACCTGAGCTGTAGGCAGAGTCCTTCTTCTTGAAGTCATTCCTGGAAGTTTATTTAAAGCAGGGTTAGCAGTACCTTCATTGCCTGCGTTAAAGGGATTGCTTGGGCCTTGAACAAACTTTCTCGCTACTTCTTCGGCAAGTTCCTCNGTTTCATCAACATGGACTTTCCAAAGGTATCCAAAATTCTGGGGGCCAGCCTCATAACCTTCCTCTCTAGCAGTCTCCTTATAAACTTCGAAAGATTGTCTGGTTGGCTCTAGCTGGGTAGCCAACATTATGTATGGTATTCGCTGTCTAGCAGCCCACATTACTGAATCTCTACTAACGACTCCTGGAAGCATTATTGGGGGATGCGGCTTCTGATATGGTCTTACCCAAGGATTAACATATCTGTACTGATAATGTTTCCCTTCCCATCTAAAGGGCCCAGGTTCGGTCCACGCTTTGACAATAAATTCATGTGCTTCTTGGAATCTTTCCCAGTTATATGCTGGAGGGGAATTATGAGAAACACTTTCTCTAGCCGTGCCACGAACCCATCCAGAAACCAACCGACCTTTAGAAATCATATCAATGGTTGCCAGTTGTTCTACCAACCACAGTGGATCATCCCATATAGGAAGAACATTCCCCAAAAGTACTATCTTCGCTTTATTTGTTATTCGAGCCAAAATGGAAGCCTCTACGTTTACAGTACTTCCCATACAGAAAGGGCTACTATGATGTTCATTAAGCATCAACCCATCAAAACCCATCTCTTCAGCATAAATTTTTTCATCTAAGTACCTATTGTACAGGTCTGATCCGAGCATTGGATCATAAATATCATTACTTACCGTCAAGTCCTTAATAGACTTCCCAGTAGCTCCAAAATACCCTGATTTTGGGTCTTGATACGGTCTTTCCGTAAAATGTCCAATGAACATATGCTCCTCCCTATCCAGTTAATTTACAGTTATTCGAGAAATTTTGTTATTACTTTAAGAAAATCTTCTGTTTTTTCTATTTCAGGGCGGTGTCCACTTTGATCAATTAGTTTTAATGTTGAACCAGGTATAGACTCGTTGTATATCCTAAACGCATCAACCGGAACAATGGAATCTTGTTTGCCCGAAATTATTAGTGTTTCCAGATCTTTCAACCTTCGCAGCAGATAAGGCAGTGTCTGGCTATACATGTAAGGTTTCCATGCTAGTCTAGCGGACTGCTCTCTACCAATCTCCCATAATTCCTCCTGCTCCGGAGTTGGTTCATCTGGCCTTATCAAGGAATATTCGTCCGCTGACTTTGGATTCAGAAAACTTTCTTCCAAAAAATCGGGGGCCAAATTAAGGAAAAGATCATAAATCTCCCCTTCCTCAGGTTTAACACCCATTGGTCCAACTAAAACAAGTTTTGAGAATTTTCCTGGGTCCATAACCGCCATTTCCGCTGCCAACCAACCCCCCATAGAAAATCCAACCAATTTAATATTGGCAATTTTCAAATCATCTAGAACTTGAAGATATACTCCCGCCAGATCACTCACCTTCATCGCCCAATCTAATCTATCTGAATCATCATACCCAGGATGACTCGGCGCCATCACTTTGTATTGTTCTGATAATTTTTGATGGTATTTTCTCCAACCTGGAAATCCCAACTCCCCGTGGAGAATCAACAAGGGATCCCCCGATCCCGAAGTTCTCATTGTGAGTTTGCCTTCCGGTATCGCTATTTCCTCTTCTTTAAAGAGGGGAGAATCTCCTGACATTCCATATTCCTCGATTGACTAATGATAAATATAACCTCTAATCTCGGGATTATAGCGGAAATCTTGGAAAAGTCAGAGTTTTAGAAAATTAATGTGGTGTTTCGCGAGGTCTTACGGATTAGGAAACCGAATTTCCCTTTTACTTTTTAGTTAGCCTGACGAATAAGTATATAGGTCTCATTATCCAGACATAGATTATAGAATGATAGATAGAACTCGTAACCTCGGTCTTATAAGCCAAAACCTTAAGTAATTTAAGAAACTAAAACTAATGAAGGTTTACTGAACCGTGATAATCTGATTTGGCCTTTTCTATAGCTTTAACCCTGCCATCCATAAGAACCTCCACTCTATCTTTGGCCCACTGGTTGGATGCCTTTAATCCTGATATAGAATTTTGGAATTGAGGCATAACATACCTGGCCAACAGTTCATAACTTCTAAGTATGGTGTCACGCGGTGCCCAATCAACAGTCTGAACTAGAAATCCACCAANCCCTCCACTCTCAATGGCAAGGTTGTTAATACCTTCTATACAATCATCGGGAGTTCCAACTATCCAGAACCCGTTATCTGACATCCAATCGACCACTTGGTCTCTTGGGCCATCGTATACCGGTTTTCTACCATTTGTACCTTCTGAATAGTCTCTCAGAAATCCTGCCGCTCCCTCTCTCGCCTGGTTTCGTGCCTCCTCTCTAGTTTCTGCTAGATGCACAGGTACAACCAAACGCCAATCTTCTCTTTTAACAACTTGACCGTGCTTTTCAGCAGACTCTTCAGCTATATCCCATAGTTTTCCGTAATCTGCCCTGTCAGCCATAGGATCTCTAGGTACAGTTATCGTCAAAACTGAGGCTCCGTATTTACCTGCCAACTGAACACCCGATGGAGATTGAATAGATGCCACTGCCACTGGCATGTGAGGTCTTTGATAAGGCCTAAGCTGTAATAAGGCTTCATTTAACTCAAACCAATCACTCTTATGTGTTATGGGTTCATCTTCTGTGAATAGCCTTAATATAATTCCCAGGGCTTCATCCATTTTTTCCCTCTGGGTAGTGGGATCTATTCCCATCATATAGGCGTCAGTGGGTAAAGCGCCTGGACCAACTCCAAACATAACCCTACCCCTGGTCATGTGATCCAGTTGCACCATCCTATTGGCAACCATGAAAGGGTGGTGATAAGGAAGACTCACAACCCCAGTCCCAAGATTTATATGCCGAGTCCTTTCCGCCGCTGATGCTATAAACAACTCAGGGGAGGAAATAGTTTCCCAGCCCGCGCTATGATGTTCTCCTATCCATGCTTCGTCAAATCCAAGTTTGTCCAGCCACTGAATTAGTTCCATATCCCTCTCTAAGGCCAAAGTAGGATTTTCTCCAACCTTGTGAAAAGGGCCCAAAAATATACCAAATTTCATTTTTTCAGGTAGGTTCATTTTGCGTCACCTTATCAACATTGTGGATATTTTCACCTAGTAATATGAGATCATATGAGACCGTAGCGATCATAACAAATAAAATAACCTTGCGTTTTCTTTGGGACAGAGTATTTTAAGAAAATCTCTGTAATAAATTTTTGAAATATAAATTTTTCTATGGTTGGTGGATTGCTTTCACCGCATTGATGGTAAATGCTGTACTGTCTGCCCCTGCCTTCGGGGCGACAGGTCTGTGGATCAACTCACTAGAAACAGAGTTTGGCTGGAGCCGGACTCAGCTATCTATAGCCTTTTCTTTAGGACAACTCGAAGGTAGCATAGCTGCGCCATTTGTCGGTTACCTGATAGATAAGATAGGCGGAAAAAAAGTCGCTTGCATTGGAGCTATCGTCGCCTCTCTAGGTTTCCTTTGCCTAAGTCAAACCGTCCCGATCACACAATCAAGAGAACATTGGTTAGACCCGGCAATATTCTATATTTCCTACATAACAATAATGTTCGGGGTGACCTTGGGCGGATGGATACCCATGACGGTAATTATAAACAACTGGTTCTCCAAACACCGAAGTTTGGCTATGTCTATCGGTTCGGTTGGATTCTCTGTGGGCACATTTGCTATCGTACCTTTGTTGGCAATTCTAATCGAATCAGAAAATATAGGCTGGAAATTAACTGCTATAGGATTGGCTTTCTTTTTCCCTTTACTGATAATCCCAATTGCCAAAATAATCAAAAATGCACCTGAAGAAATCGGTGAAAGTCCAGATGGGCTAAAAGTTAAATCTTCGGCAATAAAAACTCCTGTATCCCAGAATTCTGCCGCATCTTATGATTATTCATTAACAGAAGCCTTAAAGGAACGAGTTTTTTGGTACATTGCTTTCGGGCACGGAGCCTCTGCCATGCTTACCTCAACGATGATGGTTCACTTGATCTTAGCGTTTAAACATCAAGGGATTTCCTTACCAACCGCGGCACTAATTTGGGGCATAGCAATGGGAATCGGAGGTGTGTCTCAGATATTTGGTGGTATCTTAGGGGACAGAACCCCCAAACATATCGCGGCATGTATATTTGGATGCATTCAAGCGGTTGGAGTTGCAATCGCAGTCTTTGTAACAAACATATGGCTCGCCCTACTTTTTTCCGCCATCTACGGCATTGGTTTTGGAGCCCGAGCACCCATAACAACATCTATGAGGGGTGATTATTTCGGGAGAAAAGCTTTCGGCAAAATAATGGGCGTTTCAGCCATGTCAATGATGCTCCTTACTATGATAGGTCCAATTATTGCAGGTCGTTTATTTGATCTACAGGGAGACTACAAAGACGGCTTTTTAATACTCGCGCTGGCGGGGTTTGCTGGCAGTCTCATCTTTCTACTGGCGCGAAAGCCCACACCACCTGTAAATGTATCGAAAACACAACAAAATTCCTAGAGTATAAAAGCAAAGAAATGAAACAGATCAATGACTCCATCATGATCTAAGTAACAAATTCAGAAGGAGCTCCATCAAAAACAACCTTACCATTCTGTAAGGAAATAATTTTGTCTGCATAACTCAAAGCCATATCTACGTCATGTGTTACCACTAATAATGTACGTCTTTCCATAGCAAGTTCTTTAAGCAACCTATAAAACTCTTCTCTCGAATTTCTATCTACTGAAGACAAAGGTTCATCCATAATTATCATTTCCTTTTCCTGGGCAATAGCAAAGGCCAACCAAGCACGCTGTTTTTCACCTGCAGAAATGTCAGAAAATTTGCGGTCTAATAGCTCTTCGAGATGAAATTGCTGAGCTAACGCGACGAGAAGTTCTCGCTGCGCATTACCATCTTTAGAGTGTTTCTTTATGGCTATTGTTATTACTTCCCCTACCGAAAGAAATGGAGGATCAGGCAGGTTTTGCGGCAAATAAGAAATGTCTTTTGAAGCAATAGTGTCGACACTCCCAGAATTAGCTCGCAGAATTTGCATTATTAGCTTAAGTACTGTGGTTTTTCCTGATCCGTTGGAGCCAACCAGGCAATAAAAATAATTAGGGAATATTTGAAATGAGACACCCTGCAATATCTTGAGATGGTCAATTTCAACGACAGCATTGGACAAGGTAATCATCACTTATACCTCCAGGCCAAATACATCATAAGCGGCGCTCCCAATACGGTGGTTGCAAGGCCAACTGGCAATTCTATCGGAGCAAATAATAATCTTGCCAGTTGATCCGATAGTAACGTGAGCATGCCCCCGATAATAGTGGAAATAGATATCAAGGCTACGGNAGAGTTACCCACAAACCTCCTACCTATATGGGGTGATATCAAAGCCACAAATCCGATAAGACCTCCCGCATAAACGGAAGAACCAGCTAGCGCAGCGGCAAGAGACATTAAATAAATCCTAGTTTTTATTGGGTTCACTCCTAGTGATTTGGCAATATCATCTCCTAAGGCTATCGGCAACAGCCTTCCCGAAAAAACAAACGAAGCAGCCAAACAGGCAAATAAAGAACAAGTTAAGTAATATATTAGTTGCCAAGAACTGGCAGAAAAGGAACCAGCCACTAAACCAATCACTTGGGAAGGAAAAACCCTACCATAGGAAATCACACTAGTCCCCAAAGAAACCATAAGAGCGCCAACAGCTATTCCCATGATGGCAAATTTGACTGGTGTTAAATTGCGATTAGAAATTAGTGCGGTGAGAAATAAGGCAACGATCAATGAACTACCCATAGCCCCAACAAATACACCGTATGTTGGAATTGATATAAGGCCGACAGTAACTGCGGCCATAAATATCACAGCTCCTCCTCCTATCCCAAAAAGATTCGGATCCCCTATTGGACTCCTAGTGGATAACTGAATTAAAACTCCTGATAACCCTAGAGAGGCGCCTACTAATACACTCAATACCACACGAGGAACCCTTATAGACCAGACTAACGTCGTCATCACACCATCATCAGACCGCATCAATCCACTATAAGTATCTTGAAAACTTAGATCTGAGGGGCCTGCAAAAACCCCTATAATCGCTAGAAATAACGTGGCTGCAAATACAGCCACGTAAGGAAACAATTTTCTTATTAAAAATTTACTCAGCAGNCACAGCGTCCTTTAAAAATTCAACAGCCTCGACAATTCTAGGTCCAGGGGCCTGTAAAAATAAAGTCACATCAGCCTCTACCACGCTATTTGTTCGAATAGCCGTCAACCCTGCAAATGGAGGTATCTGCTTGATAGACTCCGACAACCTGGGAGCAGGTGCTGGGGCCGGTGTGATTGTCACTAGCACATCTGGGTTAGACATCAAAATAGCTTCCGTAGACATCAAGGCAAACCCTGGAAATGGTCCAGAGTCCGGTAAGCCAGCTGCCTTGTTATCCATCCCAATAGTATCTGCGATTAAGCCTGTGTACGACTCGGGTCGAGCAGCATATAAATTTCTATCCTGATCCGATATCAATATCAAAACAGTTCTGTTGTTGTCTGCTCCAACGGAATCAAGCCTGCCTTGGATNTCAGCAACAGCTTTTTCAGCTACGGCTTCTTTACCTATAATTTTTCCAATCATTGAGATATTCCCCGTAACGTCAGAAACAGTTTCCGCCTTCACAGCAACAACCTTCAATCCAGACTGGGAAAATATTGCAGCAAATCTGGCTTGAGTCAAAGCCTCTATGATAACGAGGTCTGGCTGGTTACTTATTATTGTCTCCATTGAGGGATCATAAGCGCTTCCTACATCCGGCAAACTTTGCACTTCATCAGGGAAATTAGACGCTCTGTCTCTCAAAATTGCTGTACCTCCAGCTGCATATAACATTTCTGTGGCTGTAGGACTTATTGATGCTATTTTCTCGGGGACCTTTTCAAAAGTTATTTCCTGGCCGAGAGCATCAACGATTACCACNGGTTCCGGTNATTCAGATTCTCTAGANGAAGGTGCATTCTCATCTTCGTCATGCTTTTCATGTTCGTCATGCTTTTCATCTTCGTCATGTTTCTCATGTTCGTCATGCTTTTCATGTTCGTCATGCTTTTCATGTTCGTCACGCTTTTCATGTTCGTCATGCTTTTCATCTTCGTCATGAAGGTTTGATACAGGCTCAGCAATCTCGGCTGCCGCTGTTGGCGCTACTACTGATTCCTCAGAGTTAGTATCTGAATCAGAACAAGCAACTAAGATAAATAAAGATATAAATATTAAAAACCAGCTTAATCGAATTACATTGAACAACTTAACAATATCTCCTTTGCAAATATGGATACATTNANTGTATTACACATTGGAAATACCATGNCGCCTTTTGNNATATATTTCACTCATACATTTAGTGATNACTAATATCTGCNNNTGTGATGAAANGTACTCCTTANATTAAAAATGCCCCCTGCTCCTTATTTACCCGATTAGCAAGTCTTGGGTGCCCTGAAGTGGGGTGGGCAGCTAATCTGATTTTACAGAGCAGAGGGACTAAAAGCTGCCAGACTCTCTAGAGTATCTTGATGATTAACTAAGGTTTGGTTATGAGCCGAGGAAATGGCTATTGAGAGATGGTTATATTCTCTCAGCTTCCAAATAAACCCTATAGAGTCTGGCAAGTTTTTCTACTTAATCTAGCATTCCCAAATCCCTAAATATGACTTGGGTGCCTGTCAGATCAGACAGGTCTTCCATCGATAAAGCTGGCTTGTTTAGATCTTCCAGCGCTGGTAGCAGCATATGAGTTTTTACACCATGGTCGCCTGCCAAAACTGGATATTCATAAATTTGACCTGTGAAATACTGCTGAGCAACCTTCGAGGTCATAAACCTAAGGAACTTCTCAGCATTTTCGCGGTTCTTACCCGTATTAACGATTCCTGCTCCAGATACCATCACCAAGCTGCAAGGACCACCATCACTTAAGAATAAGTTTCTTGCATTGAAGGTATCGCCTTCCTCAGAAATAAACCTGTGAAGATAGTAATGGTTTACTAGACCTATACTAATCTCTTCAGCAGCTGCAGCAGCTACCTGAGGTGTGTTCTTTGGGTATACTCCAACATCATTGGCCATCATGTCCGTAAGCCACTGTAGGGTTTTCTCTTCTCCCCACATAGCTCTCATCCCTGTAACCATTGTCTGGAATGAGCTGTTTGTTGGGGCCCAACCAAGCTTCCCTTTCCATTTTGCATCTGTCAATTCTTCGCACGAACTTGGCAAATCACTCAAAGTAGCAGTATGAACCAGCACTCTAGCTCGGCCTGATATCCCTACCCATGTGGCATCAGAAGGTTTCGCCCAATCAGCAACAGATTCGGTTATATCACCAGGAAGTGTGATCAACCTGCCCTCAGCGGATAGGAATCCAAGACCTCCTGGATCTTGAGCGTAATAGATATCAGCTGGGCTGTTATCACCCTCTTCCAAAATCATGGTAGCAACAGGGAAAGTCTTGCCATATTTTGCTTCTACATCGATCCCTGTAAGATCTTCAAACTCTTCGATTATAGAGCCAATAAGACTCTCTTTTCGTCCTGAGTAAATTACCAACTTCCCAGGGTCTGTAGGCACTTCCTTCTCAACCACGACTTCCTTCTCGACTACAACCTCCTTCTCAACCACAACTTCTACAGGCACCTCTTTTACCACTTCCTTCTCAACCTCAACCACGACTTCCTCAGCGGCACATGCAGTAAAGACCGCTGTAAGAGCCATCATAGCTAACGCAACTACTACTACAAATTTCTTCATAATATTGATCCGCTCCTGATTCGTACTGTATTTCTACAGACTATTTTTTTTACTATGTCCATACGAAGTTATTTACTAAGTATGTCCTTTTACTACGATATATATTGGAGTCAAGAAGTGTCAATAGCAAAAACGTGATGACTTATATTACGTTGAGAAATAAAAGTGTGAGAGGGGGTTAATTACATCTACTGGAGTTAAAACATCAGCATTTAATTAAATATGGTTCAAGATCGAATCGTAATCAGGAATAATTCCAGGGTGTTCACCCATCCAGCTATAAACCAATATCCCGTCCTGATCTGCAACAAAAACCGCACGATTAGAGCTCCTGTAGTTCGAGAGACCAGCAAGGCCTGTAAAAGAAACTCCAAAAGCATCAATACAATCGAGATTGTAATCGCTAATCAAGTCATAACTTATGCCGTTTTGAGTTGCCCAGGCATTCAATACAAATGGGGAGTCCGAAGAAATCCCAACGACTTTAACGCCAGAGTCATTAAATCTGTTCATCATATTATCGATCTGACATAACTCATCAGTGCAAACATCTGTAAAAGCGCCAGGGAAAAAGGCAAATAGTGTTTTAGTTCCAATAAATTCTTTCGAATTCCTTTCCTTATGATTACTATCAAAAAAAGAGAATTCTGGAATCCTATTTCCTACTTGCAACGGCATCCTATAAAACCTACCTCAGATATGTTTTCAAGTAATTTGATTATAAGACGTTGTAATACCAAAGAATATATATATCAGCTATTGTGCATAGAGTACCGACCAAAACAGAGAGGCCAATAGGCACCAAACTATGGAAACTCTTCTTGTTTGCCATCGAGACAGAGTGACAAACATACAGACATACTGCAATAACACCAAGGCCCCACATGGACCCCGCTACCCACGCTAGAATTTGCGTATTGAAATGAAACCAAGAATGGCCTTCCACAAGGTTATCTCTGTAATAAAGGCATGCATGCAAAAAGATTGAAGATGCGATAAAAGGAAAACAACCAATAAGACCTTTTGTAATCGATTTGTCTTTCACCACTTCGGGAGGAATATTTATCGCAGCACCCTCAATATTCTGTAAATTCTTCTATTTTGAAGCCTAGAAATTTCTGTCCTTTCTTTGGCTGTGTGTTACCTTTTAGTGAGATCACCCTTATTTTTCCAGAAGAGTCACAAAAGTTTGAACTACATCATCATATCAGCCATTTGGGCAATCACATCTTATTTCATTGGGACCGTATCAATTGGAGATTACGTAGCTAAGCTTAAAAAAGTGGATATTCGCTCACGAGGCACAGGTAATCCGGGAGCTTCAAATATATATGCGGAAATGGGACCTCTGTATGGAATATCTGTCTTCTTTATTGATATCGCGAAAGGCTTGATCATTACCCTTCCCATTATTTTGTTGGGATATCCGACCTGGATTGCAACTGTTGGTATTATATTTTTTCTTCTTGGCCATATGGTCATAAATCCCTGGGGGAGGCCTGGCGGAATAGGTATGGCAACTACCATGGGTGCCGGTATAGTTCTTCTTCCCATCGGAGCTTTAATCTCCGTTATCCCTTCGTTCCTGATCCTAGTTATAACTAGGAGGCCATCCTACACTGGAGTTTTCGCATTTATTTCTACAGTCATTGCTGGTTGGTTGGTACACTTAGACCTTGTAGCAACTATTTCTGTACTCATATTAGCGGGGTCTATATTGATTAAATTTCAATTCCAGTATCGAGATTTAGAAACCCACAAATGACATCAAAACCCAAATACTTATTATAAGTTTGAAAGTCCACAGAATGGTTCTAATCCAGTTGGTCTTTATCAATTTTTCTGTATACAAGATTTGATTTTTCGGAAATTCCAACCTCTGGTGATAAGGAATTTGAATAAATGCCGTGGAAACCCAAATTAAACAAACCAGTAAGGTATTGATTACCAAAAGCCCAACTGAGTCACTCGGGGTAAAAATCAATAAAATCAACGCAATACTTGCTTCAAGGGTCATGGCCAAAGCAACTATCGGGGAGATTTTTTTTACATGACGCGAGTGGTATTTCTGGAAATCACCGACATTAACATAAGAAAATAAAGGATACGAAACCAACTGAATGAGCCATATTAACCCGACCATGAAAGAAGAAACCACTAGATTAAAAATCACGGCGATTAAAAATATATGCTCTGGCACATTCCTTCCTAAAGCAATTCTAAAATAATTTCAAACGACGATTTAACTTAACTTAAGCACCAGAATATTTTTCGATTCATTTTGAAAATGACATTAAAGTGTTTACTGATGTCCCTAGTGCCTCGGCTAGTTTGAATAAGGCTGCCATAGTTAAATTTTGTTTACCATTTTCTACCAAACTTATATAGGCTCTATCCACCCCTGCGAGAGTCCCCAGATCACCTTGATTTAAACCCTTAGATTTCCGTACCTCTAAAACCTTACCTCCAATCCCATTTAGCATTTCTTGCAAAGATATATTCCCTGACCTTATACCCATTGCATCATTCAAAACAGTCAACCCAGACGCGGAATTGTCAACGATAGCAGCCCTTCCGACCTGATCATTAAAACCTTTAAAGGCCGGGCCTCCCAAAATGATAAATGGCGGATTTTCTATAGACTCAATGGTATTTACTGAGGCTTTTACATTAGGAATATTTGTAGTCAAAACTACTGACAAGGCAAGCACATCAACCGAGATTTCTGATAGATATTTAGCGAGGTCTTCGCCTGGTGTATTCACCCCAATGTATTCGACATCCCATCCATCTAGAAAAAGCAGATTTGCAAACATTTTTGCCCCCATCCAGTGGTTCTCACCAGAAGTGGAAGTAACAAGAGCACGAAACCCGTTATCAGATAACCTCATGGAGTTTTGAGCTACCATATCTACCAAGCTGTCAACAATTTGGCTGGCGTGATGCTCATGAGCGATAGTAATACGTCCTTCATGCCACAATTCTCCTATCGATACCATAGCGGGAGTGATTATCGAATTATAAATAGTCACTGGAGCGCAGTTGTATCTCAAAGCCTCATCAATTACAGAAACACTGCCAATCCGATCAACAGCAGTCAAATTGTTTAGCAATCTATCCTTGAGGCGATTTAGCAAAACAAAATTATCACCCTTACGAGTCGTCATATCCGCTACCCCCAAAACGCATTTGAATAACTTTTCTTCTATAGGAAAATATCCTTATTAACATATTTTTGATCAAATATTTGTGAACGATTCTTCCTACAAACCAACCAGGTACCTTATAAAAAACCTGGTCTTCCATGCGACAACGTGAATCTCCTTCAGGCACGATGCGATGTTGGTGCCACCAAAGGCTATAAGGTCCCCTTTTTTGGAAATCTATAAACAGGTCATCCGGTGACCACTTCACGATCTCCGTTCTCCACTTCATGGGAAGAAGTCCAAGTTTAATTTTGTATTCAAATTCAGAGCCTTGCATTATCTTAGGGGGCGACTCAGTTATCTGAAATCCCATCCATTTAGGAGTTGCTAATCCTAAATTAAGGGGAGAGGAGAAAAAGTTAAATGCAGTCTCAGAATTAACCCTGAGGCTTACAGAAGTTTCAATTTTATAGTCGGCTTTAAAAAGTTTTCTTGAATATTTGAAGGAACTATCAAAAGATTCTTTGATTGGATCGACTTTAACGACACTTACTTTATCTGGAGTACATTCCTCAATGAGAGCATTTTCCAATTGATCATATATGAATTTGAAGTTTTTTCGCATCAAAACGTCTGGTAAAGCGTTCTGACTGTTGGTGAGTACCTCCTCGCCGTCTGCAAAAACTAATTTCAAGCATATCGATGGAAATCCAATAACAATTTTTGCGCCTAATATCTTAGCTAAACATTTTGAAAAACTCTTACTTCTGACCGGATTGGGAGCCGTGCAATTTAAGGGTCCAAATATACCTTCATCGTTGATAGAAAGTTCAATGATCCTCAAAAGATCAAAATAATGAATCCAAGGAACCCATTGGCGTCCATCTCCAACATAACTACCAATTCCCATTTCAAATGGTAAAGACAACTGATTTAAAAATCCGGCTTCTCTCCCAAGCACTACTCCGAGGCGCAACGTACAGACCCTAGTACCAAAATTTTGAGCTTTCAAAGCTGCCTTTTCCCAAGCATCACACAACTCGGGGAGGTAGCCTCCGCCAATTTCCGATTGCTCAGTGATTTTTTCATCGCCCCTGTCACCATAGTACCCAACAGCACTGGCTGAAATAAGTACAGATGGTGGAGTTTCGCAGTTCTCCATAATCGAAACAATCCGCTCCGTTACACCTACCCTACTTTCATAAAAGTCTTTCTTTTTTGATTTCGACCACCTAACTGGAGCTAATGGGCGCCCAGTCAAATTGACAATGGCATCTGCACGCCCGAAAGCACGTGCCAAATCATCATCAGAATCGCTGAATGCCAACATGTTCACACCCGCGCCCAATTGTTCAGCGGCCTTTTCGGGATTCCTCACCATAGCAGTCACCAAATGCCCTTTACCATGTAGAAATGAAACCAATTCACTACCAATAAATCCTGTAGCACCAGCGATAATCACGTTCATCAACTATAGATTCCTCAATATTTTTCAATATTTTTTACATATAAGAGTGACTTAATACACTTTATATCATATTATTGTATTATAGCACATATATGTGTATGATGGAACATGTGCACTTAGAAAATTTAGGAGGTTTCTCAGGATGACAAATGTCTTAGTATTTTTCCTCGTTAACTTGGCAGGAGGAATTGCTGTACTAGGTTCATACATCGTCGGCCTCTACCTTTATCCTGACTTCAGAAATACTTTGTGGGGAGGAATTAGCGGCAGCACAAAAACCCTTTTCACTGTTTCTATGATTTTTGCCGCGGCAGGATACCTGTGTTTCTGCTATTCGATGGCAATTTCTGAGGCAGCGAACAAATCATCGTTTTTGGGGCAGCACACTTTTGCTGTCCTTGCTGCATTTTTTTTAATTTCGGCCTCAGTCTGGATGCCAGCTACCCTGAAATATCTTTCAACCAGCGACAATTTATGGTGGATAATATCTGTGATATCTCTATGGATTACCGCCATTTCTCTATGTCTTCTTACGGTATCTTTTGGATTATCCAAATATGAGAATGTTGGAACAATACAATTTGCATTTGCATTAGCAGGGATTAGTTGGATAACAATCCATTGCCTTTTATTTGACGCCATTATTTGGGTGGCCAAATTTCATTAGAGTCAAAAAAACCTACAGGAATTACGTGCAATTATGGACTCAACATACAAGTCGAAAATGACAACCTATGTAAACGAGCAAATCCCAAAATTAAAAACTGTGACTAATGATGATCTGGAATCAATGTTTGAAAATTTTTCACCTGACCAAATAGTAGAAACAAGTGGTCTTACAGCAGAAGAAGTCGTGGATTCATTCAGGTTGTCACTAATAACAGAATCACTTACCGAGCAATATTCCGAGACTTACAAACTGGGCGCCAAAATGTTTGACGCGCAATGGCTCAATGACTATGTGGTTGGTTTTTGGGAACCAGATGAAAATGGACATGCAGACCCATTTAAAAATATCCTCTTGGATTTCGGATTAGATCAGAAAGTGATCGCTGATCAAATAGATGAAGCAAAACACACTACAGACTACAAAATACATCATGAGGCTGGATTCTCACCGATAGCTTTAACCACCTACGGGATGATACAGGAATGTATTACCGACTACTGGTATGAATTACAAAGAAATTTTTTCCCAAAGTCCAGCAACACAAACAAAGTAATTAGCAAAGTGAAAGGCAGAGAAGCACTCCACACCGTGCAATTTAGAGATCTAACGGCATTTCAATTAGAAGCGGATCCGTCTCTGTTACCAGAAATCATCCATTCCACAATAAATTTTTCTATGCCTTCAAACCACATCCCAGTTGTCCAGGAAATAGAAGCCAAAACTCAAGAATGGTTACCCAAAATGGACGGGGACGTAACCGAATTATTGAGGCGTATTATATTCCATATAAACGGGTCTCTAAATGATAAAACCCGTCTAGGGCAACTTCTTACAGAATATGCATCTGCCAGTGAAAATAGATTTTTGGCTTTAGTACCAAACCATGTCCTTTCCAGTGCTATATCACACGTCAAAGGAGGTTATGGGTTAGTTGGCGAAATAATTCTCGAACAACTTGGTCTATCTGCTAGCGAACCAGATATGCCTAAAGATTTTAATGAATCACTACAATTCAAAATTAAGTCAATATTGAAACGGTGGGCCATTAGAAGAATGGACTTAGAGGGATTACTTCAATCAGGTAATCCAATGGTTTCACCACAACAAAATGATTGAGGTGACAGAAAGTCTAGGCAAAAAACTATCCCCTTTAATTTTGTCCAGATTTAAGGGCATTGGGGTTTTGATCGAGACGCCTGACGGAGCAGTACATCGTTTGGAAAATCATGAACTAGATAATAGTCAGACTATCACAATAAAAAAATGGAGTTTCTTCTACGATCTACTAGTTGGATACGACCTAGGGTTTGCAGAGTCCTACATAAATGAAAAATGGGAATGCACTAACCTGGCAAGTCTTTTCAAACACCTGTCAAAATCGTCACCTGACAACTCAATTTCTAGGTTAACAAAATATTTACCTAAAAAAATTAAATCAAGAATATCGCAGCAAATCAGGTCATCAAATACCCTTAAATGGGCAAAAAGAAACATAGAGGAGCACTACGACCTAAGCAACGAGTTTTTCAGCTCATTTCTAGACCCATCTATGACATATTCCTCGGCAATATTTAATACCAACGATGAAAACTTATCGGTAGCCCAAAACAGGAAATTAGAAACCCTACTGGGGAACAGTAAAATCAGTGAGAATGACAAAATTTTAGATATTGGATGTGGTTGGGGAAGTCTAATGCTTAAAGCAGCCTCTGACTACAATTGTGAGGTTTCAGGGGTGACCTTATCTAAAAACCAATATAAATATGCTTCAAAACTTTTGCAAGACCACAACCTTACTGATAAAACAGAAATCATGTTGATGGATTACAGAAAGATAGAGAGTAAGTTTGACCATATTTTTTCTGTGGAAATGCTTGAAGCCGTTGGACACAAAGGAATAAATGACTTCTTTAAAAAATGCGCCCAGATATTAAACAAAAATGGCACTATACAGGTCCAAGTAATTACTATTCCTGACGAACATTACGATTCATACAGAAAAAACTGTGATTTCATACAAAAATATATATTCCCAGGAGGTATGCTCCCATCATTGGGAATACTTCAAAAATCTGCCCAAGAAAATGGTTTTGAAATATTAAAAATGAGGTCACTAGGAAGCGATTATGTCAAAACCTTAAGAGCATGGAGAAACAACTTATATTCAAACCGTAAAGACTGGAAGGATATTGGTTTTGACAATTCTGACTACCGAAAATTTGAATATTACTTCAGCTATTGTGAAGGGGGATTTGACTCAGGGCATATTGACAACTTTCAAATTTCATTTAAGCGTCCTTAATTATGTGGTATGAATCTTTAGCTTATAGCGGATTAATACCAGACTTTTTAATAAGAGCTCTTATCCGATACAAATTGAGTAAATATGAAAAATACGTAGAAAATCTTTCTGAAAATTCAATATGCAAGATTAGAGATGAATTTATTAAGATCGCCTCCCAAGGACCAATAGCAATCGAAGCACAAGCAGCGAATTCTCAACACTATGAATTTCCCACTACATTTTATTCGTCAATTCTTGGCCCCTCACTAAAGTACAGTGGGTCTCTGTGGAATTCCAGCGCAAATAATCTGGAATCAGCAGACTTAGAAACTTTGAAAATCTACACCTCACGGGCACAGATACAGAACGGACAATCCGTGCTCGATATCGGGTGCGGATGGGGCTCATTGTCGTTGTATATTGGCAAAACGTTCAATGACTGTAAGGTGACAGCTGTAACAAACTCAACGACACAACAAGAATATTTAAATTCTCAAATACAAAAACACAATCTGGTCAACGTAAGTGTAAACAAAGTTAACATCAACGACTTTCAGCCAGTCGCTAAATACGACCGTGCTATATCTATAGAAATGTTTGAGCACACAAGAAACACAAAATTACTCATGGAAAATATTAATGATTGGCTGAACCAAAAAGGAAAATTGTTTATACAAGTTTTCTCTCATTCTACATACCCACAATTCTTTGATAACTATTCGGATTCTTGGATGTCACGCAATTTTTTTAGTGGCGGTATGATGCCATACTCCGGATTCCATCAAGAAATTTCTGGGCGTTTAAACCTAGTAGAGATGTGGGAAGAATCCGGAACTAATTACCATAAAAGTTTGGAGGCCTGGCTCAGTAATTTGGATTATTCAAAAAATCAATTAATAGAGTCACTAGAAATACCAGATCAATCCACATCGCCCAAAACGGCAATAAACAAATTTCGTATATTTCTTCTATTTTGTTCAGAATTATTCAACCACAATGAGGGTATGTCCTGGAAAATAATGAATTATCTCTTCACCAAACAGGAGACTCAGTAAAGTTGGACATCGGTATTGTTGGGGGTGGTATTTCCGGTATATCAGCCGCCTATCACCTACAAGACCAACATAAAATCACACTTTTTGAAAAGGAAGACAGATTAGGAGGGCATACTAACAGTATCCCTGCCTCAGATGATGAAGGCCGCCAATTCAACATAGATACAGGATTCATAGTATTCAACGACAGAAATTATAAACATTTTTCAAAATTCATAAGGAAGTTGAACATACCCACAGTTAAAACGGACATGTCCTTCTCTTATACAGATTCATCTAAATCGATTGGGTATGCTGGAACTTCCAGTGGTTTGTTTCCTAATGTGAAGTCTTTTTTAAATCCGAAACATACATGGCGTCTGTGGAATATCTATAAATATTCTAAATTATTAGCCACCAGTTCTGATAAATTTAGTGAACCTGGTATATCCATATATGATGCTTTGAAAGAATACAAATGTCCTGACGACGTGATTGATTCATACTTCACACCAATAGCATCCGCTATTTGGTCCTGTAACCAAGAATATTCCCGAAAAATACCTGCTAAAGCATACATAAATTTCTTTCAGAATCATGGTTTATTATCTATATCGGAAAGACCTACTTGGTTCACAATAAAAAACGGTAGCAAACAATACCTAAAAAAATTTGAGGAAACTTTTAATGGAAATATTAAAAAAGGAAACGAAGTAGTTTCTGTTACTGAAAATCCCTCAAAAGTGGAGGTCCGTTGCATAAATGCACGAGCCATTTCATTTGACGCGGTAATCTTAGCCACTCATGCAGATATCTCAGCGAAAATACATACCAATTCTCCTGATTCCAAAATGGAGGTGCTGAATCAATATAAATATTCAGATAATTTTGCAGTTCTTCATAAGGATGTCACCTATATGCCTTCAAATGAAAAAGTATGGGCTTCCTGGAACGTGAAGAGACAAAATCAAGCAAATCAAATGTCCTCTTTTGAAGTCACTTACAATATGAATCGGCTGCAAGGACTTTCATCAAAAACAAACTTTCTTGTCACACTAAACCCAACTCAGCCTCCGGACCCTAGCATGACTTTATATTCTACGAAGTACACACATCCAATTCTTTCTTTTGACTCTTCTAACAACGAAAAACGTTTCGACATACTGAATTCAACAGGTCGGGTTTTGTTCTGTGGCTCATATCTAGGTTATGGCTTTCATGAAGATGGCTTCGTATCTGGTATGAAAGCAGCTCAAACAATCAACCAATTGCCAGGATAATAAATTGAGATCCTATATTGTGTCCGGAATTTTAGATCATCAAAGGTACGGACCCTCTTCAGATTCATTCGCATTTAAACACACTATGTTGATGTTAAACACTAACCAAATGGAAGCTAAAAAAAAATTGTGCTCACTCATTTCTATCGAAAAAACAGGTCTGCTATCGATACATTTTAAAAATTTAATCGATGCAACAAACAAACCCATCAGAGAAAAAATTCAGAGTCTCTTTGAGATACAAGGTAATCAATCTAAATCCCTTAATTTCTTCGTAGTCACGACCCCTTCAGTTCTTGGATACAGCTTCAATCCCGCCTCCTTTTACTTTGTAGTTAGTGATGAAGATAAGATAGAAAATTGTGCAGTAGAAGTTCATAACACTTTCAATGAATCACACTTGTATATATTGAATTCACCCGTTGCACATTCATCTAAATCGAGCAAATATACCCATGAAAAACAATTCCATGTATCACCTTTCATAGGTAGAGAAGGCGATTATGAATTCGAATTTGAGTTAACAAGAACTTATCTGAAGATCGAAATAACCCTTTTGCTCAACGGTGAGCCAATTATATGTACAAGATACCTCGGTGAATTGATACCTTTAACCAAAAAACATCTGTTTTTAAACATTAGACAATTGATATTTACTGTCCTATTAACTGAATCCAGGATACTAAAACAGGCATATAAATTGTATTTTCGAAAAAAACTCCCTTTTTTCAATAAACCAACCCCCGTAGCTATGACAAAAAATGCTCTTTCTAGGGGGTTTATATCTAGGCTGAAGATACCTTTCGTATGAAAGTGAATCTGATGTTAACTACTAAATATCTTTTCATATCTCTAATGGCTATCAGCCTAAGTTCAATATTTATCAAAACTGTATCGGGGCACATACCTTTCATATCGAACGACACCCACAACAGTGCTCAAAATTCTTTAGTGGTTTATGACATAGCCGTATCAAAGGTTATCTACCAAAAGTTAACTCATGATTCACCAGAATCTTGGATATCATTTGAAGCCAATAAAGGTGACATTCTTTATTTCAATTTAGGAATACCTCTTTTAGAAGAACTAAAAAATTTCAGACCCTCTATAGGAATTATCACCCCTTATTCTCAAACGTCCTCTGTAGATTCATTAAGAGAATTTGAAGTATTTCCGACGCTTGATATCACCGACCCCAAAACCTTCTATGAACCTTTCACAAAAACGAACTCATGGACTTTTACGGAACATAAATTCAATATTCCAACAACGGGAAACTATTCTCTAGTTACTTACTCTCCAAAAAAACAAGAGGGGAAAGTATGGGTTTCCATTGGTAAAGAGGAACGTTTTGGCCCCAGCGACTGGATCAGTGTCCCAGCTACGATCCCAGAAATCCGTAAATTCCATTCCTCAAGCATTGAACCGGCGATAGAGGAACCTGAAAGTACCAATGGGTCATACGATTGGGTCTTGCTAACTGGAGGTATAACCATATGTTGCGTACTACTATTTTTATTAAGAAGGCTCTTCATCAGAGTGTTCAGTCTTTTAAAAAAGAGTTAATTTAGCTCAGTACCTCTTCTAAATCTCGCAATCTAAGGCCAGTCGCTCGATAAAAACCCTTCTTTAAATTTTCCTTAGCATGGGCTGAACTGAGAGTTCCAGTCGGGCCAGAAATACCGACACATGATGCATACGGCTGCACCGTTCCAGAACCCTTTTGAGGTACCTGGGAAAGTAACGCCCTATTCATGATTCTGTACTTCACTTTAAAAACAGTTTCATCCACCGATCTCACTAGTTCTTCTCTATATTCAGGCCTAGGGACCTTATCGATTGTTTTGATTGGTAAATATTTAGTCTTACCGCACATCAAGCAAATGATTTCTTCAGCACGAAGAACCATCATACCTCCGCAATGCGAACAGGCAGATTCAATGTCAACTGGTTTAAAATTTTCCTCTATCAAGGCTAAAACTCTACATTTGAGATATTTTAACCTTCGATCAAACTTTTACATATGTCAAAATTATTGTATTAAAATACATATTTGGGTACCTCATCCATCTCAAGGGATTAATTCCAAACTTATATTTGAAATGTTGCTTCCTGCAAAATCGTTAGATAATTAACTCTTTCACTGCAGAGAGTATTTCCCTTGGCACCCGCTCTATGTATGCATGAGCGCCTAAATCAGGGGTAGGAGGGTTGGGGATAGGCTGCAATACAACATATTCGAAATCAATATTAACCTCATGGCACCTCCTCAGTATCCCTACTATTTGATCCACTATCTGTGGAGCATTTCCTCGTAAGCAAAAGGCATTTACATGGCTTTCATCTAAAAAACCCACAACTTTCCCACTTTTTATCAAGTCAGGTGCGTGATGGAAATCAGGCCAAACCTGGCCATCTTTTTTAAGTTCCTCCGGGTCTCGTCCACCCCATCGGAGTCCAATATTCTCAAAAAGCATAGGAGAATACTCATAGTATCCAGCCGCCATTGATTTCCCCATTAGTAGAGATTCCTTATCTTCCTCATGAAATACCGTATGGAAAACTGCGCCAATTTTCACTGAATCTGGTTTCCTACCGGCCTTAATAGCCCCGGATCTTATTTTCTGGACTGATGTCTCAATATTTCTGAAGTCAGTTCCAACTCTTATAAAAACACCATCTGCACATGTCCCAGCCATTTCCAAAGTTTTGGGCCCTCCAGCTGCAAGCCATATCGGAACATCTTGAGGAAACGGTAATCTCGCAGGCTGACCTACCCCTACATCAACAGGAATGCCACTAAGCAAACCTTTAATCATATGCACGCTGGATTCTAATTCCTTTATTCGGGCTGGCCTAAGCCCCGCCAATCTCACAGCCGTATCCCCTATACCCATAGCCAGAATGGTCCTATCAGGAGCTAATTCAGCCACTGTGGCAACGCTAGACGCAGTTACTGATGGGTGACGAGTGATCGGATTGGCAAGTAATGTACCAATGGTAATTTTAGAGGTGGCTTGAGCCGCGGCCGAAAGGAGCACATAGGTGTCTCGGCGACGTAACTGGGAATCTGGTAGAAAGGCACAGTCCCAACCTAAACTTTCAGCCCTTTTAACGTCCTCGGCGAAAGCATACATAGAACTAGTGTCGTGTCTGTTTAAACCAAATTTGGGCATATGAATACCCATTATCAACTCCTCGGAATTAAATCCCGACTCGGATTATAATGTCATCCGGATAAATTTACTTTAAATTTACTATTGGCTGCATCAATTACAATACCAAACATTAGTTGAAAAGGTTAATTAACAACGTGGCAAATCATGGTCTCGCTCTCGATGGGATAAAAGTTCTGGACATAACCAGTGGTTTTGCAGGAGGCTACTGCACCAAAATATTGAGAGATCTAGGAGCCGAGGTAATAAAGGTGGAAATCCCGGAATCGGGTGATTCTTGTCGATCTTTTGGACCTTTCCTTAACGATGACCCCAACATAGAAACTAGCGCACCCTACCTGTATCTTAATGCGGGCAAAAAAAGCATTACTCTGGATGTATGTAGACCAGAATCTAGAGATGTTTTCCACTCACTTTGCTTGGAATCAGACATCCTTGTTGAGAATTATAAACCCGGAAAAATGCACCAGATAGGCCTCGGATATGAGAATTTATCCACTATCAATCCCACACTAATAATGTGTTCATTAACATATTTTGGTCAGTTTGGCCCTTACAGCCAATTTGAAGGTTCAGACATAGTATCGTATGCAATGAGTGGATATATGCATTTAACTGGAGACGAAGACAGAGAACCTCTAAAAGCAGGTGGTAGACAAGCGGAGTACCAATGCGGACTGGCTGGATCTATGTCTATACTCGCTGCACTTCTTAACAGATCCTTAACAGGAACAGGCGATCACATAGATGTATCTGCAACAGAGGCACTAACCAGTACTTTCGACGGAGTAGCATATTTCCAAACATACGATAAAACAGGTGATAATCCAATGAGAGCTGGAACTCGCCTTATAGCCCGAGAACCCACAGGTGCTTATCCTTCGACACTTCTTCCCTGTAAAGATGGGTGGGTTCATGTGCATTATTCTCCCAGCAATCCCGAAGGAATAGGTTTTCTGACGGGAAGCGACCGATTAGCTTCTGACGCAATAATGAAACGGATGAGAGAGCACGCCGATGAAATTGATGAACTTATTACTGAATGGCTACAAAACCATACCCGTAGTGAAGTTCAAACTCTTGCCCAAGAGGTGCGAGTTCCATTCACAATGGTCCAATCGATCGAGGAAACGATTTCAGACCCTCAAAACAAATATAGAAATTATTTTATGCCAATGGAACATGAAATAGCCGGCAAGATGGATTATCCTACCTCGCCATTCCGTTTAAAAACATCTGAATGGACCCCATTGCCAGCACCCCTTTTAGGTCAACATAACGATGAAATATATGTCACCAAACTAAAGATCGATACAAATAATATGGCCAAAATGAAATCCGCAGGTATTATCTAGATGAAAGCTAAAGCGCCTCTATCCGGGGTACGTATCGCCGATCTTACCAACGTTATCGCAGGCCCAGTTGCTACCCGAATGCTAGCTCATATGGGAGCTGAAATACTAAAAATTGAATTGCCCTGGGGAAGAGCTATCGGCAATATCGCCATGCACGGGGATGACGAAGAAGGACGAGCCTATAACAAGGTGGGCACATTCAATGAAGTGAATAGAGCCAAAAAAAGTATGGCCATAGACCTAACACACGAGTCAGGGAAGGAGTTATTTCGAGAGATAGTAAGTATCAGTGACATCGTAATACAAAACTACAGCCCCAGAGTGATGGGGAACTTGAGCCTTGACTATGAAAATCTAAGGAAGATAAAACCAGACATAATAATGGTATCGATGCCGGCTCTAGGGCTGGAAGGTCCGTGGAGCAATTACATATCATTTGGCCCAGGCACAGATGCTTTAGGAGGCCTTTCCTCCATCACAGGCTATAAGGATGGTAATCCTCACAAACCAGGTAACTTCTATGCAGACCATAATTCTGGGTTTCATGTTGCAACGGGTTTAATGGCAGCCCTTTACCACAAAAGCCAAACCGGTGAAGGGCAACATCTAGAAATTGTTCTCAGGGAAGCAACTATGTCTGTTATAGGCGAGCACTTCATAGAATACCAATTAACGGGAAAAGAACCAAAAAGATCCGGTAATGATCATCAAACTTTTTTTCCTCATGGAATATTCCCCTGTAAGGGAAACGATTCATGGGTGGCGATTTCAATAGAATCAGAGCGAGAATGGAAATCACTGTGTGACCTTTTGACCGCTTTTGATTTGAAAGATGATCCCGATTTGTCAGATATTAAAACACGAAGATTGAATTACCAAAAGATAGAGTCAAAAATAACAGAATGGACTAAAAAGAGAACCAACCAACAAGCTATGAATCAAATGCAAAGCAAAGGTATAAGGGCAGGAATAGTTGCAAAAGCCTCCGATATCCTCTCCGATAAACATTTTTCGGAAAGGGGCTATTTAGATACTGTTGATCATCCTGACGCGGGAAAATACACAAGCCCTGGACTCCCTTTTAAATTCTCAAAAGCCGCAACCAATGTCGGAGTAAGAGCTCCAATGTTTTCTGAACACACAATTTCCATACTATCTAACCTTCTATGTAAAGATATAAGGACAATCGATTCACTGATAGAAAAAGGGACAACTCCACTTGAACCAATCGATAGAATCTACTCATAAAAAACAAATCGTGATCAATTATCAATTAAATTGGATACAATCTTCCATATCACCCACAAAAAGGGAACCATCATGCCTCTAATATTTGAAAAAAGAAACAAAATAGCCTACCTAACAATCAACAGGCCAGAAGTCATGAATGCCATGGATCCTGAGACATACAGTCAATTGTCTCAAGCATGGATTGAAGTACGAGACGATCCGAACATCTGGTGCGCAATCATCACAGGGGCAGGAGATAGAGCATTCTCGGCCGGGGCAGATTTAAAGAAAACTATCCCAAGAAATCCTGAAAAATGGGAATTATGGCAAACTCAAGATGAACAAATACTTAATAGGGGTCTGGAAGTTTGGAAACCTGTTATCGCCGCAGTGAACGGGTACTGCCTTGCTGGCGGAATGACACTCCTCATGGCTACAGACATAAGAATAGCATCTGAAAATGCTTCTTTCGGTTTATCAGAAGTAAAAAGAGGTATTCTTCCAGGTAATGGTGGAACTCAGAGAACGGTGAGACAACTACCTTACCCCATAGCCATGTGGCTCCTACTGAGCGGCGAGCGGCTATCAGCAGAGGAGGCACTGCAATATGGTTTGATAAACGAAATAGTCCCCGCCTCGGAACTCATCAATGAAGCCGAAAAAAGGGCATCCTTAATCTGTGAGAACGGTCCTCTAGCTGTAAGGGCCATTAAAGAACTAGCAGTCAAAAGCCAATATATGCAACTCGAACAGGGACTCAGAATGGAAGTGATGATGCAATCTCTTCTGAAAACGACTGAAGATGCTGTAGAAGGACCAAAGGCCTTTGCAGAAAAAAGAAAACCGATATTTAAAGGAATATAAACATAGTAAGGTACCAGACCAACATGACAGAAAGATATGAACTACCAGAGGAATTAAGACTTACAAAAAATTTAGTAAAGGATTTTAATCGGAACGAAATAATACCGCTGGAACAACAAATACCCCACGATTCAATCACCATACCCGAAGATGATTACTTAAGACTTTCAAAGAAAACTAGGGAAATGGGTCTCTGGTGTTTGGGTGTCCCAGAAGAATACGGAGGAGCCGGCCTTTCACTATTTGCAAATTCTGTTATTGCAGAAGAAATGGTTCAGCATGCAGCAGGCCTATATTGTCCTGCATACGGAACGATGGGCGACCCTCCTCCCGAGATTATATGGGCTGGAGATGAATATCAAATAGAAACTTATGGTCTCCCTACCGTAGAACACAAGTTAAAAGGTTGGTTTGCCATAACAGAACCCAGTGGAGGGTCTGACCCTGCTAGGGCCATACAAACACATGCCAAAAGAGATGGTGACGACTGGATTATCAATGGGAGCAAAATTTACATAAGCGGTTCTCCCTGGGGAGATTGGGGAATCGTCTTTGCCCGAACAGACCCTGATAGCAGAAGAGGTATAACAGCTTTTATAGTGGAAAATGACTGGCCAGGCCTCACAGTGGAACCGGTCCCTGTGATGAGAGCATATTACCCAGGACAACTGTTTTTTGATGATTTACGAGTTCCTAGTAGAAATGTCTTAGGAGAGATAGACGGTGGTTGGGACCTATTAGCCAATAAATTGCTGGCCAGAGCAAGGATACCTTATTCAGCCTCAAATTTAGGAGTAGCTGTAGCTGCCCATAATATGGCCATAGAATATTCAAAAACAAGGGAAACCTTTGGCGCGCCTTTGGCATCGCGACAAGCAATACAATGGATGTTAGTAGATAACGAAATCGAGATAAGAGCATGTAGATGGCTCGTATGGGAGGCAGCCTGGCAATTCGATAACGGAGAGGACTTTAGGCAAGCTGCTTCTGTAGCCAAAATACATTCAGCTGAAACCCTAGGTAACGTAGTTGATCGTTCAATCCAGGTACATGGCGGAATGGGTGTAACCGAATGGTTGCCATTGGAACGGTGGTATCGAGAGGCGCGAATTCGCAGGATAGGAGAAGGACCAACTGAAGTTCAAAAAATGGTTATCGCGAGGGAGATTCTGACCCCTGGTGGAGTCCACTAATAATATTACCTTTGAATATATTTTTCGACACAGATTACACAATATTGGGAGTAGATGGATCACTCAGACCGCAAGTGGAACAGCTCTTCCAATACCTAAAAAGCAAAGATCATAACATCTATATATGGTCTGGAAATGGACTTCGTACCAAGGATATGGCAAAGCACGGATTGACCGATTTCATAACCGAATATTTTGAGAAGCCTGTTTACGATTATTGGGAAAATACCTCGAAGTTACCACTGAACCATCGTCCTGACATGGTTATTGATGATAGTTTGGAAATAGTAGCCATTTTAGGTGGTATATGGGTGAACCAATACTACTTCCCTAACAACAGCGACAGAGAAATGGAAAAAGTAAAGGAAATCATAGTGGAGGTTGAATCTTCAGGTAGCTCTGATAATCCACGTTTCAGAAGTCTCAAAATCTTCTAAATTTTTCTATAAATTCAAATGGATTCTTTTTTAGGTACCATATCAATTAATCTCCCGATAACCCACGCTGGAAATATCATAATACCAACGAGCAAAACGTAGAAGGTCGCGTAAAATCATACTTAATCTTTTATATTTCAAGGTTGGTTTGCCTAATAGGTAGATCCTAAATATGCAAGTTTGCAATTACAGAATTAACCTAGCGGCAAGGAGATATTACCGCTTCAGATAACCAATCCATTTTTTCCAATGAGGCATTTAAGTCAGAGGATCTTGTATCCAAGACAATATGGCTGACACCCAGTTTCTCGTATTCCTTTATGTCCGAAACTATCTGCTCCGGATTACCAGAAAACCGACGTCTATTCCCGCCAAAGGAATTTTCTTTGTCATACACCGGAGCCTTTAATACTATAGAAATCTCTGATCTATCCCTGCCAGTTTTATGGCAGTATTCATCCATATAATCAATTTCCACCCTCAACTCAGAAGGCTCAAGTGGCGAGGCGGGATTAGCCCCCACCGGATGCCAAGCATCAGCCATCTTAACTACCCTTCTTATAGCTGCTCTACTCTGCCCACCTACCCAAATAGGAGGCCCTGGTTTCTGAAGCGGTTTGGGTGCAAATTGAAGTGGTTTAAAAGAATAAAACTCACCTTGGTAAGACGGCTCATCACTACTCCATAATTCTTTAAAAATGCTTATATATTCGTCAGTGACTTTGCCACGCCGATTAAATGGCGGAGTATTCAGAGACTCAAATTCTTCTTCTAACCAACCTACTCCAACACCTACAACCAACCTACCCTCGGATAGAACGTCTATAGTAGAAAGCATTTTTGCCGTCAAAACAGGATTTCTGTGAGGAACTATCATCACACTAGTTACCAATTTAGCTTTGCTTGTGACACCTGCCAGAAATGCCAGCTCAGTAAGCATCTCTAAATGTTCACCAGAACTATCCCATGGTACCTCAGAGCCAACAGAGTAAGGATACTGTGACTCTGGGTTTATAGGAGCTATCACATGATCGCCAGCAACCATAGAATCAAATCCAATTTCTTCAGCATGGGATGCGATTCTTAGTATTGGATCCCTCTGAGCGAGTGGTCCATGTGTTGGTAAGTAGAATCCAAATTTCACTTTAATCCCCTTGATCTTGATATAGATTATGAAGGTATATTAGTTTTCAAAAATCTATGTACTAATTCATTAAAGAATTCCGGTCGCTCATAATAAACAGAATGTCCGGCTTCCTCCACCATAACAAACTCTGAGTGGGGTATTAAGGAAGAAGCTATCTCAATAGTTTTTGGATGAACCAATTTATCTTCCTCTCCTACCATAAAAAGAATTGGAATCCCTAATTCACTGAATCTTCCGTCCGTTGAACCGTTGTGATTCGGTCTAGGTGCGAGAAAATCTGGACTATGCCTAGGATTCATTCTCATTATCTGCCTGTACAACAAAGTTTTTTCAGGAAATTTTTCCGAATAATCATTAGACAATGCTTTGATCGCACCTTCTGGCAAGAATGGAGGAGATGCTTTATGTTTTCTTCTAACTTCGCGAGACTCCTCATTATCAGACCCCCCGTTGGTTCCAGAAAAAACCAAAGCCTTCACACGCTCAGGGTTTCTCAAAGAAAAAACCGCTGCTGTCCTCCCTCCCATTGAATGAGCCACTATCGCTACTTTATCTATCCCAAGATAATCTAACAGGCCTTCTAAGTCATCCGCGAAGGCTGTTCGTCCTTTTGGTTCGGGTTCATCAGGTGTCCTACCAAAGGTTCTGTGATCAAAAATGATACATTTATAGAACTTAGAAAAATACGGTATCTGCTGCCACCACGAAATGTGATTTCCGCCAGAACCATGAGCAAAAACGACTGGTACGCCTTCTCCGTGCACTTCGTAGTACATTGATATTCCGTTCACTTCTGCAAATGCCATTACACTCCTCTAAAAATTCATCTCTAGCTTTATTCGCGGACTCCTGTCACTCCTCCATCTATAAGTAGCTCTATGCCAGTGACAAATGAGGATTCATCAGAAGCAAGATATAAAACGCCGTAAGCAACGTCTATCGATTGGCCAATACGGCCAAGGGGAATTGAACCGACTCTAGATTCCGGATCGGATGAATGGGTAACTGACCTGATCATGTCAGTATCGATTGGACCAGGGTGGACCGAATTGCACCTTATGTTTTCAGCAGCAAAACGGCCTGCTGTAGATTTAGTGAGGACTCTAACAGCACCTTTTGACGCCGCGTATGCGGGTGAAGATAATGGCCTACCTACAATACCCGCTATGGAGGAAATATTCACGATAGATCCTCCGCCTGCTCTTCGCATTGCTGGAATAGCGTATTTTGTGCCTAAAAACACACCTTTGGAATTAATTTCCATCGTTCTGTCCCAGTCTTCGGAAGAAACATCTAGATAATCTTGTCGCAACGCTATGCCAGCATTGTTAACTAATATATCCAACTTGCCATATTCAGATTCAGCAAACGCTATAGCTTCTTCCCAATCTTGAGCATTTGTTACATCCAAATGAATATATTTGGCTTTTCCTCCAGAGGCTATGACTTCTTTCTCAACTTCTACGCCTAAGTCATCCAATATATCTCCGAATATAACCTGTGCTCCTTCAGAGGCAAACAAAAGTACCTCTTCCGAACCCTGACCTTTCGCAGCACCGGAAATAAGAGCTACTTTACCGTCTAGTCGATTCATACCTAACCTCCTAATGCATCATTATATGGATTCCCATCGTGTAGCATTGCCGTGCCGATAAACTCTTCCAAAATGTTCCTTTGGATGGAAGTGGCCTGCCGCTAATATCATGCCTTCAGAAACCGACTTTTCCATCAGATATCTTCTACTTTTCTCACTGGCTACCTTGTCGATATCCACTCCAGCACACCAAGATGGTTCATTTATTTGGACTCTGCTGTGGATTGCATCTCCCACAATAGCTGCTTTCTGTCCAGCCGAACTCAAAATGAATGACATATGGCCCGGAGTATGTCCAGGGGTAAGAATGGAAGTGATTTCGTCAGTTACACTAAACCCGTCCCCAAAAAGATCCATTAAAGATAACGCTTCCAGTGGAATAACATTTTCACTGACCCATGGAGCATTAGCCAGGTTATCGGGTTTAGTAAAATGATCCCAATCGATTGATGGCACCAGATATCTCGCGTTAGGAAAAAACGGAATGGGGGGTTCCGAGGAAAGATCCAAATTCCAACCAACATGATCGATATGCAGATGACTGTGCACCACTATATCAATGTCTTCCGGTTTAATATTTTTTCTTTGAAGATCCTTCAATAAATTACCCTTTTTATTACCTCGAGTTGGATGGGGACCCGGTCCTATTCCTGTATCAACCAAGACTATTTTTTGCTTGGATACCACAACAAAACACCCGTAGTAGAGCTGAACCAAACCTTTATCTAAAACTTCCTCTTTGTACGGTTCCCACAAGGCTTGGTCCACATCTGGAAAAAATTGACCTGGAGGTCGAGGCGGAGGAATCATGTCCATAAGGGATATAATTTCTACATTGCCTATTTTTAATTTTTCTTGCATTAAATCCTCACAATTTACTTTCGTTCCAAGTCCCAGTATTACTTCATCCTGTTACACTCACTTCAACATTGTATTCTTTTTATTAAAGGTTTTATTTAGAAACGTAAATAAGGTTATAGAGGTCAAGAGCAAGCATGGAAAAAATTAAAGTAGGGTTTATAGGTCTAGGAAATATGGGAAGTGGTATGTCCTTAAATATAGCCAAAGCTGGTTATGACATGGTTGTCCACGACATTAATAGAGAGGCTGCCACAGATCTCCTTGAATTAGGCACAGAATGGGCAGACACGCCAAAACAACTAGCAGAATCAGCCGATCTCATCTTTACTTCCCTGCCGGGGCCTCCCGAAGTTAATGCAGTGTCTATTGGAGAAGACGGGTTAATTGAAGGGGTATCGTCTGGATCAATTTGGATTGATCTCAGTACAAGCTCTCCTACTCTGATCAGGGAATTATCTAAGAACTTTGAAAAACAAGGAGCATCCGTCTTGGATGCTCCTGTTAGTGGAGGTGTAAAAGGGGCCCAGACAGGTAAATTAGCCATTATGGTAGGAGGTAACGAAAAGATCTTTAACCAGATAAAACCTGTTTTGGATTCGTTTGGTGATAAGGTCAGCTATACAGGTTCTATTGGTTCCGGGAGCATCTGCAAACTCATGCACAACACCATTGGCTATGGGATGCAAATGATCATATCCGAATGTTTAACCTTAGGGGTTAAGTCCGGAGTCGACGCGGAAAGCTTATTGGAATGTATAAAAAATGGGAGTGTGGGAAGAGGCAATTTACTCAATGTCACACTACAAGATACATATCTTCAAGGTAAATTTGACCCTCCAAACTTTGCCCTTAAATTGGCAAGGAAAGATGTGTCATTAGCGCTAGAACTAGGGCGGGAATATGATGTCCCAATGGAAGCAGCAAGTCATGCCTATAACGAACTGACAGCGGCTATGAATAGAGGCTGGGAAAACAAAGACTCTAGAATCAGCCTGCTCCTTCAAGAAGAAAGAGCAGGTAACGTTGAGGTAAGATTGGACCAGTCCAAATAGCTAAAAGACAAAAATTTCTAATCTCCCGAGACCATTTCTGGAGCTGACACCTTGAAAGCGGGCATAACTTCTTCGGAAAATCGTTCCAACTGCTCAATTATCACAGATTTTGGGGTACCAACAGGGTGACTCACCGAAACTCTGTCAAGGCCAGGGTATTTATCTTCCAATGCCTTCAGCTGTTCAATAATTAATTCCGCAGGCCCCGCAAGCACACCTCCGGACTCAACCGCATCTTCGATTGTAGGCAGCCCTGCCTTTACAGCAGTTTCAGGCCTTCCCATTGCATCAATTTGTTCATCACTCAAGGCCTTCACTAGTCTGAGTGGTCCGAACATTTTGAGATTTTCCTCATAGAATTGTCCAACTTCTTTCATAGCTTGCTCTTTGGTCTCAGCAATGTGGAAATGAAATCCGATTGCCAAGTTTTCCCCAAGATCTGTGTCGACACCTATTCTTGAATAAGCCTCCCTAAATCCTTGGACAGCTTGGTCCATTGCGCCGCCTTCAGAACTTCCACCTCCTATAATTCCTTTCATCCCATGCTTTGCCATAAAATCCAATCCCCGAGGTGTGGCACTCTGAATGGGCTGCCAGCATTCAACAGGCCTGTTGATTGGCCGTGGGACAACCGTAATTTCCTTGAGATCATAACCCCTATATGGAACTTCGGGCGGTATGGTGTAATAAGAACCTTTATGTGAAAAAGATCCCTTATTAAATGCCTCAAAAATTATGTCAACCTGCTCCTCAAACAATTCTCTGTTCGCTGATTGATCCAGTAGTGGTGACCCGAAGGTTTCTATTTCTCTAGTGTGATATCCCCTACCCACTCCAAACACCACCCTACCCCCAGTCAAAACGTCAGCAGTTGCATAATCTTCTGCAAGTCTCAGAGGATGCCACATAGGAGCGATATTGAAACCGCATCCCAATCTGACATTTTTAGTAAGGTGTGCTAGATGCAATGCCATCATCACAACATTCGGCAAACATTCATAGCCTTCAGGTTGAAAATGATGCTCCGCCATCCAAAAGGTATCGTAACCACAGCGATCCATTACCTGGGCTATTTCTGTAGCTTTATCGAAAGCTGAGATTAAGTACTCATTACCAAAAGTACGATCATTAACAGGTGTACCTGAATATCCAACATTATCCAGATCTACATGGCCTGCGTAAAGACTGTCGAAATTTGTGATCATTTTTCCCCCTTACATATTTCAGTAAATTCACATAGATTCGGCGAATAATAACAGAGAATCATTTGAACTAACTGGTTCAAAGCAAAGCCCAAACCTTATGTCCATTAAGGTATAGGGAATGGAAAAGCAAAAAAAACATAAACTGAAGTAAAATGTCGATCATTATCGAGACATAAGGTAGCCCTATGACATTTAAAAAAATACTTATCGCTAATAGAGGCGAGATCGCAATACGCATTGCAAGAGCAGCCTCTGACCTGAATATTGAAACAGTTTCAATGTATTCAAATGATGACTCATCATCCCTTCATGTGACCGCCACAGATGAAACCCTGGAGTTGAAAGGGAATGGAGTAGTCGCATATTTAGACATTGATGATGTAATTCGTATTGCTAAGGAATGCCGTGCAGATTCTATACATCCTGGTTACGGATTTTTATCTGAAAATCCTGAATTCGCCAAAAGATGCCAAAAGGAAGGAATAACTTTTATAGGGCCAAGCGTTGAAATGCTAGAACTATTCGGCGACAAAGGAAGAGCTCGACTGGCTGCGGAAGATTCCAACGTGCCGACTCCCGTAGGTCTGGAGGGGCCAATGACAGTTGAATCTGCCACAGAGTTTTTCCAAACCCTTCCGGAAGGTAGTGGAATGATGCTCAAAGCAATAGCAGGAGGAGGAGGAAGAGGAACAAGGGCAGTGACTGACCTGAATGAAATAGAAAGGCTATTTAAACGATGCCAGTCTGAAGCTAGAAGGAGCTTCGGTAATGGAGATTTATACGCTGAACAGCTCATAAAAAACGCACGGCACATCGAAGTGCAAATTATTGGAGACAATTTTGGCAACGTGACGCATTTATGGGAAAGGGAATGCAGCATCCAACGAAGGTATCAAAAATTGATAGAAATTGCCCCGGCGCCTTTTATCACAGAAAGTCTCCGCAACAAAATTATTAAGGCAGCTGTCAAGATTGCCGATAATGTAGGTTATTCCAATTTAGGTACGTTTGAATTTTTGGCCTACCAAAGTGAACAAGAGGAATACGACTCCTTTGTATTCATTGAAGGAAACTCTAGATTACAAGTAGAACATACGGTGACAGAAGAGGTCACAGGAGTAGATATTGTCCAATCACAGATCCTATTGGCAGCCGGAGCCACACTCAGTGATATAGGACTCGATTTGGACAACCCGCCAACAGTCCGAGGTTACGCAATTCAAAACAGAATAAACTGTGAAACTATCTCAGAGTCAGGGCAAATAAAGCCTTCAACAGGAAAAATGACACGATATGAGGCCCCTGGTGGGCCGGGGGTCAGGACTGACGGATTTGGCTACTCCGGATATGAAACCAGCATAGCCTTTGATTCCCTTATCGCAAAACTTATATGCCATTCCAACTCCGACAATTTCCTTGACGCGGTAAATCGGTCAAAAAGAGCCTTGGAAGAATTTTGCATTGACGGAGTTGATACAAATCTTTTATTCCATTTGAAGCTTATGTCTCACCCTGACTTTATATCTGGCAACATAAATACTCATTTTATCGAAGAAAACTTGTCAGAATTGATCCCAAATATACCTCCATGTAAACCTGATAATCCGCCTACTCAGCCTATACATACAGATGAAGGATTGGCAGGGGCCAACCTGAAAACCAAAGACCCTCTAGCTCTTTTTGATTACGACCAACAAATCAAATCCACCTCATCAGAACTGGAGAACAGTTTTGAAGTGCCAAGTGGTCCTGACGGCACTATAAGTGTGGACGCACCAATTCAGGGAACCATAATAAGTATAGACGTTAACTTGAACCAAGAAGTAACCAAAGGACAACAGTTGCTGGTTATGGAAGCAATGAAAATGGAACACATGATTACCAGTAATATCAGTGGGATCATTAGGGGTATCACAATCAACGAAGGGGACACCATACGAGAAGGATATCCACTCTTCCATATTGAGGAGGCTGACGTATCAACGTCATTAACAAATCTGGATCAAGATTTAGACCCAGATTTCATAAGATCTGATTTGGAAGAATTGAACAATCGACGTTCCTATATTTTTGATGAAAATAGGCCTAGTGCGGTTGAAAGACGTCGTAACAAGGGACAGAGAACCGCCAGAGAAAACATAGAGCACCTTTGTGATCCAGATAGTTTTATAGAATTCGGTCCCCTAGCGGTAGCAGCCCAACGATTGCGAAGGGAGGAGGAATGGCTGAGATTAAATACTCCAGCGGATGGCCTGATTTGCGGGGTAGGTACAGTAAATGGCAACTTATTCGATGATAAGGATTCCAGGTGCTTGGCCGTTTCATATGACTACACTGTTTTTGCCGGAACACAAGGAAATAGAAACCACTATAAGCAAGATAGAGTATATGAATTAGCCCATAGATTCAGATTGCCGGTCGTCCTTTTCGGCGAAGGAGGAGGAGGGAGACCCGGGGATACCGACAAGATGGGTGGCATAGGTATGGACACTACCACCTTTACTACCTGGTCACGCTTAAGTGGACTTGTACCAATGGTAGGGGTTGTTTCAGGACGCTGTTTCGCAGGAAACACCGCCTTAGTAGCCTGTTGTGACGTTATTATAGCTGCTGAAGACACCACGATTGCCATGGGCGGGCCGGCCATGATAGAAGGCGGCGGTCTTGGCGTGTATACACCTGAGGAAGTCGGCCCACTCTCTTTCCAGGTGCCAAACGGGGTCATTGATATCCTGGTAAAAGATGAAGCAGAGGGAGTAGAGGTAGCAAAAAAATACATCTCTTACTTCCAAGGTTCTATCGAGGACTGGGAAGAAAATGATCAGAGAGTTCTAAGGCACGCCGTCCCTGAAAATAGGAAACGTATCTATGACATGCGGTCCATTATTGAAACTATTGCGGATAAAGATTCAGTTTTAGAAATACGCAAAGATTTTGGTATAGGAATCTTCACAGCATTGATAAGAGTTGAAGGAAAGCCAATGGGCCTAATCGCAAATAATCCCCATCATTTAGCAGGGGCAATTGATAGTGATGCTGCCGACAAGGCCGCTAGATTCTTACAACTTTGTGACGGATTCGATTTGCCTGTGGTCAGCCTTATGGACTGTCCAGGATTAATGGTTGGGCCCGAAGTTGAAAAAACTGCCTTGGTTCGCCATTGCGGACGATTGTTCAATACGGGGGCCAATTTGACAGTGCCTATGTTTGGAGTGATTGTAAGAAAAGCATATGGGCTTGGAGTACAGGCAATGTGTGGAGGAGGATCCCTAGTACCCTTTTTTACAATAGCCTGGCCTACAGCAGAGTTTGCTGGAATGAATATTGAAGGGGCCGTAAAACTTGGTTACCGGAAAGAACTTGAAGCAATCGAGGACCCCGAAAAACGTATAAAAGAATACGAGCGAATGGTAGAGGAAAGTTATGATCGGGCTAAAGCCGTAAATGCTGGAAGCAATTTTGGGATAGATGACGTTATTGATCCAGCAAATACACGGAAATGGCTCGTCACAGGGTTGAAAAGCTTACCTCCAACCCCAGTCAGAACGGAAAAGAAACGACAGTACATCGATACTTGGTAAGCACGACATTGTCTAGCAAATGCCCGGATACAACCCAGGATCAAGTTCTATGCGGGGTAAAGATTATAGATTTAACTTCTCCCGCCGGTTTCTACTGTAGTAAATTACTCGCTGACTTAGGTGCAGACGTAATTCGGATTGAAGACTCCTCAACTGCTGAAATTGAAAATTACGGACCATTTTATGAAAGTAAAAAACATATAGATAATAGCTTATATAGATGGCATTTCCATACCAATAAACGCAGCGTGGAATTGAATCTCTCATCAAAAAACGGAGAGGAAATATTCCTTGATTTACTTGGAGTTGCTGATGTATTAATTACCACTGAACCCGAGTCCAAAATAGCTCATCTCAAAATAGGAAAATCTGAAATCCGAGCCAAACATCCTAAGCTCATCCATACGTCTATTCGGGCTTTCTCTTCTCAAAGCATTTATTCAAAATATAAAGCCACCGATATAGTTGCGTTAGCAATGAGTGGACTTATGGCAATCACGGGTTTCCCTGAAGACCCACCCAATCAAATGGGAGGCGAGCAAGCCTATCATATGACCTCAATGCACGCAGCTACAGGAACACTCATTGCACTCCTAAACCGAGATTTTACTGGACTGGGAAAAGATGTAGAGGTGTCTATGCAAGAATGCACCTCGCTGGCAACTCTTCAAACCGCAAATCTGAATTACTACACATGGCAGAACGTGAGCAGAGAACGAACCGGTTTGAACCATCCGTTTAGCGTTCCTAGATCCGATGAATCCTCTTCAAATTATCCAAGAACTTTATACCAATGCAAGGACGGTTGGGTATCCTACTCAGCTCATCTAGCACCCCCAGGAGCATGGGAAAGGTTTTTAAAATGGCTGGAAGATCACGACAGCCAACAAGACTTGATGGATTCTAAATACCTGGACCCCGAAACAAGGCAATCAAATCAAACGCATATAGACGAGGTGATGGCCAATCATTGTTTAAAATTGCCAGCTCAAGAGCTATACCATTCAGCTCAAAGATATAGGCTACTATGCGTCCCCGTACAAGATATTGGCGATCTTTTCATTGATGAGCAACTAAATGAGAGAAGTTTTTTCACGCGTGTAAAACATGAAGATAGATCAAACTCTTTCACTTATCCTGGAGCTCCATACAAATTGTCAGAGACACCGTGGAGAATACAAAATAGTGCCCCTAAAATCGGGCAACATACCGAAGAAGTCTTAGAAGAATGGCTCCATAACCACGCAGGAGATGTATTCACCACGGATGCTTAATCTACCTTTATCAAACATAAGAATAGCTGATTTCGGATGGATGATAGCCGGCCCTCTTGCTACAAGAGTTTTTGCCAATTTTGGAGCTCAAGTAATAAGGATTGAATCCACCTCGCGAATAGACGAGATAAGGGTTGTTGGAGCTAAGCCAGATGGGATCGATAGCCCAAACGTTGCCGGAGTGTTTAACGATATAAACACATCTAAATTAAGTATGACCTTAGATTTAAATACAGAATTAGGCCTTTCATTAGCTAAACACCTGATAGAAATTAGTGATGTCGTTACCAATAATTTTCGCGGGGACAGAATGAGTAAATGGGGACTGGATTACGGTCAACTCAAGAAAATTAAACCCGACATAATAGCTCTAAGTATGCCGATGATGGGAAGTGACGGCCCTCATCAACATTACGGTGGGAATGGCATAAATATAATAGCCGGTGCTGGCATTAGCGGTATAACAGGCTACCCACATAGAGCACCAGTAGGCACCGGATCCCTGTATCCTGACTTCAGCGGCAACCCAAATCACGCAGCGATAGCGTTGCTTGCAGCAATCAGATATAGAAACAGAACTGGCAAAGGTCAATTCATAGACTTAGCTCAATATGAATCAACAATATCTTTATTGGGGACCAGCGTACTAGAATACACCGCTAATAATAAGATACCCGATCGTCCTGGCAACAAATCTCCTAATATGGCACCCCACAGCGTATACCCCTGCAAAGGAACTGATCGCTGGTGTGCAATCGCAGTAAGTAATGAACAGGAATGGTCCAATTTCACAAAAGCTATTGGAAAACCGGAATGGGCAAGTCAGTCAAAATATTCCACAATGGAACAACGAAAAAAACACGAGGAAGAATTAGATAAAAAAATTAGTAGTTGGACGTCAAGCCGGGACGCTTATAAGATCATGGATTTACTCCAAAATCATGGAGTCCCTGCAGGGGTCGTACAAGACACAAAGGATTTACTGACCCGAGATCCTAGTTATACAAAAACCCATGTTGTAGATATGGCTCATCCTGAAGTCGATTCGATGAAAATACATGGCGAGACTATTTCCATTTCAGATGTAGAATCAAAATTTGATAGAGCACCCTTGTTGGGCGAACACAATGACTTCGTTTTAGGGGAAATTTTAGGCATAGATGAATCAAAAATAGACGACTTGTATGTTTCTGGAGTACTTAGATAAACAGGAAATAAAGGAGATATATATGGGAATCAAATTGAAAGGTGACGTTGCTGTCGTAACAGGTGGCAACAGTGGAATAGGAGAAGCAACTGCTCATTTATTTGCCAAAGAAGGAGCTAAAGTTGCCCTGCTAGCTAGGCGTGAGAAAGAAGGAAAAGAAGTGGAATCCGCTATAAGAGTCTCCGGAGGAGAAGCTACTTTTTTTCAATGCGACGTGGCTGACAGAAGTAATGTTGATGAGACAATCAACAACGTAGTATCGACATACGGAAAAATAAGCGTTCTATTTAACAATGCAGGAGGAGGTGACAAAGGAAATTTCCCCGACGAAACCGACGAAGGATGGGAGAGGGTCATTTCGGTCAATTTGAATGGAACATTCTATGTATGCCGTGCCGTCTGGCCACATTTAATTGAATCTAAAGAAGGCCGAATTGTTAATATGTCATCGCTGGCCGCCCAAAGAGGTTTTAGCAAAAACATGTATGACCTTGTGGGTCGTGGACCTTCGTCATCTTATTACGCAGCAAAAGCTGGAGTAGACGCATTTACAAGATATGCTGCTGGTATGGGAGGTCAACATAATATTAGGGTGAATGGCGTAAGACCAGGGCAAATTATCACTCCTTTAACCGATGTTGGTGGTGGAAACCATTCCTTAAAAAGCGCCTTTGATTTCATCCAAATCTTGGATGGGCCAGGCTATCCAGATGACGTAGCCAATGCGGTCTTATTCCTGGTGTCAAACGACTCCAGGTTTATTACAGGGGAAATAATAAATGTGGATGGCGGTATGCCAGGAAAATTGTAGTTTGAATAATCAAAAAATATTCGTATCAAATGCCTTTATTTACTTTGTATAGTAGGATTCGCAACAAAATAATTCACACTCTATGAACATAGGTATATATGGAATACACATTTACTGAAAAAGAAGAATCCTTTAGAACGGAACTTCTAGAATTTCTAGAAAGTGAATTACCTGAAAATTGGAATTCTCTTTCTTCCAAAAGTCATTTTTCTCAGGAAAATTTCCCCTTTACCAAATCAATGGCAAAAAAACTTTCAGAGAAAGGTTGGCTGACCATGGCCTGGCCAGAAGAGTACGGAGGGCAAGGCCGATCAATAATGGAGCAATTAATATATCGGGAAGAAATGACTTACCAAGATGTGCCAGGCACTGATCTTGGTACAGGTGCAATTAGCTGGGTGGGGCCTACCTTGATGATCGCTGGCACTCATGAACAAAGGAACGAACATCTACCTCCCATCGGAAATGGGGACTCCTATTGGTGCACTCTTTACAGTGAACCTGGATCAGGATCAGACCTCGCATCTCTTCAAACTCAGGCAAAAAAAGACGGTGACGACTATGTTATAAACGGATCAAAAATATGGACCAGTTCTGCTCATATTGCAGACTTCGGTTGGCTTGCAGCCCGAACTGATCCAGAAGCGCCAAAACATAGAGGAATTAGTTTGTTTATGGTAGACATGACATCACCTGGGGTAACCGTCAGGCCGATCTATAACATGGCGGGATCCCATGAATTCAATGAAGTCTTTTTTGAAGACGTCCGAATTCCGTCAAAAAATTTGGTTGGAGAAGAACACCGAGGCTGGTACACCCTCGCAGTGGCTTTAGATTTTGAAAGGTCGGGAGTTGGTTATTCAGCAAATGCAAGAAGGATACTAGAATCTCTCACAGGATATGTGAAATCAGCAAGCAAAAACGGTAAACCTTTGTCTGAAAACCAATTAGTGCGAAACAGACTAGCAGCACGACACATAGAAACCGAAGTTTCACGATCCATGTCATATAAAGTGGCTTGGATGCAAAGCAATGGAATGGTTCCAAATGCCGAGGCGTCCATGTCAAAATTATTTGGAACTGAGCTAACACAAAGAGTAGCAGACACGGCCATGAACATAATAGATATGAAAGGCCTACTTTCCCATGAATCAGATCTTTCCCCTATGGAAGGCGCGATTCAAAAAATGTATTTGAACTCTTTTTCTTCGACCATTGCGGCCGGCACTTCAGAAATCCAAAGAAACATCATTGCAGACAGAGGATTAGGGTTACCGAGGGCCTAATTGACCATATATACATATACTCGGGGAGGGCCTCCAACTAAATGGAATCTTTAAATCCTCCCAACCAAGACACCCTCCTCCCCTACACCATTTTAGATTTATCGGAGGGTGGGCATAATCTCTGCGGCCGCTTATTAGGAGATATGGGGGCAAAAGTGATTAGAATAGAACCTCCAGGCGGCAGTCAAACCCGGCTTCGAGGACCATTTACACCTGATTCCAATGGTAATGACAAAAGTCTGTATTGGGCAGCCTACAATTCCAACAAAAAGGGAATTTCACTTTCTCTCGATACCGAGGCTGGGAGGCAAATTTTACTTAGCTTAGTGGAACAAAGCGATGCAATCCTAGAGTCATTTCAACCTGGATATATGGACTCACTAAATATTGGCTTTGGGACTTTGATTAAACTCAATCCCAAACTGGTCCATACGTCCATAACCCCCTTTGGATCCACTGGACCGTATGCTGGTTTTGTATCTACTGATCTCGTTACATCTTCCATGGGCGGCATGCCATTTGTTAGTGGCGATCCAGATCGTCCACCGGTAAGGATTAGTTTCCCGCAGGCCGAATTGGTAGCCGGCTCCCAAGCATTTGCAGCAACGGTATCAGCTTTAAGACATAGCAGAAATAGCAAAAATGGCCAGCACGTAGATGTCACTGAACAAATTTCCGTGATATGGACTTTAATGAATGCCACTCCATTCCCGAAGCTACACGGCACTGATGTAAAGAGAGCAGGGGCATTTAGAAAAAAAGGTTCCATTGATGCAAGACATGTATTCAAATGCGCTGATGGTCATGTAAGCATGATGTCACAAGCCAAAACATTAAACGGATTTATTGTATGGATGCTAGAAGAAACTGAGGTGGATGAAGAGATCCTAAGCTTCGATATTGATAATTGGGATATAAAAATTGATAGTGACCCAGATGGCAAAGATGCCACTGAGTTCACAAGACTTGAAGCAGCTATTGAAAATTTCCTTTCAAAAAAAACTAAAACGGAAATTTTTGAAAGGGCGCTGTCAGCAGGGCTTTTGGTGGCGCCTTGTAATACTGTGGAAGATATTAGACAAAGTCCTCAGTTGGAGGCGAGATCATTCTGGATTGATGTTTATCATCCCGAATTTGGTAGGGATATAACTCATCTCGGGTCATATTTGAAAATGTCTGAAACTCCCCTGAAAGTTTATTTTCCATCTCCCGCCGTTGGTTCTGATAACGAAGAAATATTCAAAAGTTTAGGTATTAGTAAATCCAAAATTGATACTTTAAAAAAACAGGGAGTTGTATAGTGGGTGCAGACACCAAGGAAAGTCTTTTTGATGGTCTGAAAATTTTAGATTTTACATGGGTTGGGGTAGGACCTATCACGACCAAATACTTTGCGGACCACGGAGCAAACGTAATTAAAATAGAGTCTGTAAGTAGACTTGACATCTTAAGGGATGCAGCACCATTCAAGGACGGAATACCAGGCATCAACCGAAGTCAATTCAGTGGAAATTACAATTCAAATAAAAGAAATCTAGGACTCAATTTATCGCTCCCTAAGACCCTAGAATTAGTCAAAAATATCATATGCGAATGGCAACCTGATGTGATATCGGAAAGCTTTACACCGCGAGTCATGAAATCATGGGGTCTTGACTACCTGTCTGTAAAAAATATGCTCCCTGATGTGATTTACTTTAGTACCTGCTTAATGGGTCAATATGGACCACATAACAACTATGCAGGCTTCGGAAACCTCGCCGGAGCAATGGCTGGATTTTATGAAATCACGGGTTGGCCCGATAGAGGGCCGGCCGGGCCATATGGTGCATATTCAGATTTCGTTAACCCTCCCATTGCTTTTGGATCTATAGTGGCGGCACTTGATTATCGAGAGCGCCATGGAATTGGGCAACACATCGACCTTTCACAATACGAAGGAGCGATGCATTTCTTGGCCCCACATATCATGAAATATAACGAAGATGGCTCAATTCTAGGTAGAAAAGGAAACGAAGATGATCGGATGTACCCACATGGCATATTTCCATGTTTGAACAAAAAAAGATCTCTAACCAGTACAAAAGAATCATGGGTGGCGATAGCCATAGAATTTGAATATCAATGGGAAGAATTCTCAAAAATATTAAGGTTACCTGCATCCATCATGAGTCAGAATTTAGCGGAGAGAAAATCGAATAGAGATCAAATCGATCTCTTAATATCAAAATGGACTTCCCAGTATGATTCACGATACATCATGAATTTGCTTCAAAGCCACAAAATTCCTTCTGGAATGGTTCAAAGTCAATCTGACATGTGGGAGGATCCTCACCTTGACCACTTAGATTTCTTTCAATGGCTTGAACACTCAGAAGTTGGTCCGATGCCATACGACGGACTGCAGTTCACACTGTCAAAAACGCCAGGGAGTCTAACACGAGCCCAGGCCATGATTGGTGAACACAATTTGGAAATCCTTGATGAAATTCTTTCTATCAGTCCCCAAGAAGCTGCGAATTTATTAAATGAAGGTATATTGGAGCAATCATTTTGATGACCAAAGGCGCATTAGATGGAGTGAAAATCGTTGATCTAAGCAGGATGGCCCCAGGACCATTTTGTTCTATGATGCTTGGCGATATGGGGGCCGAAGTTATAAAAGTTGAAGCACCTCCTACATCCAGAATAATAGCTTCCAAAATCATTAATGACGCTGAAACCCGCAAAAAAGCGGCAAGCAACCCATTAAACCGAAATAAAAGGAGCATAGTATTAGATTTAAAAGAAAAAGATGGAATAAAAATATTGCATCAACTTTGCGAAAAAGCCGATGTTTTTATAGAAGGATTCAGACCTGAGGTAGTAACCAGACTGGGTTGTAATTATGAAACCATTAAAGAGATCAATCCCTCAATAATTTATTCTTCTATATCCGGCTATGGACAGACTGGCCCATACAAAGATTTAGTGGGACATGACGTGAACTATATCTCTGTGGGGGGAGCTTTAGGATTAATTGGCAGCAAAAATGGTACGCCCTCAATCCCATATAACCTAATTGCGGATTTCGCAGCCGGAGGTATGAATGCTGCTTATTCAATCGTTTGTGCTCTTTTTTCTAGAACAAGCACTGGCAGAGGACAAAAAATAGACACCGCAATGTCAGACGGCGTCACCTACCTATTATCAGCCATATCAGGAGAATATTTTAATTCTGGACTTATCCCAAAGCCTGGCAAGATGACATTAAATGGTGGGGTACCTTATTACAATGTTTTTGAATGCCGGGACGGTAAATACATTAGCCTTGGCTGTATTGAACCTAATTTCTGGAAAAATCTTTGCTCCACACTAAATTTGGAACAATTTGCCAGCAGCCAGCACAATGAGCATGAATACCAATTGATAATGCGTGAGTTAGAAGCAACGTTTAAAACCAAAAAGAGAGACGAATGGTGGGATATATTCAGGGAAGCCGAGGACGTGGCAGCAGCACCTGTCTATGAGTTCAATGAGGTTCTAGATGATCCACACATGAAAGCTAGAAATATGTTCATTGAAGCAGGTAGCGTGGATGGAACAGTCGTAACTCAAGTAGGGTTTGGTTCAAAGTTCACAGATACTCCAGGGGCGGTCCGAAACCTTGGAACAATTCCAGGGGCAGACTCTGAAAATATCCTAAGAGAAATTGGCTATTCTGCCCATGAAATCAAAAAAATGGTCGACTCCAAAGTAGTATTCACCTAGTACTAATAATCTATAAATTAACGGTCACCCCAGTCCCTTTGCCTTGACAGCAGTGGAGTGTTCGCCCCTATTTCTAGGGCTCCAAGGAACTGAGATTCCCAATTCTATGGTACCAGTTCTATCAGGACTGAGGTGATATCCGTCCAGCGAGCATAGTCTCTTAATCAGTATGCATTGCTGCCGGGTGGCTTTTATAGCTCCGCAACAATTTTGTCTGGAACAAGTTTAAATATCACCACATCTTTTTTATCATCCGGGTATAGATCGGCAAATTCCCTACCCTCCTCTTCTCCGTAATATCGTATAGCCAATCTTTTTACAAAATCCTTAAGCGGTGTTTTTATTTCTTCAACTTTTCCATGTATGACCACCGATTTGTATGGAGGTTCCCTGAAATCTACGCACAAAGTAGCGTATGGGTTATAAGATAAATTTTTCCATTTCAATGTATTGGTGCCCGTAAACAAAAAGGCACAATTACCGTCCCATTCGTACCATATGGGGACAGAATGCGGACGACAATCAGTACTTACAGTACTAATAACGGCTATTTGGGTTTGATTTAAAAATACGTCAGCCTCTTTGCTTATGAAAACCATACTTCGTCACCTTAGTTAAATTTAAATGCTGCTGCCATAAATAGTAATATGACACAAAGAGTAAAAAATAATCCAACCAGTTCAAGGGTGGCTGTTATGTCTAAAGTGGGATTAGCTATAGTCGGTTGCGGAACAATTTCTCAACTCAATGTACCCGGGTATTTGGAACATCCAAATTGCGAGATAGTCGCCTTATGTGACATTAATGAAGATAGAGCAATTGCAAAAGCAAAAGAATGGAAAATAAACCCTCGTATTTATACTAACTACGACAGTGTTCTAGCCGATGAGGTCGTAGATGCAGTTGAACTTTTATCGCCAACCCATCTCCATTCATCTCAAATTATTTCCGGTCTTAATGCAGGAAAACATGTATCGTGCCAAAAGCCCATAGCAACCTCTATGGATGAGGCAAAAGAGATCCGCAAAGCTGTTGAGAATAATGAAAAAATTTTTAGAGTGACTGAAAACTTTCTTTATTATCCCCCCATAACAAAGGCGAAGGAACTTATAGAGGATGATGCAATAGGAACCCCTTCTCTAGTAAGAATCAGAACTATCAGGGGATTTGGTATGGAAACAAAAATCAGACCTGAAAAAGATGCATACGTGTGGAGAAGAGACCCTTCGAAAAACCCCGGCGGAATGCTTTATGACGATGGTTGGCATAAATATGCTACGGCAATATCTTGGGTGGGAGGCGTCGAAAAAGTAACAAGCATGGTAACAAGAACCGATGATTTTCTTGCTGATACTCCAAGTGCCGCTGTGATGAAAGTAAAAGACAAAGATTGTTTAATAACCATTGATTATTCTTCTGCAAATGAAATGCCCATTAAGGGGAAATATTACAGTGCTGACGAATTTTTCGAGATTATAGGCCCGAAAGGCACAATCTGGGTCACGAGATGTACAGGCGAACTGCTAGACATGCCTCCGGTTATCTTGGTTAAAGGTGACGAAACAATCTCATACAGTGTCCCTGCCGATTGGATTGAGGGATTTAAAGGAGCAGCACGGGCATTCATAGATGCGATTACAGAAAACAAATCATTAGACATGGATATAGATTTTTCATCTCAAGTGTTGGAAGTCGCCCTGGCAATGTACGAATCATCTGACAAGGAAGCCACTGTATACATAAAAGAGAGTTATTAAATGGCAAACCGGAACACTGATAAACCAAACATATTATTCATATTGAGCGACGACCAGGGGGCCTGGGCGATGGGATGTGCAGGTAACAGTGAACTGTCCACACCAAATCTGGATCGCCTAGCTGAGACGGGGATAAAAT
>PBKS01000012.1 GCA_002722155.1 Chloroflexota bacterium
TTAAAAGTCCGATGCTCTGCCAACTGAGCTACCGGCCCATTTTGTTTCACTAAACAACAATTCTATATATAGAATTTCAGGTCTTCAAGAACAAATCCGTTTCCTATCGTAGATTTTCTTGAGTTATGGGTGCTATTGAGCAGATAGATGATGGGTATTTGGTTAAATATTTTCCGATTATGTGTTCATTTGTAATTGTTCCCCATGATCTGGAATCGTTACTAGCTCTTCGGTTGTCACCGAGAACAAAATATTTTCCGAGTTCGACTACGTTTGGTCCCCAGTTGGAACTATCATTTAGCGCAGCATCTAGGTAAGGTTCTTGGAGTAGGACGCTATTTACATATACCTTCCCATTGTCAATATGAACGTTGTCACCTTCTTTGGCTATCACCCTCTTTATGAAATGCCGCGTAGGATCTTCCGGATATGTGAAAACAATTACGTCACCTTTATTAGGATCTCCAAATAGAAATTTTGTCTTTTGACCGGAATTATAGTTTTGAAAGAAAAAATCAGAAGTATTTTTCGGTAGTTTCCAGTAAGCGAGTTTATTGGCTAAAACACAATCACCTTGGTTGATATTTGGGGTCATACTGGATCCCTCAACTTGGTAATTCTGGATTGATACGTACAAAACTGAAAAGACAAACATGGCTAATATGGCTGTCTCAACAATTTCTCGTATTGCCCTTTGGATTTTTCTTTCGTAAATATACATAGCATCTAATTATATCTTTTAAGGCAAGAAATGACTTTATAAATAAGGTTTTCATATACAGTAAAGTTGTATCCTTCTATTGGTAAGTATTTACCTTGGATACAAAATTTAGAGGTGACTAGATGAACAAAGGTGTTGTCTTAGCTCTTTTTATATTGATTGCTGCCTTCGCTTGTTCAAGTAATGAACCTGCTTCCAACACCGGTATAGGGTCTCCTGAGCCAACTGCCTTGTCTCCCGTGTACGCCTCTTCTTCTACATTCGGTGAAGAAGGGAGGGTTAGAGGTGTTGCCAATTTAGATTCTCTACACGTCGATGGAGCAATTGGTGGTATAAGAGTTTCTGGAACAGGCACCGTCTCGGTGGAACCAGATGTGGCCATTCTTCAGGTAGGAGTTGAGGTTTTCGCAGGGAAGGTAAGTACGGCAAGATCCGAAGCCTCAAAGGCGATGGATTCTGTAGTTTCCGTACTTAAAAAAGAAGGGGTAGAAGAAAAGGATATACAAACTACTAGGTTTAACATTTATCCTAGATACGATTATGAAGAAGTGACCATAAATGGGAAAAGGATTGGGACGCAAGTTCTTACTGGCTACACTGTAAATAACACGGTAAAAGCAAAAATTTACGAAATTGATAAAGTGGGGGAAATAATCGATAAAGGGGCCGATGCTGGGGGTGATTATGCTCGTATTAATGGTGTTGACTTTACTGTTGATGATCCGACTCCATATCAAACCGAAATACGGAAAATGGCAGTTGAAGACGCCGTTGGTAAAGCCCAGGAATATGCCCTGTTGACCAATGTGGAGCTGGGTCCAGTAGTAGAATTGAATGAGATGACTTCGGGATCCGTGCATTCACCTTATGAGGCTGATTACGGAATGAGGATGATGGCCGCTGCGCCCCCTACTACTTCTATAAGTGCCGGTCAGTTGGAAATCAGCCTGACTGTTAATACTTTATTTGCTATTAAATGATACTTGGATTGATTTCAACGGTGGGTTCTTTTGCGCAATTTTGTGAGCTATTGATAGAATCAACGCTCATTTATACGGAGAGTTAACATGGTACTTAGTGACCGGACTATAAAGGAAGAGATTCAGGCAGGCAGGATAGTAATTGAACCGTTGGGGGAAAATGCTATTCAACCAGCTAGTGTTGACGTGCATCTCGATAAAACTTTTCTTGTCTTTCGAAATTCCAGGGTACCTTATATAGATGTAAGGCAGAGTGCCGAGGACCTTACTGAAAAAGTGGAAATAGAAGAGGATGTGCCTTTCATGCTGCATCCTGGAGAATTTGTATTAGGTAGCACTCTAGAACATATAGAACTACCTAATGATCTAGTTTCAAGGGTGGAAGGTAAGAGCTCTCTTGGTAGACTGGGATTGTTAATACACTCAACAGCTGGTTATGTAGATCCGGGGTTCAAGGGACATCTGACGCTTGAATTAAGCAATGTATCTAATTTACCGATAACCTTGTATTACGGTATGAAAATAGGCCAGTTATCTTACGTTCGCCTGAGCACTGATGCTGAATTTCCATATGGTTCCCCTGAATTAGGCAGTAAGTATCAAGGTCAATCAGACCCGACCGCAAGCAAAGTCCATCAGGATTTTGAAAGAAGGTGATCCATGTCATATATGGACATGGCTATAACTGCCGGAAAAAAAGCTAGAGGTCTATCAAATCCAAACCCTCCAGTAGGGGCAGTCTTAGTAAAAGATGAACAAGTTTTATCGGAAGGATTTACTGGAAAACCTGGATCTCCTCATGCGGAGATAATGGCCATATCGGCGGCAGGGGACAGTGTCTCAAAGTCCAGTTTGTACGTGACTTTGGAACCTTGCTGTCACTTCGGAAGAACCCCTCCATGTACCGAAGCAATTATCAATTCAGGGATAGCTAAAGTTTTTATTGCTCTGAAAGATCCAGACAGCAGAGTTTCTGGCAAAGGTGTCGAGCAATTACGAAAAGCTGGTATTGAAGTCGTATTAGGTCAAGGCAAAAAAGAAACTCAAGTTGATTTGGAAGCTCACATCAAATTGTCGGAGACTGGCTTGCCTTTTGTGACTGCTAAATTTGCTACGAGCTTAGATGGAAAAATAGCTGCCTCTTCTGGGGAATCTAAATGGATAACAGGCGAAGAATCTCGTATTGCTTCTCATGCAATGCGGCTAGAATCTGACGCGATTTTGATCGGAATTAATACAGTTCTCGCCGATGACCCTAGACTAACAGCAAGGCTCGATAGCAGGAACGTGGATAGGCAACCCCTCAGGGTAATAATAGATTCTGATGGTCGTATTCCTGTTGACAGCTCTATGTTGTCTGAAGATGGGTCTACTTTTGTTGCTACTGCTAGGGATGTGCGATTTTCAGATGAGATAAAGAATTTGTCGACCAAAGCCTTCCCGGGTAAAAAAGGGAAAGTGGATCTGATTTCCGTTCTTGAGTATTTGGGGAAAATACCGGTCTCATCTGTATTTGTAGAAGGTGGTTCTGAGATTCTGGGCTCATTATTTGATCAAGGTTTAGTTGATAAGGTGGCCGCTTTTATTTCACCTAGTATTATTGGTGGGACTACTAGCAGAGGTGCAGTTGGTGGAATCGGAGCAAAATTTATGTCTGATAAATATGTGTTAACTGGGGTGAAAAGAGAATTTATTGGGTCAGATATTTTAGTAACAGGGTATTGCAAAAAAGGAGTTTGATGTTTACAGGTTTAGTGGAAGAACTGGGGATCATCGCAAAAATTACCCAGACTGAAATATGGATAGAAGCTTCTGTTGTGATAAAAGATCTTGGGATTAAAGATAGTATCTCTGTTAATGGTGCCTGTTTAACCGTAGTAGATTTGAAGGAAAATACATTTCGAGTTGATGTGGTTCCTGAAACCCTGAGCAGGACGGATTTAGGGGATCTTACCATTGGAGATAAAGTGAACTTGGAAAGATCTGCCCAGCTGGGAGGCCGACTAGGAGGACATATTGTTCAGGGTCACGTGGATGGAACCGCAGAAATAATTTCTATTGTCGAAGACGGAACATCCTGGTCGATAGAATTTCAAATTTCGAATAGTTTATCTAAGTACATTGTCGAGAAAGGTTTCATATGCGTGGACGGTGCTAGTCTCACGGTTGTAAACTGTGACGAGGAATATTTTAGTATAGCCTTGATACCGTACACTAAAGATAACACAGTTTTGGGTTTAAAAAGGGTAGGAAGTACTGTAAATATAGAAACTGACATAATAGGTAAATACTTAGAAAAACTGTCGACCGGAGATCAAACCCATATATCATTGGATTGATAGTAATTCCGAAGGACGAACACTTATGCCATTATCCAAAATAGAAGAAGCTATCGCTGATATAAAAAACGGCAAAATGGTTATCGTTATTGACGATGAGGATCGTGAAAACGAAGGCGATTTGACGATGGCTGCGGAAATGGTAACCCCTGAAGCTATTAATTTTATGGCCACATATGGTCGGGGCTTAATATGCGTTCCCATGTTGGGCGATCAGCTTGATCGCTTAAATCTGCCGCTAATGGTTGCTAATAACACCGCTAGCTTGAGCACTGCATTTACGGTGTCTGTAGATTCATTAATAGGCACCACCACAGGTATTTCAGCAGCAGATCGATCCGATACTATAAAAGCCCTTATAAGTGACGACACAAAACCGGAAGACCTTGGCAGGCCTGGTCACATATTTCCTTTGAGGTACGTTGACGGAGGCGTCTTAAAAAGGACAGGACAGACTGAGGCCTCTATAGACCTTTGTAGATTGGCAGGTTTGAAGGAAGCAGCTGTGATTTGCGAGATTATGGCAGACGATGGGACTATGGCAAGAATGCCTCAGCTAGAAGAATTTGCCAAGCAGCATGATGTAAAGATTGTCAGCGTAGAGGATTTGATTGCCTATCGTCGAATGCATGAAAGGTTGATAGAGAGAGTGGCCGAGGCCAGGGTACCAACCGAATATGGAGAATTCAGAGCAGTATCTTATAGCAGTGTAGTTGACGTTCAGGAGCATGTGGCCTTTGTAAAAGGTGATATTAAGGATAATGAAGCTGCCTTAGTGAGAGTCCACAGCGAATGTCTTACAGGAGATGTGTTTGGCAGTAAAAGATGCGATTGTGGTTACCAAGTTCAATTAGCTCTCGAGGCCATTGAAAAATATGGAAGCGGAGTTCTCCTTTATATGAGGCAAGAAGGCAGAGGCATTGGTATTCATAACAAATTGAAGGCTTATGCACTTCAGGATGAAGGGTACGATACAGTCGAAGCTAACGTAATGCTTGGATTTGCCCCTGATCCTAGGCAGTACGGAATTGGGGCCCAGATTTTAGCGGACCTCGGCGTTCAAAAAATGAAACTCCTTACGAATAATCCTACAAAAAGAGTAGGTTTAGAAGGCTTTGGGTTAGAAGTTGTAGAAAGAGTCCCTATAGTAGCTCCTCATACGGAAGAAAATATTAAATATATGGAGACCAAAAGGGAAAGAATGGGACACATTCTGGAACCTATGGAAGATGTGGGTGGGGATGGGTCTGATGATTGATGGTGGTTTGAACGCTGAAGGGATGCGCTTTGCGATTGTAGTTGCTAAATTTAATGATTTTGTGACTTTAAAATTATTGGATGGTGCGAAATCTGCCTTGTTAGAAAATGGGGTAGATCAAAGTGATATAACAGTTGCGATGGTACCTGGTTCTTTTGAAATTCCTGTGGTTGCCGACCATTTAGCTTCCAGCGGGAATTACGATGCTATTATTTGCCTCGGAGCGGTCATCAAGGGTGAAACAGATCACTATGAGTATGTTTCAAAAGGAGCTGCTGAAGGGATAGCCAGAGTTGCTCTAGATAATCAATTACCGGTTATGTTTGGTGTACTTACTACTCATGATGTGGAGCAGGCTTTAGATAGGTGCGGTGGCAGAAAAGGTAACGAAGGAGAGAGTTCTGCCATATCAGCCATCAAGACTATAAATGTTCTCAGACAGATCACCTCTAACAGTTAGAATAGCTGCTAGGGTGCTCGAGCTACTGCTCTTTAAAAAACCTGTCGAAGTCCCGGAATTGAAGAAAAATGCCCAGCCTTGATAAATTACAGGAAGATGTTACCCGTTTACTTGATGGGAATATACGATCCCTCTCTAAGCTCATAACATTCATTGAATCTACTCCAGATGTGTTGGGTTCGATATACCCGAAAATTAGGAACGCGGGAGGCAACGGCCACATTATAGGCATTACAGGACCTCCTGGAGCCGGTAAAAGTACTCTATCTTCCGCCTTGGCAACCCAATTTAGAGAGTCCGGTAGAACTGTTGCAATTCTTGCTTGTGATCCCAGCAGCCCTTTTACGGGAGGATCAGTCTTAGGAGACAGGGTAAGGATGCAATCACACTACACTGACCCAGGAGTTTTTATCAGGAGTATAAGTAACAGGGGATCAGGAGGTGGTCTCTCTAACTCTACCTACGGAATTACTATGTTACTGGAGGCATTTGGGTTTGATGTAATTTTATTGGAGACAGTAGGTGTTGGCCAGACAGAGTTGGATGTTATGAAAAATTCTGACACTGTGGTCGTGGTAATCGTTCCTGAATCTGGGGATTCTATCCAAACAATGAAAGCCGGCCTTATGGAGATAGCCGATATTTTTGTGGTAAATAAGTCCGATAGAGCGGGTGCTGATAGGATGGTAAGAGATGTTAGAAGTTCATTGCAACTATCTGACGATCACAGTGATTTATTGTCACCTATAGTTAAAACCAGAGCAGATACGGGTGATGGCGTTTCGGACCTTCTCTTGGAGATTGACACTTTGCGTGGAAACACTGAGTTGTCACAAAATCATGATTTGCGGAGATCAGCTAAGAGATTAAATGCATTGCGTTCCAGTGTTCTTCTTGAGATGGAGTCTATGTTGGATACAATTTTGGCAAAGGATAATCGAGAAAATGAACCAGCATTGATATCTCTTATAAATGAAGTCACGAAAGGTGAGAAGGATCCAATTACCGCAGCCAAGGCTTTGTTCAATTTGATAAAAGGTAATAAGTGAATCGACAAAATGAACATGCTGATAGAAGAAGAATTATTAAAAAATATCCAGAAAGACGCGTATGAATTGGCTATGTCTGCTGGTAAATTGCTTCAAAAATATTTTCGGGACCCTTTGGGTGAATCAAAAGTTTTGAAAATCAGTTACAAGGATGCCAAAGGAAGAGATCCGGTAACTGCGGCTGATAAAGAAGTTCAGGAATATCTTTCAGGACAAATAAAAAAAAGATACCCCGATCATGGGATCGTTGGTGAAGAAGGAGATTCAACTTCAGATTTACTTCCTGACATAGTTTGGGTTCTTGATCCTTTAGATGGGACTCGTAATTTCATGCATGGGTTTCCTTGCTATGCCTCTTCAATTGGGATTATGTTTAAAGGTGTTCCAGTTGCAGGAGCGATATTTATACCATGGCCAAATCAGGACCCTGGGATTGTCATACACGCAAGTAGTGGTAATGGCTGCATGGTAAATGACAAGAAGCTTGAAACCCCTTCAATTATAGAAGTCGACCCGAATGCAATTATTACTCTTCCAGGATCATTTTCGGGGAGGTTTAAATTTGATGGTCAATTTGCTTCTAAAGCTGGCGAACCTCGCATGGGTGGCAGTATAGCTTACGAAATGTCATTAGTGGCCTTAGGAATAACTGAGTATGCAGTTATATCTGGGTCCCACTTATGGGATGTGTTAGCAGGAATAGTTTTGGTAAACGAATCTGGCGCTACATCTTTGATGCAAAATTTGGGGAATTCTTATAAAAGTGATACGGGAGTTTGGTCTAAATTTGAGAATGTTGTAGATCCCTGGGAATCCGGAGTTACCAAGGTTAGTGATCTTAGGGGGGGAGTTTCCCCACTTCTACTAACTCAATCTGGTATCGCAACTACTGTGGCATCCAACATACAGTCAAGACAGAATCCGATAAAAAAGATTGCGAAATCAATATTTTCTCAAAACATAATTTGGACGTAACAATACTCAGAAGAAAGGCATAATTGTATAGATGAATATATATTTCGATGTTGACTACACCTTGATAGCGATGGATGGTAGCTTACGACCAGGTACCACAGAAGTATTTGAGGGCCTACTAAAGGATGGGCATTTCATTTACATATGGTCTGGTGTCGGTATGCGTACGGATGATATAGAAAGATTGGGGCTTTCAGGGTTTGTCTCAGGTATTTTTGTTAAGCCTATTACTGAGTATGAAGTGGGGTTAAAAAGATTTTCGGTATCTCCGAGACCCGATTTTGTAATTGATGACCACAGGGAAATTGTAGAGGTGTTTGGTGGTGTACATATAGAGCCTTACTATTTTCGCTCGGCAGAGGATGGTCAAATGCCTGAACTATACGATGCGATTAAGGATTTCGTTTCCACCGGCAAGTCAGATCATAGAGGATTTAAACCAGTTCCCAAAGAAAAGTAGATTAAGCCATGTCTGTTATTAGGATACTCTCACCTGAAATAGCTGCTCTGATAGCGGCTGGAGAGGTGATTGAACGCCCTGCATCAGTAGTAAAGGAATTGGTGGAAAATTCGCTGGACGCTGGAGCGGACAGAATATTTATCTCTACTTCTTCTGGCGGGATGAACTCAATAGTTGTGTCTGATAATGGTAGAGGGATTGAGCCAGAAGAAGTAGAAGTGGCTTTTGAAAGACACTCCACAAGCAAAATATATACAGAATCAGATTTGGACTCTATAGAGACTTTAGGATTCAGAGGGGAAGCTCTATACAGTATATCTTCTGTGTCACAGGTGGAAATCGCAACTAGGGCAAGAGGGGAAATGAAAGGTGTCCGGATAAGTTTAGATAATCAGCTCCCTATTTCTAAATCATTCGCTGGCATTGACTATGGGACCACAATTTCAGTTTCTAAACTTTTTGACAGGTTCCCCGCAAGGAGGAAATTCTTCAAATCTGAGTCGGCTGAGGCTAATCGTATACATTCACTTGTACAAAAATTTGCTATCTGTAACCCAGATATAGCTTTTGAACTTAACCAGGGAACCTCCAGACCATTTAGGACATTAGGTTCTGGAGATTTGACAGATGTTATGGGTGCGATCCTTGGTATCTCCGAAGCTTCTAAGATGTTAAGAATTTCTGAAGACTATGATCAGGATTGGGAAGGTCCAATTGTATCTGGAATTATAGGCACTCCTGACCAAAAGCGGTCTAACAGATCTCGCATTTTTTTGTTTGTGAACGGGCGATTAGTACAGAGTAGAACGCTATCATATGCCTTTGAACAAGCATACAAAGGATTCTCTTCAGACAACAAGTTTCCAGTTGGTGCAATCATGTTACGAGTTCCATTGGATGAGGTTGATGTTAACGTTCACCCGGCTAAAACAGAAGTACGTTTTGAAAATGAAAATCAAATTTTTGCCGCGCTGCAAAGCGCCATTAGAACTACTTTACTTGAATACTCCCCGGTCCATTCCGTAATAAATTATCAACGTGGTGAAAATAAATTCGTAGAAAAATCCGACCCATCGACATTTTGGCCAACCGTATTAATTAATGAAGGATTTGAATACGATGAAAATTCAAAGGCAGATAATGTAGCAAGGATAAACACTTCCATCCCGTACCGGGAAATTCTTCCATTGCTTAGAGTACTTGGGCAAGTATCCGATACTTATATTCTTTGTGAGGGCCCTAAAGGTATATACATTATTGATCAACATGCGGCTCATGAAAGGGTTATTTATGAACAGGTCGTCGCCGATGCTAAAGATAAGTCTGTTGAAATTCAGATGCTGCTCGAGCCGGTCCATATTGAACTGGATGAAAATCAAGAGGCGTTAATTGACGAGAACAAGGATGTTTTCGAATCATTGGGAATGACCCCAGAACCATTTGGTCCTAGCTCTTATTTAGTACGTACTGTGCCGAAAGTGTTGTCCGAGGCTGATCCGAGAGAATCTTTTCATAAAATGCTGTCTGCTTTAAGTGAGCAAGTAGAATTTAATTCTTGGGAAGATAAAGCAGCATATTCTATTGCTTGTCACGCTGCGATAAGGGCTGGTAAGAAGATGTCTTATCAGGAAATGTCTCTTTTAGTGAAACAATTGGAATCCTGTCAGCAGCCCAATAATTGCCCACATGGTCGTCCGACAATGATAACTATGACCACTACCCACTTGGAGCGAGAGTTTTCGAGAACATAGTGGAAAAACTTCTGTTTTTTTTAAACTCCAATATCTCTTCGCTTAAATGCGTATAGTGCGGCAATAAAACATACAGCTGATAGGCCCACCATTACAATCAAACTCGTGGCATTTAATCCATTCACTAATACCCCAGGTCCGTCATAATAGCTAAAAATGGAAACGTATTTTAATGAATCCAAATTGTCCGATAGACCTGATAATACATAGAAAATATAACTGATCCCGACAAAGCAGCTTCCAATAGCTAATGCGAATCCCTTTTTGCCGTTTAAAGCCTGGATAGCCAAAGTCACATAGCTGATGGTTAATCCAAAAATGCAGCCGGTAATCGTCGCGGAGAGTACGTTAGATAAAGACACATCGAACGGGAAAAGGAAAGAGCCCATAGCTATACCTAGCCATAGGCAGGCACTAATGATCGCTAATTGTGCCAAAATGGCCAGTGATTTTTCCAATATGATTCGCTCTCTGCTTATGGGGCTGGCCAAGACGAGTTCGATGGTTCCTGAATCCTCTTCAAGGCCAACGGCGGAGGCTCCTGCTGATATAGCAATAGCCGCAAATATTATGGGGAATAGCAATCCGTACAGTTCTATTCCCAACCAAATCTCAGGACTTATTATCGAATCTGTTGGGAATGGTCCTAGCATCGCTTCCATTAATTTCGGAGCATTGTCAAGCATATCAGTAAACTCCCCTTTGAAGGAGTCGTATATAGCAGTAAATACTAAAGCTAAAGCAATCATGCAGATTGACCAAACAGCAATGCTTTTCCACCTAGATATCAGATATATATGGAACGTGGTGTTTAACACAAGATCAGACCTCGTAATATTTCATGAATATATCTTCGAGGCTTGTGTCTTCTTCCGATAAATCTACTGGGTGTAAATCCGACAATTTACTAAGAACCTCGGAAACATTACCGCTTACTGTTAAAGTCAATTTGTTTTCACTCTGAGTTATATCTGATACCGAACTTATATTTGTAAATTCTTTTGTGTTGACGGGTTGGTCGAACGTCACGGTGTATCTCCTTATGGAGAAGTCAAAATTTTCTTTAATGTTTTCGATTCCGATTAGTTTGCCCGATTTTATAAATGCGGCTTTGTCACAAATGGTTTGAACTTCATTAAGATCGTGGGATGAAACAAAAATTGTATTTCCCATATCTTTCATTTCAAGGACCATTTCGTAGAAAATTTGTTTCATTAAGGGATCTAAGCCACTGGTTGGTTCGTCGAGTATGAGCAGCGCTGGTTGATGCATGAAGGCTTGGATTAAACCAATTTTCTGTTTATTGCCTTTGGATAAGGTTCCTATTTTCGCTTCTAATGATATTTGAAGATTTTTGGCAAGCGTTTCCACGTAAGCCCAGTTGGTATTTCTTCCTAACCTAGTTAGATATCTAATAAGCTGGATTCCAGACATTGAGTCATACAATGAAATGTCGCCAGCTAGATATCCAATATGCTTTTTGATTTCAACACTGTTTTTTACGCTGTCGAGACCAAATATGCTTATTTTTCCGTCCGAGGGTGCAAGAAAGTTTAGTAGTGATTTTATGGTCGTGCTTTTGCCGGCGCCATTTGGACCCAAAAATCCAAACACTTCACCTTTTTCAACCATTAACGTCAAATCTTCAACCGCTGGGCTAGCCCCGTAAGTTTTGGAAAACCCCTTGATTTTTATAGGTAAATCGGTTGTCATGTAGAATCGACACTACTTACTAAGCTTCGCCCTCTTCTGGATCTGATGAACTAGGGGTATCTTGGCCGCCTGGAGGCCATTCTATTCTGTGGTCTAACCGCGATACTGGGATGGCTGGTACTGTCTGGATTTCAAGTCCAACCTTAACTCCCAATTCAAGAGAAAATCTTGCAGCGGCTTCATTGTCCGGAGCCTCAAGAATAGTGATGAAATCGTGATCCCCCAAGACTGCATACAAGCCCATACAATGTACGTCGGGTAGATCACTAGACTGGGCGGCATGTAGCACCATTTCCGGATCGTCATTTACTAAATGTCGCCCCTCTTGAGTCAGTGTCATTAACAAAAAATAAGTAGAAATTTTGTTGCTCCCTTGGTTCTAACTTTTTGGGTAAGAGAGAAAATGTGTTCTGAGACTACCAGTTTAACAGGCAGGGCTTTTGGTCTTTCCAACCCTGATCAGATGGGAAGACAGTGGTCATCATAACTCTTTCTCGATCTCCGTCTAACCAAGGTTCTACGGTTGAGCTCCATTTTTTATAGTGAGGAGCATTGCGATGAGTTTCCAAGGCAGCCTCGTTTTCATAAACTTCGTAAAGGTGAAACTTGTTAGGATCTTCAGCGTTTTTTAGTATGTCAAATCTGTAACAACCTGTTTCATCTCTCACTGAGCCTTGACTATCACCGAAACTGGCCTCAGTAAATTGCTCCGCATAACCATCTTTTACTTGTATTGTGACAAATATTGAAATCATAATTTCCTCGGTTTATCTGTAGGTTTCAGTGTACTAGGATTGTCCTGGTGAGGTGAATTATATCAGCCGCATGTGGATAAACCTTGCTACTTGTAGCTTAAATTTCATCTAAGAGTTCTGCTGGGTGCCTTAAGTGCCACTCAGTTTTCTTTTGAAAGTGATTTGCCAGGGCGAGAATTGTATTTTCTGCATATGCCCGTCCCACAAATTGAATTCCTGTTGGTAGGTTAGCTTCGGTGAATCCATTAGGGACTGAGATAGCGGGTAATCCAACCGCATTGCCTAGCGCCCCAAGTGTATCCTTAGCATTCCCTCTAATGGCCCCTCTGAATTCGTCTTCTATCGGTGACGCTGGATTTCCTCGAGTTGGACCGCATATAGCGTCATATTTTGAAAGTGTAGGATCAATGATTTGCGCTATTTCATCCCTCAATCGTATGGATTTCAAATAGTCTTTTGCAAGGACAGAAGTACGTGCATATGGCCCATATTTATCTTCGGGGGCTGTAAGAAGACGTGCTTTCCCAGTATCGGTGAATTCTTCAAAAATAGTTGCTGATTCTGCCAGCATGATGGTTCTGGTGATAGCCTCATATGGATATTCAGGTAAATCGATTTCCTCGATATCACAGAACCGAGTGAGTTCCTGCAAACTGTGCTGAAAATTATCTGAAACTTCGCTATCTACGCTCAGGGTTGCATCTGAGAGGATAGCTATTTTGAATTTTCTTTCAGGCATATAGGGATTGTAGGCGTATATGTTTTTGCTGCTGGAAGGGTCTTTGGCATCTGGTCCAGATATATGTTCTAGGACAATTCCACAGTCATCTGCAGATAGGCATAGCGGACCTATTTTGTCTAAAGACCAGCTCAGTGCCATAGCTCCGTATCTGCTCACTCTTCCATATGTGGGTCGTAAGCCAGAGACCCCGCAGTTATTAGCAGGAGATAATATTGAACCCCATGTTTCTGAGCCTATAGCGAATGGTACTAGACCAGTGCCTACAGCGGACCCTGAACCGCTTGATGAACCGCCAGCCCATGTGTTCTTGTCCCAGGGGCTTTTACAAGGACCGGTAAGAGAGGCATTTGGTTGTCTATATCCCATTCCCCCCGCAAGTTCTATCATGGCTAATTTTGCGACTAATATAGCTCCTGAATCACATAATCTTTCTATTACGGTTGAGTTGTAATCAAAGATTTGATTTCGAAATGGCTCGGCCCCCCAAGTTGTTGGGATTCCATATTTTGTCGCGAGTAAATCTTTAGCCCCGAAAGGTATGCCGTGGAGTATACCTTTATACCTGCCAGCCATAATTTCCTCTTCGGCTAAGGTAGCTTGATGCAAGGCCAATTGTTCAGTAATTGTAACTACAGAATTATATTCTGGACCCAATTTATGTAGTCTATCCAAATAATATTTTGTGATTTCCACAGGTGATATTTTTTTGTTCTCAATATCTTTTCCAATAGAGCGCAAACTTTCAAACAAGGGGCCCTTATTCATCAAATTCGCTCCTGTATGGCTGGTATATATTTAATGGTGGAAAATTGTGATCCAACTTGGCCGATCTGATTTCTATGGCGTTACTTACTATGTCTTCAATGGATTCTTTGATATTTTCAAAAGTGTCTTCAGATATTAGGTGGCCAAAATGAAGGTAAACCTGATCCCACATAAGTTGTTCCTCGTTATTTTTGTCCGGCAATCCCATTAGTGGTGCTCCTGTAATTTCACTTGTTTCCACAAATTATCTTGCTCTTTCAATGATAGGTCGGAGAATTCCTTCCCTTTTTGAGTCGCTAATTGTTCCATAGATTTAAATCGGGAAATAAATTTTCTATTGGAATTTCTTAACGCTTTTTCTGGGTCAATTTTACTGTGTCGACCCATGTTTACGATGGTAAATAACAAATCACCAAATTCTTCTTCAAGTTCTTCAAATGTTTCCGCCGATTCGAATTCAAAAAATTCTTCCATGATCTTTTCTTGGATTTCTTTTGGATTGTCCCAATCGAATCCCGTTCTAGCTGCTTTCTGCTGTATTTTTTGGGCGGAAGATAGACTGGGCAAGTTTTGAGGGATGCCGTCCAATGCAGATTTACGAGACTCTTTTTTTTCTTCTTGTTTTATTTTTTCCCAATTATCTTTTAATTCCTCTATGGAATTAACCGTTTGACCAGCGAAAACATGTGGGTGCCTATCGATATACTTGATTAACGCTGATTCGAATACATCTGACCTGGTAAATGTACTTTCCTCTTCTGAAATAGAAATCTGGAAAGCTAGGTGCAAGAAAAGATCGCCTAGTTCCTCAAGTCTTCCAGAGTCACTTTCGATTTCAATTGCTTCGACTAGTTCGTAACATTCTTCTAATAGAAGTGGTGATAATGTTTGTAATGTTTGTTCTTGGTCCCACGGGCATCCTTCTGCCGACCGAAGTTGGTCCACAAGTTCAAGGATTCCCTCGAAAGTATCGGAGAAAGTTAGTCGAGACTTCATTTATTAAATCCTTTATACCCATATTGACACTCGGAATGCAGCATCAATAAGCTTAGTACAGCATGAAAATAAGAATTTTTCACATCATTCTACAGGCCTTGTTTTTTGTTTGTGTTCCAGCGTTTCTAATCACTACTAATGTCAGGCTGGTACTGAATTCAGGAATTCTTTATGACTATGGATTTACTAAATATGAAATTGAGAAATATACGGGAATTGAGTACGAGCAGTTGCAAAACGCCGGACAGCAAATAAGAGATTATTTCAACAATGACGAAGATAAGATAACGGTAAGGATTTCACTTCACGGAAGAATGATCGCAAATTTGTTTAATGAGAAGGAAGTTCTCCATATGTATGATGTTAAACAACTCGTAAGAATGGTTTATTTAGTCCAGTTGTATTCTGCAATATTGATTGTGATTGCCTCCCTTTTGTTACTCATAGATTCATCTAGCAAATGGAAAAAAATAATGCCCAGATATTTTATGAAAGGAGGGTGGCTGACATTTAGTTTGGTTTTGTTTGTGGCACTTTTGGCCCTAGTCGGCTTTGATAGGCTATTTTTGTATTTCCACTTGGTGAGTTTCAGTAATGATTTATGGATTTTAGATCCAAGACATGACTATTTGATAGCCATGTTCCCGCAGGGGTTTTTCTTTGACTGTACGGTCATTATTGCAGTATTGACCTTAGTGGAAGGTGCCTTCCTTGGTTTGTTGCCGAGATTGTTACGGCTTTCGAGGATTGTATAAAGGGGATTTTCTATACTGAAAGAGTCCCGTAAATGTTTTTTGCATTTACTAATATGGCTACTCGAGAATCTCGTTTCATTGCCATGTCATATTCATTCCAATCTGGATGCTCCCTCCCTGCGGCTGACCTGTAGGTTGCCCGAAGTACTTCTTTTAAGGTTTTTGGATCGGTGGTGGTGTCAGAGAAAATAGTGGCGTTACCTTCTAGAACCACGTATGGTCTCCAGTCGGAACTTGAAATTAGAAGAGAGCAATTCTGGTTTCTATTAAGATTAATGAATTTTGCTCTAGATTTTGTTGTAGTAAAGATGGCACCACCTTTATGGAATCCGACTGTCACGACACTGAGCTGTGTGGCCCCATTTGATCTTGTGGTCGAAAGTACTGCGTCATGATTGTCAGCAAGAAAACTTTCTAATTGCTCATCTTGGATAGTCATTTTAGGGGTCTCCGTATTGATTAAAATTCTTCTTCAAATAGATAATAATCTGTTTCATGCATCCCAAGGTTCTTATAGACTTTTTGGGCGTTTATATTATCTCTTTCAACATATAGTCGAATCCCACAGCAATCTTTGCTTTCTTTGCAGCGATTGATTACTTCATTATGCATTAGGCGATATATACCTTGTCGCCTATACGATTGCTCAACGAATACACTTTGGATCCAGAAAAACCACCCATTTCGCCAGTCGCTCCATTCAAAAGTGACCATAAGACTTCCAATGACTTTTGAGGCCACTTCAGCAATTATGTAAAAGCCTCTGTCTGAGGACGCTAACACTTTCTCAACCCCTTTTAAAACTGTGTATTCATCTAGGATTTTTGATTCAGTTTCGAGAGCCATATGCTGTTGGAAACTTGATATCAAGGTCGCATCTGAAATTGTTCCTTCCCTTATTGATATGTCATTCATTGTTGACCTCTACTTGTGAATCTGTATATTAATGGAGTACCAATTATAAATTCGAAATAAATGCAATTATCTAGGAGTATATGATAGGTGGAGAAACTCTACGCTTCCTTTGATGAAGCTGTGTCAGATATATTTGATGGTGCTGTCGTAATGGTGTCTGGTTTTGGTGGTACTGGAGGAACAGCGCAAAAACTTTTGTTGGCTCTTAGAAATCATGGAGCCAAAGACCTGACCATAGTAAGCAATACCGCAGGTCTAGCCAGCCTATTAGGGTTTGGTACTTTGCCCGGACATACGGCCATTGACGTTGGTACTTTGATAGATAACGATCAGGTAATAAAAGTCATAGCCTCTTATCCTGTATCTCCATCTCCTTCGAAGATAAATTCATTTGAGTCCTATTTTCGTAAAGGAAAAATGGAATTGGAATTGGTACCTCAAGGCACTCTAGTGGAACGTATCCGGGCTGGTGGGGCTGGCATTCCGGCTTTTTTTACTCCTACTGGCGTCGGCACTCAACTTTCGGAAGGAAAAGAAACTAGGGAATTTGATGGTAAGCAACATATATTGGAGCATGCTTTAAAGTCAGATTTTGCATTAGTTAAAGGATACAAAGCAGACACTTTGGGAAACCTTACCTATAAGGGAACGTCACAAAATTTCGGTGCAGTTATGGTCAGATCTACTGGTATTTCCATTGTTGAAGTGGATCAGGTAGTAAATATTGGTGAAATTGACCCCCATTTGGTACACACACCTGCTTTATTCGTGGATAGGATAGTGACCTTGTGATCTAAGATTATAGTTTTTGGAGGTTTAGAAATTATGCTTGGTCGACTACCGAGAGAAGTGATAGCTATGAGAGTGGCCAGAGAATTGAAGGATGGTGATGTGGTAAATTTAGGATTGGGTATTCCTTCCCTGTGTTCTCAATATGTTCCAGAAGGAAGAACTGTGTTTTACCATAGCGAAAGCGGTGTTTTGAATTACGGTCCCATGGCGGAAGAGGGAGAAGAGGATGATGATCTCATTAACGCAAGTGGACAATTTCTTCAACCAATTGCGGGAATGTCTTTTTTTCACTCAGCAGATGCATTTGCGATGATAAGAGGGGGCCATATCGATGTCACTGTGTTAGGTGCTCTCCAAGTGTCAGAGAGGGGAGATTTATCAAATTGGATGCTTCCGTCGAGGGGTATAGGCAATGTCGGTGGCGCCATGGACCTTGCCGCAGGAGCGAAGAGGGTAATTGTAGCCATGGAACACATAGGACGGAACGGTGATCCCAAAATAGTATCCGAATGTACATTCCCTCTTACAGGTCCGAGATGCGTTAGCTTAATTGTTACAGATATAGCGGTAATTTCTGTCGAAAAAGAAGGATTGGTTTTAAGAGAAACTGCTCCTGGTTGGGAACCACGAGACATACAAAACGAAACTGAACCCCAACTGATACTGGCTGATGATATAAAGGAAATAGCTTTATAGAGACTATTGTAGGGTGAAGGTGGATCCTGATTCAGTTTTTGCTATTTCTATCTGTTGATTGAAATTTTCCTTCATTGAGTCTACATGGGTTATGACCATAATTTTCTCAAAGTCTTCGCTGATTGACTGTATAACCTCTATTAGTCTTTCTTGCCCAGTACTGTCTTGAGACCCAAATCCTTCGTCAATAAATAATATGGGAAGAGGGGCCCCCGACCTTGTAGCAAGTAATTTGGACATTGAAATTCTTATAGCGAAGTCAATTCTAAAAGTTTCACCACCACTAAAAGTCTCGTAGCTTCTAGATCCTTGTTCGTCCGAAATTGTTATCTCTAACGCTTCTGAAGGTAGCCCTGTGGCTCTGTCTATTCTACCCTCTTTCAGTTCTAGGTTTATTACCATTTTGTTGTCGCTTAATCGAGCGAGTAACTCATTGGCTACATTTTCTAGCATTGGGACCGCTCTTTCTATCATGAGAGCTTGAATTCCATTGCGTCCAAAAGCAGAAGCCAATTCGTCATACAATTGAATCTCTTCGTTTGCTTTCGATATTGCCAACTCTGTTGATTTTATGTTTTGTTCGGCTTTCAGAATTTCTTCGATTTGGTAACGAGCCTTTTCTCTGAACGATGTAACTTGTGAATGCTTGCTTCTTATTTCTTCAATTTTGATCTGTATTGCACGGATTTCATCGTCTGTTCCTGATTCTTTAGATATTTTCCCTTCAATCTCTGAAAGTTCAGTTTTCCAACGGTCTGTTTGTGTATTTCGAGCTGTAATGATTGATTTATTGTCTTCAAGTAATTGCGTGGTGGATTTCAATCTAGCTTCGGAACCTGATAAATGAGAGTATGATTCCGCATAAGGTGCGAGTTTCTTAAGATCAGTCTCTAGAGATTTGTGATTTGATTCGACGTCGTTCAGTTCATCAAGTCTAGACTGTAATGTGAGTAAGTTTTGGTTCTGACTTGAACAAAAGCTTTCAGATTGGAGTTCCTGTTTCAACCTATAGACATCTTTTAAAATGGTTTCAAGTTGGAAAGAAGCATTTTCACTTTGTGAAAGGGACGCCATTAATTTTGTTTGAAGTTTTTCCGCATCGACCTTTTCCTTGAGTAAATTCGGCATGCTTGATTCGACTTGAATCATTAAGTCTTGCCTTTTTTTATCCATGGCTTGTATCTGAGCCATGTTGGATTGATATTGTGCCCTACTATTTTTACCTTCTTTTTCTAGTTCGTTAGTTATATGATTTTTGTTCTCAGATGAAATGGATTGAAGGCAAAGTGGACAGGTGGCCTCGGCATGGTTGATGAGATCAAACCTATTTCTACTATCGGACATTTGAGTCATTAATGTTTTGTTTGAAGCATCCAATAGTGCTATTTCTTGTGAAATGGCAGCAGCTCGATCCGATAGGAGTTTCTTTTCCTTGATAGTGCTTTCCAGATTTTTTACCGTGCGGTCTGCAAGTATTATTTCCTGTTTAATTTTAGGAATGTTATCGACTGCTGGTTGAAGATCGCTTTTTATTCGTGTTTGAATTGAAGATATTTGCGATTCCACTTTGATTTTCTCCATGGCAATTGCATTTTCTATTACCATTTTGTTTTCTTTGATTTGGTGAATCTCAGCTATTAATTCTAAGGAATGACTATGTTTAGATTGCAGAGTTTTATATAGGTCGTATCTAGATCTAATTTCTTCGGATCTGGCTAGCAAATTCCGTAGTTCATTTAATTCATTTTCTAGACGCAACTTCTGCGCCAGCATAGTTTCGATTTCTTTTTCTGAAGTTTTGATTTGCTTTGTGATTACATTTCTATTGGAAATTTCTGTCGATAACATTTGTTGTTTTATTTTCAGGCTTTCCAAGTGAGTGTTTAGAGTTTGTTCTTCCAAAGATAATTTTTGGGATTCAGATTTATAGATTTCTAAGTCTTTTATCGCGGTTTCTTTTTCTTGGACCATCGATAATTTGCTATCAATGAGAGCTTTTTTTATTGCAACATCGGTTTCTAAATCTCTCGACACTTGTTTTGATGCTGCCTCAAGCCTTTCGTAATAAGATAAGTCCAGTATGTCGGCGAGTATTTTTTTTCTCTCGGTCGGCCTTGATGACGTGAAACGATTTGAATCCCCCTGCTTTAAATATGATGTATTTATAAATGTCTCATAGTCCATATTTAGCAGGGATATTATTTTTTCTTCAGTTTCTCTTATAGTGTTTGCCATAAGAGAAGTTGCTGCCCCTTCAGTAATTAGAGAAAGATTCAAGTCTGACTTTCCGGCTGAAGAACCTTTGCTCTTACTATAAGTTCTAGTAACTTTGTACCTGATTGCATGTATCAGGAAATCCAATTCTACAAACATGGATTGTTGATTTACGTTCACTAACTCGTCATGCGTTTTGGCTCTTGCTTTCCCCCATATTGCCCAAGTAATTGCATCAAGTAAAGCGGTCTTACCATAACCGTTGTTACCAGAAATGCATGCAATATGAATCGGTTCTAAGTTGAGGGTAGGGACATCCTCACCGTAGCACATGAAATTTTCGACTGTTAGAGACAAAGGAATCATAATAGGCCAGCCGTTATATTTGATTACCTTATTCTATATTGATCTCAGACCCATTAAGAGTACAGATACTTTTCAAAGGTACAGCAGTTTTAACTAAATTTTCGGCGAAACAGCCTTTTTTTGCTAGTTGGATAACTTCCATTAAATCCTCGGTTGAATGATCAGAATTAACATTGAAGTAGCTTCTCACTTCAGTTATCCCATTTTCAACGGTGCCGTCCATAACTGAACCTTTCAGGTAGTAATCCATTTCTACGTGAACTTTTGCAGAGCTAATTCCAATTTCCTTCATTGAAGCGTACCGCTTCAGATTAGTTAGTAGTCAAAAGCCTATACCGCCCACTATATAAGTAAGAGGAGAAGGGTAGTTATCATCCCCTCCTAACCTGGGAGGTTCATCCGAATAAAAAGTGAATTTATCTTTACTGCCCACGTGCAACATCTTTTCTAGATGTTCACATTCAACGGACACCGTTGATTTAAAGACCTCTTTTGGAAGTTCTGATCCAATTATGGACTGCGGTATATCGCTAGGCATCTGTGGGCTCCCCTTTTTGTGGATCAATATATTCAAGCATAGATTTGACGTTGTAATTTGGATCCTGCGCAGTAAGGCTTTCAGCTGCAGCTGTTGCAGTGTCAATTGAAGTGAAGCAGGGTATTCTTTTTTCCACAGCAGCTCTTCTGATGTGGAAACCGTCCTGTAGTGCACTTCTGTTTCCAGTAATGGTGTTTACTACAGCGTTCACAGTTCCGTTAACGATTATATCCACTACATTTGGATGACCTTCGTTAAGACGCTTTGGAATTGCCACCACTTTTTCACCAAGTTCACTTATTAGGGAAGCTGTACCCTCTGTTGCAAAAAGATCATATCCAGCTGCGACTAGGTTGTTGATAAGTTGAACAGACTGCCCTTTATCTTCGTCGGAAATACTTAAAAGAATGGCACCTTTTTCCGGTAACCTTAAATTAGCTGCGATCAATGCCTTGGTAATAGCTGATTCGAAATCATGGTCTATTCCCATGACTTCACCAGTAGATTTCATTTCGGGTCCTAGATATGTATCGACGCCAGTTAATTTAGACATTGAGAATACTGGTGCTTTAACTCCCACTATTTCGGGAGCTGAATAGAGTCCCGTGCCATATCCCAGGTTTGATAGCTGACCGCCGAGCATGGATTTTACTGCCAGGTTAACCATTGGTACACCAGTAATTTTGGAAATAAAAGGAATGGTCCTACTTGATCTGGGATTTACTTCTATCACAAATATTTCAGTTTTTTCATATTCTTCTGTCTTTTGACTGACAGCTCCTGGGCTTCTATAGCTTCCCCCACCAACAATAACGTATTGAATGTTCATTAAGCCTTTTATTTTTAATGCTTTTCCTATCCTAGTGGTGTAGTCGGTAATAGTTTCTATTTCCTGTTGGGTAAGAGTGAGACCAGGATAGATTGCCATCGAATCCCCACTGTGTACTCCTGCCCTTTCCACATGCTCCATAATTCCTGGAATTAACACGGATTCTCCGTCGCATACAGCATCAACTTCAACTTCTTTTCCAACAAAATATTTGTCGATAAGAACTTTCCTGCCATCTGCTGCCTCAAGTGCGTCGTTCATATAACGTTTCAATTCTTCAGAATTTTGCACGATTTCCATTGCCCTTCCACCAAGTACATAGCTAGGGCGAACTAAAACTGGGTAACTAATTTCTTCTGCAACCTTTAAGGCTTCTTGAATGTTTGATACTGAACCTCCAGGCGGGTTAGGGATGCCCACTTCGTGAAGGAATTCTTCAAATAGGTGTCTATCTGAAGCGACATCAATGGAGTGGGCCGTGGAACCCAGTATGGGCATAGATTCTCTATCCAAATTTTGGGAAAGATTTATTGCTGTTTGGCCTCCGAATTGGACTATGGAAGCAAGAGTATCTTTGACCTGATTGCTAACTATATTTTCATTGTCGATGATGTCAAATATTGACTCCTCATCCAAAGGCTCAAAATATAACCTGTCACTGGTGTCAAAATCTGTGGAAACTGTTTCCGGATTTGAATTTACTAATATACTTTTAACTCCTTCTTCCTGTAAGGCCCAAGCAGCGTGTACAGAGCAGTAGTCAAATTCAATTCCTTGACCAATTCTAATTGGTCCGCTACCAAGCACTAAGGCTTTTTTACCTTGTAATGGTGCTGCTTCATTTTCTGTTTCGTATGTGCTGTAAAAATATGGGGTTTGTGCTTCAAATTCTGCCGCACAGGTGTCTACCATTTTGTATACTGGTTTTAGACCATAATCCGTCCGTAGTTTACGAATATATTTGGCAGATCGGTTTACTAGGGAACCAATCCTGTAATCTGTGAACCCCAGCCTTTTTGCTTTTCGCAATAAGTCGTACGTTAGTTCTGTTGAGGCTATAGTTTTTTCCATACTAATAATTCGTGCGAATGCTCTGGTAAACCAAGGGTCGATACCTGTGCGCCTTGATAGTTCATCAGGACTCACGTTTCTTCTTAGTCCGGCGAGTACAGCCCATAGTCTTTCGTCATTGGGGTGGATTGGGAGATTATTTAGAATTGATCCATCTTGATCGAACCAAGAAGGGTCCTCCCAAGTTATAGATCGATTTGTTATTTCCAGTGACCTTACCGCCTTTTGAAAAGCAGCTTCAAAGGTACGGTCTATAGCCATTACCTCTCCGGTAGCTTTCATCTGGGTGCCTAAAGTTCTTTCTCCGCTAGGGAATTTGTCAAATGGCCATCTTGGTATCTTTACTACACAGTAATCTAAAGCCGGCTCAAAAGCTGCGACTGTTTTTTTTGTTACAGCATTTTGTATTTCATCTAGAGTCATTCCTATAGCTATTTTGGCTGCCACTCTCGCTATTGGATATCCTGTTGCTTTGCTAGCTAAGGCTGAACTTCTACTAACTCGAGGATTTACTTCAATCACATAATAAGAAGGTCCGATTCTACCGGCATCAGGGAGAGTATCTGCTACAACATTGCCCGGCGCCAATGCAAATTGCACATTGCAGCCGCCTTTGATACCCAATTCTCGGATTATTTTGAGGCTGGCTGTTCTTAACATCTGATACTCGTTATCTGAAAGAGTCTGACTTGGGGCCACTACGATGCTGTCGCCAGTATGTACGCCCATTGGGTCTATGTTTTCCATGTTACATATGGTGATGCAGTTGTCCGCCCCGTCTCTCATGACCTCATATTCGAGCTCTTTCCATCCCACGATTGACTTTTCTACAAGTACTTGATGTATGGGACTTGCACTTAAACCAGACTTTATGATTTCGTCGAAACTTTCTTCATTTTCTGCTATACCCCCCCCGGTCCCACCTAGCGTATAAGCTGGCCTTATTACAACAGGTAGTCCGATTTCTTCCTTGGCTTTGATGGCCTCTTCGTAGTTGTTCACTATAAAACTGGGAGGAGTAGGCTCTCCGATATCTGTGAGTAATTCTTTAAATAAATGTCGGTCTTCTGCTTTCTTGATCGAATCAACACTACTTCCTAGAAGCTCAACTCCATATTGTTCTAAAATTCCCGCTTCCACCAGCTCAACGGCTAAATTCAGACCAGTTTGCCCTCCTAATGTCGGTAATAGTGCGTCAGGTCTTTCCCTTTCTATAATTCTTGATATTACCGGGACAGTTAACGGTTCTATATATACAGAGTCGGCGACATCTTGATCCGTCATGATAGTCGCGGGATTGGAATTTACCAGGATTGTTTCAACTCCTTCTTCCCTTAACGACTTACATGCTTGGGTGCCGGCATAGTCAAATTCAGCTGCCTGGCCTATCACAATTGGACCTGATCCTATGACAAGTATTTTTTGGGGTTTTTCAGTCAAGTTCTATTCCTTGTTAGTGGTCTTTCGTCATGTAATTATTTGGTTTCTCTGATCATCTCTATAAAATCGTCGAATATGTATTCATTATCTTTTGGGCCCGGAGAAGCCTCCGAGTGATATTGAATGCTCATGGCAGGAATAGATTTGTGTCGTATTCCTTCCACCGTATAGTCGTTCATGCTTATGTGTGTTATATCAACTTCTGAAGTTAGCGAATCTGGATCAATGGAGTAGCCATGATTTTGGGCAGTTATGTGGACTCTTCCTGAGACGGTATCTTTCACAGGATGATTAGCTCCCCTGTGCCCAAATTTTAGTTTGTATGTTTTTGCCCCAAGGGATTTAGCTAAAATCTGATTCCCAAGACAAATTCCCATGATAGGTATTTTTCCTAGAATACCAGTTGTAGTGGTTACTAAGTGATCTAAAAGCTCAGGGTCTCCAGGTCCGGGTGACAGTAGTATCCCGTCGGGATTTTGTTCAAGTAGTTCATCAGAGGTGACAGACGAAGGGAAAACTTCAATCTCACAACCTTTTCCCTTCAAAATTCTAAGGATGTTGTACTTCAGCCCGTAATCTGAGACTAGTATTTTAAGATTACTGTCTGCTGAATCGTACCCGATTCCTGACTCGGTCCACTCGTAACGCTCGGCCGTGGTTACTTTTTGGACAAAATTCAGTTCGTCGTATGGTATTTCGATTTTCAGTTGTTTTAGAGCCTGTTCAGGAGGAATATTGACTGCTATTGCCCCCATCATTACCCCTCTGGACCTAATTCTTCTTGTAACGGCTCTAGTGTCGATCTCGGATATACCAACTATTTCTTGGGATTCCAAATATTCGTTTATTGTCTGAGTTCTTTTAGTGTGGCTTGGCTCTTCGCAGTATTGTCTAACAACAAAACCTGACACTTGGATTTCTTTTGATTCTATATCTAAGGAATTGATGCCATAATTTCCTAGTAGGGGGTACGTTGGTACTACTATTTGGCCAGCATAGGACGGATCCGTCAGCATTTCCTGATAGCCAGTCATGGATGTATTAAAAACTATTTCCCCGTAAGTTTCATCTTGATATCCAAATGATTCACCCGGATATATTGATCCATCTTCCAATATTAAAAAAGCTTGTTTTGACAATGTCTAATCACCTTCACAATTTAATAAACTTTTGTACCTTGATAGAAAGTTGCTTTAATTTTCCCTTTAAGCAGCGAGCCCTCTAGAGGGGTATTTTTGCCTTTTGATATGAAGTCTCCTGGGTCTACGGTCCAAGTTTCGTTTGGGTCAATAATTGTTATATCCCCGCTGGTTCCAGTTTTTAGATTGCCTATATCCATGCCTAAAAATGTTGCGGGATCATTTGTAAGTTTTTTTATAAGGGTATTTACTTCCATATGTCCTTGATCAACTAACGTCATAAGGGACCCTAGAGCAGTCTCCAACACACTTATTCCAAATGATGAATCTTGAAATGTTGTCATTTTGTCTACTTCACTGTGTGGAGCATGATCAGTGGCTATAAAGTCGATGGTTCCTTTATTTAACGATTCGATCATCGCAGCAACGTCCGATTTGCTTCGAAGCGGAGGGTTCACTTTTGCGTTTGTATCGTACGCATCGGTTCCCAAAGGCTGGAAGTCGTCCTTGCCATGGCCCATCACGGTATTTTCAGTCAAAGTAAGATGATGCGGAGTAACCTCACACGTCACTTTTATTCCGTTTGCTTTCGCAGATCTGATTAAGTCGATGGTGCCTCTCGTGCTGGCATGTGCTATGTGGACATGTCCTCCTGTTAATTCGGCTAGAGAAATATCTCTTGCCACCATAACTTCCTCTGCCGAGGTCGGCATGCCTTTTAGTCCTAGTCTATTGGATACCCAACCTTCATTCATAGACGCTCCGTCCGCTAGGCTAGGTACCTCGCAGTGATTGATTATCGGAAGTTTCAAGCCAGCACTATAGCTAAGAGCTTGTCGCATTATATTGGGGTCTTCTACTGGATCTCCGTCATCACTAAACCCTACGACCCCAAGCTCGGCAAGTTCAGACATTTCACTGAGTTGTTTTCCTTTTCTTCCGATCGTTACAGCCCCGATGGGCAGAACTCTTATGCTTGCGGTTTCTTTTGCTTTCTTAAGCACATACTCAACTACTGATTGGTTGTCCATCGCCGGTTGGGTATTGGGCATTGCACAAACTGTGGTGAACCCCCCTGCAGCCGCAGCCGCGGTGCCAGTTTTTATTGTTTCTTTATATTCTTCTCCTGGTTCTCTCAGATGACAATGTATATCGATGAATCCAGGGCAGACTATCTGTCCCTCAGCGTCAAATATTTCAGCATTTTTAGGTTTTGAGATAGAAGTATTTATTTCCCTTATTAATCCATCAACTAACAACAAGTCAGAAATTTGATCGATTCCTTGAGAAGGGTCAATTATTCTCCCTCCTTTGATTAGCGTTTTTGACGTCAATTTACAACTCCTTTTTCGAATGAGTGCCAGTTATCAAGTCATATAGGATTGCCATTCGAATAGCGACTCCGGTTGTGACTTGGCTTTCTATTACTGATTGTTGACCATGGGCAACATCGGGTTCAATTTCAACTCCCTCATTCATAGGTCCAGGATGCATTACTATCGCTTCGGGATGAGCTAATTTAAGGCGCTCAGAGCTTATTCCAAATCTTCTAGAATATTCCCTTAAGGATGGTAGATGCCCTGCTTTCTGTCTTTCTGATTGTAGGCGTAAGGCCATTACTACGTCGGCACCATTTAAAGCCTTGTCCAGGTCGTTCTCGATGGTTATATTTTTAAATGGGTGGCTGACATCGCCTATTCTTTGATCAAGGAAATCTTGGGGAAGTAAAGTGTTTGGACCACTTAAAACTATATCCGCACCCATGGTTGTGAGGCCCCAAAGGTTAGATCTAGCTACTCTGCTATAGAGCAAATCTCCCACTATAACAACTTTTTTCGATTCTATGGTTCCAAGATGTTTTCTTATTGTGTAGAGGTCTAGCAAACTTTGTGTAGGGTGAGCATGCATTCCATCTCCTGCATTAATAATGCTAGTAGATTTCATTTGTTGTGCTAGGAAATAGCCTGCTCCAGAATGTTGATGTCTTATAACGATTGCGTCGGCCTTCATTGCTTGTAGAGTGAGCGCAGTGTTGTAAAGAGATTCTCCTTTTTTATTACTACTACCATCACTCGACACGTTAATGACGTCAGCACTCAATATCTTGCCGGCTTGTTCAAAAGAAACCCTTGTGCGAGTACTAGCTTCATAGAAGAGGGTTATGATTGTTTTACCTCTTAGAGCAGGTACTTTTCTAATGCCTCGGGTTAATACTTCCATCATTGAATCTGTATTATCGAATATGGCTTCAATGTCAGATTTATTGAATTCATCCAAATCCAAAATATGATTTTGCCTTAAGGATGTTTTCGCTGGAATTTCTTTTATCGTCAAATCTACCTCTCTCCGGTTTATGTGACTGTACTTGAAATTATTACTTCATCAACACCATCTACTTCATTTATTCGTACTTCAACATCTTCTTCTTTTGATGTAGGGACATTTTTGCCGACAAAATCTGCTCTTATTGGCAGTTCCCTATGACCTCTATCGATTAACACTGCTAGCTGTATCTGACTTGGGCGTCCAAGATCGTTTATAGCATCCATAGCAGCTCTTATGGATCTTCCTGTGTATAGAACATCGTCCACTATTACAACTATCCTCCCGTTGATATCCACAGATATGTCGGTAGGTTTCATAGTTGGCTGCGGTTTTTCCGAAAGGTCATCTCGATACAATCCAATGTCCAAAGAGCCGACATCGACTGTTTCGCCTTCATAGCTTTCTATCAGACTTCTAATTCGGGAAGCTAAGGGAACCCCTCTGGAATGCATTCCGACTAGAATTATGTTTTGAGCACCTGAATTTCTCTCAAGGATCTCGTGGGAAATTCTGGTTAGCGCCCTTTTCATTTGGACGTCAGTTTGTATCTTTTTCACAGACACAGTCTAAAAACTCCCCGGAGGGGTATGTCAAACATTTTTCCCAAAAAAAAACCTCCGCCCAGTATCGGCAGGAGGCATCTCACAGACAGGCTTACATAGCTCTAAGCTGCGTAGTTCGCTCCCTTGCCAGGCTCTCTGGACTGACTTAAAGGGTGCAACGAGCAAGGTACTCGTTCATAACCAATATACACCTATTGATTTAAAAATCAAAATTCATAATCTGATTTGGCGATGAACAAAAGCGAGGCGAATAGTTAGCAAATAAAAAATATTTCTAGTTTACAATGTAGTCACAATGAATTTGATATCGGCTGGTGGAATAGTTTATCGAAAGGATTCGACAGGTATCTATATCGCTGTTTGTGGACGGAAAGACCCGAAAACTTTTAATTTACCCAAAGGAACTCCTGACATCGGTGAAACGACACAAGAAACTGCCTTACGGGAAGTTAGGGAGGAGACTGGGTTAGAAGTCAAAAGTATAAGATACATTGACTCAATCGAATACTGGGTAGCCAACCATCCTGATTATCAGGGTCAGAGACTTCGGAAACAAGTTTATTATTATTTGATGGAACCTACGGGAGGAGACTTCTCGAGACACGATGATGAATTTGATACTGTTGAATGGGTTGAGTCATCCATAATACCTGATATTCTCACACATAAAAACGAGGTAGAAATTGTTCAGAAAGGCCTTTCCCTGGTCTAGGGACGAAAACAAAGAACTTCCCATGGTGGATGAAAAAGGGAGTAAAGTTCGTATTCGAGAAAAGCGTGAGGAAGATATTCACAATGAATATATCTGGCGAGTTGATCCTGAATTATCTCGTCTAGATGCTACTAGACCCCTCACGATGTCATATGAGGACTTTTTTAGGTATTCTCGGGAAGAAATGAAATTCCCTAATTATCGTTCAAAACGACTAGCCGTTGATACCTTAGAGGGGCTTCATATAGGGAACATAATGTATTACGACTTAAATCGACGTGATCGTCAGGCGGAATTAGGCATAATGATTGGGGATAAGGAGTATTGGGGAAACGGATATGGAACCGACACCGTAAATGTTTTGCTACGACATTTGTTCGCCACAATGGAGTTAGATAGGGTGTACTTGCATACACTTTCGTGGAATTACAGAGCACAGGCATCTTTCAATAAATCTGGTTTCAATTCAGTTCGAAATGTAAAGAGGGGCGGGCAAGATTTTATNTTGATGGAAGTGCTACGTTCTGATTGGGAGGAATCACAGCCTCAGTAGCTTACAATTCTATCTTGTCCAATTCGTTAGCGAAAACTATCTCCCCAGAAAAAATATTTTCTACTTCTAATCTTGCTGAATTCATTACGGTGAGATCCGATAAGTTAGGTCCAATGTGAACAAGGGCTAATTTTTCCACATTCGCTTTTTGAGCCATTTCTGCGGCGCCGGTAGTCCCACATTGCCCTTCACTTTCGCCATTAATATTCATATTGGACTGTTCATCCCAACACATGCAGAGCATCAAATCTGCATTTTTTGCGAGTTCTATGACAGAGTCACAAGGTTCTGTATCACCTGTGAAAACAACACTTCCTTCAGGGGTATCGAAACGGTATGCCAATGAATCTAGATACGGTTGTACATGCTTTGCAGGAGCGCTTTTCACACTCCACTTTGAGGTTTCAAACACGGGGCCTGGCTCTATATCTTTTGCTTTTACTTGAGGGGGGGTTCTAGGAAGGGTTCCGCCTCTGTTTGTGTGAACCTTTTGGCTAAGGGGATGGTTTACTCTCGCGATCCAGTCATGGGCGAATAGCCCATTAGACTCATCAAGGATTCCAGTCGTTATTTTTTCAGTCAAATTGGGACCAAACACTTTTAGTACATTTTCTTTTCCTGTGCTCTGATCCCATCTGCACAAAAGGAAGCAAGGGTAATCAATATCATGATCGAAATGGTGGTGGGTGAAAAATAAGTAGTCTATGTTTGTTGGCCATAATCCGGCTTTAACTAATTTATGGGTCGCGGCTGGGCCGCAATCTATCATTATTTGGTCATTGCCAATTTCTAGAGCAAAAGAGGATCCAAATCTTTCAGGTGTAGGTGTAGGGGTACCGGCCCCTAATATGTGTGCTGTTACCATTTATTGTAGACCCTTTAGTAGTTTTTTTCATAAGGATATATTTTGTAATTATCATCGTCTTGAATTAAGAGCAGGCGTTGATCATTTGAGTCCATTATTGAATTGTAAAGATCATTCAGATTCGGCTGAATTCGATTTTCACTAATATTGGAGTCTTCTGTCCATAGGATTTCGTTAACGCTATTTCCTAAACGTATCTGTAATGCCTTGATCAACGATTCATTACTTGTTTGGCTTATTATAACGATTGTTTTTTGTGTGCTTTCTGGCTTTGAAAGGTAGGGCTCGCTATTATGGCCCGAACCGTGAGGTAACTTCCTGAATATTTTAAGGTGATAGATTCCTGCACTAAATACCATAATTCCTATAGAGAACGGTGTAATCAGAGACTCAATAGTTTGCAGTCCAAGATTACTGCCCAGTAACCCCTTCAACAAAGTGAACATAACAGCAGCCATTGTTCCTGCAGTGAATACGATAGATGTGCCTATTACGGCCAAGAAATAAAGGCGTGAATACCTGATATCCTCTTTGAAATCATTACTTATTGAGCCTAATTTGTTCCAACAGAAAAACCATACAGATCCTCCAACAATCGTCAGGCTTACTCCCAACGATAATGGTTCCTTCCAAAATCCCTCAGGTTGTATTAGCTCGGCCCAGGCTACTTGGACGATAGATATCAGCATTGAATGTATTAGAACGGAAAATCCGGAGATAAAGATACCTAAACCCAAGAAGGCGAGTGAAAAAGTCAACACTTTGTTGGAGGTCTTGGAGAACTCTGTTATCAAAGTGGTGTTTTGAAAATCTTTCATATGGAAGATTAATACTGATATAGCTATGAGAAGGGTGACCATAGAAGAAGAAAGGGTGAGTATCCAATCGCTTGTTGTGTCAGAATGCAATGCCCGTTCCAACATAGTCATGGACAAAATGGTGGCAGAGACCATGGTGGCAGTTGTAGTCACTATAAATATCACGTAAAGGTATATGGATTCATATTCCCGTTTTGTTAGTTTGGTTCGCAATATTCTCCAGTGAGTAACCCAGGTGACGAATCCAATAAATATTGATATTGTTAAATTTAATGTGGTCAAGGTAGTACTAGAAAATAAGATTTCTTGACTGGTAACTTCGACTTCGACCAGCTTGGAAATAGCCAAATAAACTAAACTGCCTAAATTTGAAGCTAACACAAAAAGTCCTACTAGGCTGAAGCTATACACATATGTATTACGCAGGCTGTGGTTACTCAGATTGTCTAATGGTCTATCTTTTACAAAATGTTTTGTGTGAAAGATCCAAACTAATGACCATATTGAGAAAGTAGTTACCTGATTCCAGTTAAATTTAGATTGTTGGACGATTTCGGAAAAACAGCTAATTGAAATAGCGAATGAAACTGATAAAATCAACAGGAAGTATGCGTTTCTTATGCCCGACGGTAGTTCGCTCGAATTTGCCATCATATCTTTATTGATTTTCGTCCAATAAAAAAACCATAGTGGTGCACCTATTATTACCAACGATATTCCAAGAGCTGCTCTGTCAGAACTTGTCTGCACTAAAGAATTTGATATAACAAGGTTCGTCACGTTAATTAAAGATTGTTCAATACCATTTACGAGCAGTGATAGTCCAACGCCGCAAATTATGTATAGATATAGTTGTCTCGCGTTAGTGGCCAATGATCCATAACGGTGAGTTCCTATTCCAGAGGAGATTAATTTATATATGCATACATTAATTAATATTACTAATGGAAAAAAAAACAGTACATTAATTGCATCATTCATTTGTATGACCGAGGGTTTGAGGATTAATCAAACAATTAATTGGGAACAGCAGTCGATCAATTTTCCAATTCGTATTTTCTTTCACTAGATTAAATGTTTCCTGATAGGAATTTTCAGATGTTCCAATTGGAAATGACGATTCTATTTCGATAATTTCTACTAAAACAGTCGATTCAAAAGAATCTGATTGAGTGCTTATGTGTTTCACAGTAGCATTGGAGTATCTGTTTTTTTGCTCATAACTATCAGCGGCGAATTCTGTAGAGCTGCAGACTTCTTTTAATTCTTTAGAAAGTAATTCGTAAGCAGAGTTATGAGCATCTTTGGATACATATTCAAGAAAAACTTGCACAACTCTTTCCGGAGAATCTTCAGGCATTTGCGGAGTTGTACTTGTAAGATTTAACACCAGTATGGAAGATATCAAGAGAATACCAAGGATAGTGCAAATGATAACGGGTGCCTTNCTCATGCCTAGTTTAATTGAGTGCTTCCATTTGAAATTTGAAAAGTTCTGCTATTGCCTCAATCCCAGAATCCAAAACGTTGTCTACTAACTTTCTTGAGAACCTGTTTCCTTCTGCTGATCCTTGAATTTCAACTATTCCACCATCTGAAGCCATTACGATATTAAAATCCGCATCTGCTTTAGAGTCTTCTTCGTAGCATAAATCTACCATCACTTGATTGCCCAATATTCCTACACTTGTTGCTGCAACTGGAGTTATATCTGGGATAGCATCGATTGATCCTGCAGCGAGCATTTGTTCAATAGCNAAATTTAGTGCCACAAAGCCGCCTGTTATAGAGGCGGTTCGGGTACCACCATCTGCTTGTAGAACATCGCAATCTATCGTAATGGTGAACTCGCCAATATATTGTAAATTGATAGCGGCTCTAAGAGACCTGCCAATCAAGCGGGAAATTTCTTGAGATCTTCCTTTTCTTTGGTTGTCTCTAGGCACTCTAGGAAAGGTCGACCCTGGAAGCATAGAGTATTCAGCTGTGACCCATCCTTGTCCAGTACCCATCAAAAATTTAGGAACTTTCTCTTCAACAGTCGCAGTACATATGACTTTAGTTAAACCGGTTGAAATAACTACAGATCCTTGGGAAAATTTCAGAGGATTTTTTTCAAAGGTAACAGGTCTAAGCTCTAAGTTTGATCTATTGTCTGACCTCAATTTACACACCTTTCTGATTACAATTTATCTCTCAGATAATTTTATATTGTCAATAAACTCTTAGGAAGATTTATAAAACCCAAAATAAATCGAGAAATAAGAAATATTTCTAGCTAATAATGTCGGATCTTTCCTGTAACTTCAAAAAGGAGAACCGAAAAATTTAGGATTCACAAAGGAGTAAGGCGGCATTTATTGGTACTACTTGTCTTGTTCCCTTCAATAGTCATTTTTGATTTTAATTGTCCATGATGATAAATATTAAGGTTAACCCGTAGCGTAATTCAGGTATTGCTAGAATTATCTCTATTAACACTTCTGTTGTAGACTGATGGGGAACTTTTGAGCGGAAATCAGGCAGTATTCGATTTATGAAAAATAATATATATCTGACAGGTTTCTCAGGCACTGGTAAATCCACTGTTGGAAATGTTCTTGCCATCATGACGGGGAAGGATTTTGTTGATGTAGATCTTGTCATAGAAGAAATAGAAGGGAAATCTATCCCAGATATTTTTGCCCTTAAAGGAGAGGAATATTTTAGGTCTGTTGAGACCAAGTGCTTGAGAGAGGTTGCTGCACGCTCTGAAATAATTGTATCTACTGGCGGCGGCGTTCCTGTTTTAGATCAAAATATTGAGATTATGGAAGATTCTGGAGCTATTGTGTGGTTAAAGGCAACCCCTGAAACCATACTGGCAAGATTGAGTGTGCAGTCAGAGGAAACCGGGGTACAAAACAACAGGCCAATGTTGGTTTCCCAGCAACCACTTGAGCGAATTGCAAAATTGTTGAAATCTAGGCAAATTGCTTATCAGAAGTCAGACCTTAGCGTAGATACGGACGGGAAAAATCCAGAAACCGTGGCTAAAGAAATTTATAGGAGTTTATCGGATTGGAAACAATAAATTACGATGATTTAGCCTCCAAAGTAGTGACTGATAGTGTTACATACCCAGTATGGGTAGGGTGGGGAATAATTGATGAGATTGGTTCTAGAGTTAAAGGGATACTAGAACCTAAAACAGCCTATGTCATATCTGATGAAGGAGTTAGTGGGCATGCTAGGCGTGTGCAGGCCTCAATGGAATCTGCTGGTATCCCAGCATATTTGTTTTTTGTGCCCCCTGGGGAACAGCATAAAAATCTAGATACTGTCAAACATATATATTCATGGTTGGCTGATCACAAAGCTGAAAGAGGCCATATGATTATTGCTGTAGGTGGAGGAGTAATTGGTGATTTGGCCGGCTTCGTGGCGGCAACATATTTGCGTGGTATGCCTTTTGCCCAGGTACCTACGACATTACTTGCGATGATGGATGCTTCTATTGGAGGTAAAGTTGCGGTTGATATGGACCAAGGAAAAAATTTGGTGGGATCTTTTTATCAACCTAGGTTTGTTCTGTCGGACGTGGAAACTTTAGCTACATTGCCTACTAGGGAACTAACTTCGGGGTGGGCTGAAGCGATAAAACATGGGTTGATTCTTGATAATAACTTACTAAATCTTTTTGAAGAAAAATACAATGAGATAACTTCATTGGACTCGGAAATTGCAACTGATATTATAAGGAAAAGTGTTGCTATAAAGGCTCAAGTTGTGTCTAAAGATGAGAAGGAGACTCTTGGGATCAGAATATTGCTCAATTACGGTCATACTGTAGGTCACGCTATAGAATCTACTACTGGATATTCAAAATACCTACATGGTGAAGCTGTCAGTATTGGGATGATGGCTGCAGCAAGTTTGTCAAAATCCATGGGAATGATGTCTGGGGGTGAAGTAGAAAGGCAGAAAAATTTATTGCAAAAATATAATCTACCCACCACTTCAGATGATATAGACGCTGATAAAATTATTGAAGCGATAAAATCAGATAAAAAAACAGTTGGCGGTTCAGTCAATTGGGTACTGTTGGAAACTATTGGCAAAGCTGTTACTAATAATGAAGTTCCTGAACATTTTTTGCTTGAAGCCCTCTCCCAGTTAAGGAAATAGAATTTGATTAAAAGAAAATCACTTGATTGAAATAATTCTTTTTGCGCTCGGGATAACTACTGGTATTTATGGTGTTTTGGTGGGTGCTGGTGGTGGATTCATATTGGCTCCTGTATTGATTCTTTTTTTCTCGAAAGATCCTGAAGTGGCAGCGGGTACTTCTTTAGCTTTGGTGTCTATAAATAGCATTTCCGGATTTATTGCATATCGGAAAACAGGTTTTATTGATGTTAGAAGTGGACTTTTATTTGCAGTAGCAGCAGTTCCAGGGTCTGTTTTGGCGCCTTTTGTTTTGGATGCGATGCCCGGGAATACCTTTCGGACTCTTTTTGGTGTTTTGTTGTTGGCTTTGGCGGTTCATATGTTTTTCCGCAGAGGCAATCAGGAGGAGGATTCTGAGTATTCAGGAAGTGAAATCATATTTGACTCTACCTTCCCAAAGTGGATGGATTTCACTGTAAAAGAGAGAAAAATAAGGTCTTCAGATGGGGTTACGTTTATTTATAAATTTAACGAATCAATGGCTGTTACATTTAATTTGATTCTTGGGTTTGTCTCTAGCTTTTTTGGAACCGGTGGTGGATTTCTTAGGACTCCCATACTGGTTTCAGTATTTTCGTTTCCGATAAAGGTGGCGGTTGCCACTTCAATTTTTTCACTATCATTTTATGCAACCATAGGAGCAGCAGCACATGCTTTCAACCAAAATATAGAATGGTATCCAACCTTGGTATGGGGTGGCATAGGATTGGTATTAGGTGGTCAAATAGGAGCGAGGGTAGCTCAGCGTATCAAAAGCTTTTGGATTCTTAAATTACTGCTGTTAGTCGTTTTGTTTTTGGGAGTCCAATTGGTGTTGGAAGGGTTATGGCCAGGTCTAATAAACTTACCCGAAGCACACTGATAAAACAAAATGTTTACTTTTGAATTAGAACATACAGACGGGTTGGCCAGGGCAGGTTCTATTAGCACTGATCATGGTGAAATCCGCACGCCAGTGTTTATGCCTGTAGCCACTCAAGGTTCTGTAAAGGCACTGGACCCCACGGATTTACAAACTCTAGGAGCCCAAATCGTTTTAGGTAATGCCTACCATCTATATTTGAGGCCTGGNTCCCAAGAGATAAAAGAATTTGGTGGGCTTCATTCATTTATGAATTGGCCAAAGCCAATCTTGACAGATAGCGGAGGCTTTCAAGGATTTAGTCTCCAGCATTTGAGAAAAATAAATCCCAACGGCATTACATTCAAATCTCATATTGATGGGTCTTCTCATGAATTAACTCCTGAATCAGTAATACAAATACAAAAGGAAATTGCTTCTGACATAATAATGCCCCTAGATGTTTGTTTATCCCCAGAGGCTTCAAAGACTGATTTTGTCGAGGCAATGCATTTGACTTCGAATTGGCTCAGTCGGTCCATTAATTATCAAAACGACTCATCTTCTCAAGCTCTTTTTGGGATAGTCCAAGGAGGCTTGCATGCCGACCTCAGGAAAGAATCCGCTCATGAGCTTTCTGATTATGACCTGCCAGGCTATTCGATTGGCGGACTGAGTGTGGGTGAAACAAAAGAAGAAATGTATCCGATAGTTGAAATAACTTCCAATTTTCTACCTCAATCAAAACCGAGATACTTGATGGGCGTAGGTTCTCCAGAAGATCTAGTTGAGTGCGTGGTTCGGGGGATAGATATGTTTGATTGCGTACTTCCGACAAGGGTAGCGAGAAAGGGAGCTATGTACACCAAATACGGCAGACGTAACGTGACCAGAGCGGAATACAAGGATCAAAATAGTCCTTTTGATCCTGATTGTGATTGTTACTGCTGTACTAATTTTACCGCAGGATACATACACCATCTGTTCAAGGCGAAAGAATACCTAGCCTATCGGCTAGCATCAATACACAACTTAAGATTTCTCATTCGTATCATGAATGATTTGCGGCAAGCAATACAGGAAGGAGCAATACAAGAATATAGAGAATCGTTTTGGAAGAATTACCAAGTGTCAGATCAGACAGCTAGGATTAATCAAAAATATTCCCGTATGTCACAGTTGGAAAGTACGGGTTGAACTAATTTCCCCCAGCGACAGCAGGTACGATGCTAACTTCATCGCCTGAATTTACCCCACTCTCCATGCCATCCATGAATCGGATGTCTTCCCCATTCACATAGATGTTCACAAAACTTCTTAGATCACCACTATCATCGCATAATCTACTTTTTATACCTGGAAATTGGGAATCTAAGGAAGCGATTATTGCGCTTACGGTATTGCCGTCAACGTCTGCTTTATCTTCTCCGTTGGTAACTTTTCTTAATGGCGTAGGAATTCTTACGCTTACACTCATGAAACTGCTCCTTGGTTTTTGAATACTATGATATGTCTAAATTAGCCTTCGATTATGTCACCAGCTATCGGGTCTACTCTTACTCCCGTAGAAGTTACCCACTCAAGTCCATCTTCCACAACTTCGCTTTCGCCTTCCAGTTCCAAAACAACCCATCCCATGTCATCTCTGATGTCAGCCCGTCTGATATTGGTGACTATACCGAAATCAACGCCCAGTTTGTAAATAACTGGTTCTTTGATAAGTTCCTGAGGAAATGTAAATTTGACACGCTTTGTAGCCATTATTATACCGCCTTAGTCTCTTCTTTTTGATAACTTAGTCTGAAAAGTGTTCATTTGGGGTTTTGTTTCTATCGGATCAACAAAATCGCCCATAGCTTCCAATGTCTTTAGTCCATTTCCAGTAACGAAAGCTACGGTAACCTCGTCTTTCTTTATTTTGCCTTGTTTAACTAGTCTTTTTAAGCTAGAAATCACCACTCCTCCGGCGGTTTCCGTAAATATACCTTCTGTTTCCGCAAGCATTCTTATTCCATCTATAATCGAATCTTCGTATGCAAAAACTCCTGTACCTCCAGTCTCACGGAGTACCTCCAGTGAGTAAGGTCCTGCTGCCGGATTTCCTATTGCAAGAGATTTGGCGATAGTTTCTGGTTTGACCGGTTTAACCTGATTATTACCAGTTTCAAATGCCTCCACAATGGGGGCGCATCCTTCAGCTTGAGCCAGGTGCATCTTGGTTTTTGCTTTTTCGATTAATCCGGCTCCTTCAAATTCTTCAATGCCTTTCCATATTTTTGTATGTAACTCCCCAGATGCACCGGGAACGAGGCAATGGTCAGGAGCCTTCCACCCCAACTGTTCTGATACTTCGTACCCCAAGGTCTTGCTTCCCTCTGCATAATAGGGGCGCATGTTGATGTTGACGAAAGCCCATCTATAAGCATCGGCAAGTTCACTGCAAAATCGGTTGGCTTGATCGTAAGTTCCTTCTACGGCAACCATGGTTGGTCCATATACAGCCGCGCCCTGGATCTTGCCTTGCTCAAGATCAGCAGGATAGAAAACCATAGTCTCCATACCTGCCTTTGCCCCATGTGCTGCCACTGAACCCATTAAATTTCCGGTGGAAACACAGGCTAAGACATCAAATTCAAATTCCAAAGCTTTTGTTGCTGTGACGGACACCGGTCTGTCCTTAAAAGAGAAGGTAGGGTTTACACTATCGTTTTTGATATAAAGGTGGTCAAGACCAAGCTTTCGGCCCAGGTTTTTGGCATGTATCAGAGGTGTGAAGCCGGTCGATATGTCCACAGCAGATTCTTTTTCTACTGGTAGGAAGTCGTGGTACCTCCACATCGTGTTTGGACCAGATTCTATGCTTTTTCTGGAGACTGCCTTGGCTACCGAATTATAGTCGTATGCAACCTCTAGAGGTCCAAAGCAAAATTCACATGCATTCAACGGCTCAATGGGATATTCAGTCTTGCATTCTCTACATTGTAGGCATTTTACGTGTGGCAACTTTCGCTCCTTGGGTTCTCATGGTGCAGTTGCTTAACACTGCTTAGCGTAGACCATTAATTCAAACTAGAACTAGGCACAAAATGGTAGCAATGTAGTGAATTCAGTGTCAAGGAAATAGTGAACAGTTTTAAGTTTATTAATCTATATTTCTGTGATTTTATCCAATATAGCTTCGTTACAGTCGATATCGCCAACTATAGACAAATTAAGGTTCGACATATTTAGATATTCGGTAGCGACTCTTTGCAAATTTGTTTGATTATTTCTTTCTATCAACTTTCTTATTAGATTTTCAGAATCAATATGATTATTGAAAAGTTCTTGTTGAGCATTCCATGAAGCAACGGATTGTGTATTATCCATCCTTAGCCGCCTTCTA
>PBKS01000013.1 GCA_002722155.1 Chloroflexota bacterium
CATCATATTCACTGCTGATAACGGAATGAATATGGGACATCACGGTATTTGGGGAAAAGGTAACGGAACATATCCACCTAATATGTATGATACCGCCGTTAAAATTCCAACCCTTGTTTCAAGACCAGGTCATGTTCCTCAAAATGTAGCCTGCACGGAACTATTAAGCCAATACGATTTCAGTCCTACGCTATTGGATTATGTAGGCCTAGAGCCAAAAAATACCCAAAATCTTCCGGGGAGAAGTTTTGTTAATCTACTGGAAGGAAGAGATTTCGGGTCAGATAAACCTGTCTATGTTCTTGACGAATACGGACCAACTAGAATGATTCGTACACATAAATGGAAATACGTTCACAGGTACCAATTTGGGGACAATGAGTTATATGACCTAGAAAATGATCCCGATGAAGAAATCAATTTGTATGAATCTAGAGGTTACAAAAACATTAGCAAAGATTTGTTGGAACAACTAGAAAATTGGTATGACATGTACACAGATCCTGATCTAGATGGACGAAACAGTTTAGTGACTGGAAGGGGACAAATAGACATGATTAAAGGCGGAGAAAAACCTTTTGCCGACGATGTCATCTATTTTAGTGAACGATAAGGTAAAGAATTTACCTGTCCTGCACCGATCCATCATATCCGATTGGAGTATCCAACACTTTGGGAGTCTCAGGCATTAACAAAGCATGTTCGTTTATTTCAATGCCTAAACCAGGTCCATCAGGTACTGTTAGATACCCATCTATCATCTCAAGCGGGCGCACAAATAGTTCACTCTTGGGGGGTTCGTCCTCCCCGGTATATTCCTGTAGAGCAAAATTTGGAATACACGCATCCAGTTGAACACAGGCAGCAGTACTTACTGGAGATAATGGATTATGCGGAATAACTTTTACGTGGTTTGCTTCAGCCATCGCAGCCACTTTTTTTGACCCGCTGAGCCCGCCACATAAACAAACATCCGGGCGAACGTAGGAAACTGCGTTAGATTCCAAAAGTTGCTGGTATTCGAAAATCGTAGTGAATCTTTCTCCCGTTGCAATAGGAATATTACATTTGTCAGCTATTTCTCCCATAATTTTAGGGCTATCTGGAAGCATAGGATCTTCATAAAAAAATGGATTGAATTGTTCCAACCTTCTGCCTAAGGAAATGCTTTCAGCGGGATTCATTTGCCGATGTATTTCCACGCAAACATCGACATCAGATCCGACCATTTCCCTCACAGCCCCAACCCTATTTACAGCTTCGCTAGACCACTCGCTGTAAGATTTATGGAGATAATAGTCTGAAGGAAAAGGAGAAAATCTTACGGCTGTATATCCCTTTTTTACAGCCCTCAAAGCGTCATTAGCTAAATCCTCTGCACTTCCAGCCTCTTCGGAACCAACATGCATATAGCAACGAACTCTATCCCTAGTTTTGCCCCCCATGAGATCATATATTGGCACCCCTAGCCTTTTCCCTTTTATGTCCCATAAAGCAATATCAATTGCTGACAATGCCCCTTGTACCACTGAACCCATAAAGTGAGATGATCGGTATAACCACTGGTAATGATGTTCTATTTTATGAGGGTCTTGACCTATCAGATAGGGTTCCATCGTCTCGATCATTGTTTTAGTAGGTCTCTGCCATCCATGAACACCTCCCTCTCCAATACCGACAGTTCCATCCTCGCAATGTATCTTTAAAAGTAGCCACCTATTCCATAGAAAAGTTTCCAGTTTTTCAATTTTAGTTGCTTTCGGCACATGATTCTCCTATCCGAATTGTATTCTACCGGGGGGTGGGTGCAGACGGAGGAAAATATTCTTGTACTGGAATCTCAATAACTGACGGTTGGTTACTTTTAACAGCTTCATTTACAACATCAGCTATTTCCGAGGAGTGTTCAACATAGTAACCTTTGGCGCCAAAAACTTCTGCTAGCTTGTCAAACCTTGGATTTTCTAAGTCAACACCAACAAATTTTTCGTTGTGCAATGCCTTTTGCTGAGATTTCTCTGCTCCCATGCAATTATTGTTCAATACAATGCTGACCGAAGGTATATTATGTCTTACAGCTGTGTTCAGCTCCCCGCATGTGTATAGAAAACCTCCATCGCCATGAAGGCTTACAGCCGTTCTGTCAGGTCTACCAAGTTTAGTGCCCAAACCCACACTAAATCCCATACCTAAAGCACCTTGACCAACATAATTAAACATTGTTCTTGGCTCATCAAAAAAAATCCTATCGTATGCCAACCCAGGAGCGACACCAGCATCAATCGTGACCATTGCGCCTTTTGGTAATGCTTTAGTTAACTCTGGATAAACCTGCTGTGGCATCATGGGATCAGCGCTCAGGGATCTTTCTGATTCCAATCGTCGAATCCTTTTTTGGGAAATAACCTGAAATTCTGATTTCCACATCTTATTGTTTTTCCCTTCCAATGATATTGAGCATACTGCATCAATTAATTGTTGGGCCACTCTTTTAGCATCTCCAACAATTCCGACAGAAACAGGGTAATTCCTACCTATTTCTATAGGATCAATATCGATTTGAATGATTCTAGTGTCCTGGTTTATGACACTGTAGTCCCACGAACTAGAAGCTTGGTTTATTTTGGTGCCGAGAGCCAATATCACATCGGCTTTATCCATTGTTTCATGAGCTTCCCCTGAACCTCTACTGCCGGGAGGCCCAATGTAATTAGGATGACTGTTAGGAATCGCGTCATGATGCCCATATGAAGGAACCATAGCCATGTCCAACAGATCGGCCAATCGAACAGCCTCAATAGAGGCCTCAGAATCCACAACACCGCCACCTGCCAGTAATAGTGGCCGTTCTGCTGAAAGAAGCAGCTTTGCGGCTTCATCAACTGCTGCTTGATCCCCAGAAGTCCTTGGATTTACCGTTCTGTATTGATCTGGATTCAGCATTTCATCGGACAATGTTTTGGTATCCAGCAAATCCCTAGGTATATCAAGAAGCACCGGTCCTTGCTTGCCCCACATCGCTGTCCGGAAAGCCTCTCTCACGAGATCAGGAACCCTTTCGGTTGTATTTGCCTGAACGGCCATTTTAGTTAACGGTTTGAAAACATTCACCAGATCGAAGGCCTGTGATCCATCTCTTCCGATGTATTCCATCGCAGTATCACCCGCAATTGCAATAACTGGTGCCCTACCTTTCAAGGCAAGAGACATTCCGCCAGCTAAGTTTATTGTCCCAGGACCGGATGTAGTCATACAAACAGAGGGTTTACCAGTTGATTTAGAATATCCATAAGCCATCAATATGGCTCCCTCTTCATGCCTGGTATCAACAAATTGAATATCCTCTCGTCCGTACATTTGGGTAACCATGCTATTGGTGGTCAGCCCGGTAACCCCAAATACATATTCAACCCCTTCAGCTCTAAGCAATTCTATTACCGCTTGGCCTGCCGCAATTTCTGCCATAGTCTTGGTCCTATAAGATTTTCTAATTTATAAATATGAACATCGGCATATTAGCATGAGTTCAAGTAATTGCCGTTATCGCATTCAATCTGTACCATGTTGCCCTCGAAAAGAAAGAAATTCTAGGGGGCGAAAATGTCACAAACTATGTCTGGGAAGCAGGCTGTGCTGGAAATGCTGAAAGCTGAAGGTATTGAGTATATATTCGGCAATCCAGGAACCAGTGAAGGGCCTTTGATTGATATGTTAGGCGACTACCCAGAATTTAAATACATCATGGCGTTACAGGAGAGTGTAGCCATGGGTATGGGAGAATCATTCGCTCGTTCAACAGAAAAGACTTCTTTCGTTAGCCTCCATGTGGACAGCGGGCTTGCCAACGGAATCGCTCTGATGCTTGATGCCCTCAATACCGGTACTCCAATGGTCGTGACTTCAGCTAACTATGACTCAAGAAAGATAAATGAAACAAAAACAGACCTTGCCGAACTTGTTCGCCCTGTCACCAAATGGGCAGTGGAATTAGATTTACCCGATCAAATACCGAGCGTTTTGAGACGGGCTTTCAACGAAGCAAACAGCCACCCCAAAGGTCCAGTTTATGTTGGTTTCACAGCGAACGCTTTAGAAGGCATAGCGGAGATGAATATTGTTCCATCCGGAAAAGTTCATGACGAAGTAATTCCAAGTCCTACAGGTATTTTGGAAGCGGCAAAATTGTTAGCTCATGCAAAAAAACCAGCCCTCATGGTTGGGGATAGAGTCTCAGATGATAATGCCATAAGTGAATCAGTTAGCATTGCGGAACTCTTAGGAATGGCAGTGTTCCAGTCACGCGGAGCAGAAGTATCTTTTCCAACAACACATCCCCAATACCAAGGAATGCATTCTTTAAGGTCACAAGAATCACGAGAATCATTAAAAGAATTCGACGTAGTCCTCACCGTAGGAATGGACACATTAGATGAATTATTTTACTGGGGTGATGTGATCTTAGAGGAATCTCAGAAACTAATTCACATAGATCCGATCCCTGGTCGGGTGGGCAGATCAGAACCGACAGATGTAGGAATAATTTCAAACTGCAAAACTGGTCTCGCCGAACTAATATCTGAAGTTTCCAAAACAGTAGACCAAAATATAGTGAAGGCTAGGAAATCGCAGGTAGTCTCCGACGCCTTATCTCAAAAAGAAGCATATGAAGAATCAGTAAAAGCAAAATGGAACAGCACTCCAATGTCTCCGGCTAGGATGATGTACGAGCTATCAAATGCTATTCCCAAGAATTCAATTGTAGTGGACGACTCAATTAGCAACAGAACTGCTATGCGGCATTATTTCCCAGCCATTGAACGGAATGATATTAGAGGTGTCCGTGGACAGTCGATTGGTGGAGGTATCGGAGCAACAATGGGGACACAATGCGCTTTCCCTGATAGACCAGTTTTCGGGGTCCTAGGTGATGGTAGTACTATGATGACCGTACAGGGCCTATGGACAGCCGCCAACGACAAAATTCCTTGCATATTTGTAATCTGCAATAACGGAATGTACAGGGTCCTCAAGACCAACTTTAATGTTTACCAAAAGGAAATTCTTAACGAGCCTGAACCAGCGGGAGATAATCTGCTTTATTCTGATTTCGTTACTCCATTTAATCTTTGTACTATAGCCGAAGGAATGGGCCTTCACAGCGAGCGTGTAACAGACCCGAATGAAATAGCCGGTGCTGTTAACAGAGCCCTAGCTTCGGATGGTCCTGCACTACTAGATATTGTTATAGACGGGAAGATATAGTCACAGATGTGCCCTACATATAAACAAGAAGTAGTCGGGTCAAAAGGTGTTGTAGCATCCAACCATCCCCTGGCTTCTCTTGCGGGAATAGAAATGCTCGCCGGCGGCGGAAACGCGATAGACGCGGCAATAGCAACGATGTTCGCACTCTCAGTTGTGGAACCAATGATGGTGGGTATAACTGGTGCTGGTTTTATCAACTATTACAACTCTAGAGATAAATCATCTGTAACAATTGACAATTATTGCACCGCCCCTTTGGCGGCAACAGAAGACATGTTCACACCTGTCTCAAATGAGTGGCCTGACTATATGGAAACACTAAATGAGGAAAACAGGTATGGCTACCTATCAGTAGGAGTTCCTGCAGCACTTCAAGCTTGGTGTCATGTAGAAGAAAAATACGGAGTACTAGGAATCGAAAGAGTTATTAGACCAGCAATAAGGTTCGCCAAAGAAGGTTTTGCAGTCAGTGATTACCTTTCCGGAATCGTGGCAAATAACAAGGAAATCCTATCGACATACCCTGCGAGCAAATCATTGTTTGTAAACAAAGGGATACCTTTGAAATCAGGAGACATGCTTTCGAATCGTGATTACGCAAAAACCCTTGAAGACATCGCTCACCATGGAATGGCTACCCTCACAGAGGGGTCACTAGGTAACGCAATAGCCAAAGATATGAAATCCAATAATGGCATCATCTCAATGGACGATCTAAACCAATACAAAGTGAAATACAGAGAACCGGTTCGCGGAACATATCGGGGACATGAAATAGTGGGGGTCGGGCCTGCAAGCTCAGGGGCAACTCACATAATACAAGCCCTCAACATAATGGAAAACTTTAACGTCTCAGAGATGAAATTTGGAAGCGTAGAATATATTCATCTACTTGCAGAAACTCTTAAATTAGTCTTTGCTGACAGGTTTAAATACATGGGAGACCCTGATTTTGTTGATGTCCCTGTAGACGGCCTTACATCAAAAGAATATGGACGGCATTGCTGCCAGAAAATTGATCTCTCTATGGCTTCAGCATTTGAGCACGACAATCCTTCCGCTTTCGCTACAGAATCAAAAAATACCACTCATATCACAGTGGCCGATGAAAATGGAAGTATTGTCTCAATGACTCAAACTCTTAATGATGCCTTTGGATCNCGTGTCACTGTTCCAGGAACAGGAGTGCTACTAAACAACACCATGTACAACTTTGATCCTCATCCAGGAAACGCTAATTCTATAGAACCGGGGAAAAGGGTTTTGAGCAGCATGGCACCGATTACTATATTCAAGGAAGGAAAGCCTTTTATGTCTTTAGGCACCCCAGGGGCTCGTCGAATATTTCCATCTGTTTTACAGGGAATAATCAACGTCATAGACCACAACATGTCCCTTCAAGAGGCAGTTGAAGCCCCTCGAATTTGGACTCAAGGCCAAAATCTTGAATTGGAACCAGACATATCTCCAGATGCAGTTGAGCCTCTAAAACGAAAAGGGCACACCATAGAAGCCGTAGATCGCGTCGCGGGGGGTATGAATGGAGTGTTGTTTGACTCAAATGGTTCCATTCATGGTGCAGCTTGTTGGAGAGCCGATGGGTCACCAATAGCACTAAGTGGGGGAGCTGCGACTATAAAAGGTANCAACCCAATGTTCCGTGTTTGAAGATCCCGAATTATCATAAAGCTAGGTTCAAAAACTTGACCTAACACTACCCGTTCTGTATATTTGTTGCCGCTTCGGAAGGCTCATTTATGAACCCGAAGTAGGGAGATAACCTCAAACAATCGCATAGTTACAGATTGATTCCTCGGAAAATAATGCTTTTATATGGAAGACCATTATCTGAGTGAACACAAACGGTCTTAACCATAACGCATCTCATTTGCCGATTTGGCGATCCAATACGTCATTTTGTAGATCCGACAGAATAAGCCCTTAAAGCTAGTTTTGATGTGGTCATGGAAAATTCTGTTTAAATTACTTTTGCTATATAAGTTTGTGGTGTGCATTTCTAATATGTTTAACAAAGTAAGGGAGATATAAATGTTAAGAAATATTGCCAATAATAGGATCATGACTACAGTCATAATCCTGTCCATCGCAGCATTTTCGGTGTTTTCAATGGCCTGTGAAGCTGAGACCATTGTGAAAGAGGTCGAAGTTGAGGTGGTTAAAGAGGTTGAGGTAGTTAAAGAGGTTGAGGTAGTTAAAGAGGTTGAGGTAGTTAAAGAGGTTGAGGTAGTTAAAGAGGTTGAGGTACCAGTTCCTGCAGGGCCAAAAAGAGAAATTGTCTTTGGAGGGCTCAACTGGGATAGCGCCTTGGTTCAAAACGGGATAGCAAGATACATAGTGGAACACGGCTATGGACATGAAACGTCTCAAGTTGAAGGAGCCACAGTACCTCTATTTCAAGGGCTACGAAAAGGTGACGTTGACATAACAATGGAAATCTGGCTTCCAAATCAAAATGTAGTTTGGAACGAAGCTGTGAAAGCCGGTGAGGTGATTCCCGTCGGTAAAAGCCTTGAAGATAACTGGCAAAGCACTTTCCTGATTCCAGCATATGTTCAGGAAGCAAACCCAGATTTGGATTCAGTCGAAGATCTGAAAGAGGACAAATATAAAGCTCTCTTCGCAGAGGCTGATAGTGGTGGCAAAGCAGTACTTTACGGTTGTATCGCAGGATGGGCCTGTAGAGGCGTCCAGGAAGGCACTGAGGCTGGCCCAGGACAAATAGAAGCTTACGGACTTGCAGATCATGTAGAGTTGAGAGATCCAGGAACATCTGGTGCTCTTGGTGCCGCAGTCGAAGGTGCTTTCAAAAAAGAAGAACCTATTCTATTTTACTACTGGGGCCCTACAAAGCTCATGCTTGATCTAGGATATCCGGAAAAGATTGTAGACTTGGAACAACCAGATCCTAGTACCTGTGCAGGAAATGACCCTGTTCATGGATGCGCCTTCCCTCCAGCAGAAATCATGATCGCGATGAACACAAACCTAGTTCAAGACGCGCCATATCTAATTAGTTTCTTCAACCAATGGGACTGGTCAGCTGGCAATCAATTAGTCGCTGATGCGTGGTATGGAGATAATTCTGAAAACTACGACACTTCAGAGGAAGCCTTTGAAGCAACAGCAGTTTGGTACTTAAGCAACAACGATGCTTGGCAGAGTTGGGTACCAGAAGATGTACTAGCAAAGGTACAGGCCGCTTTGGCCCAAGAATAAAGTTAGTTAGTCTGGGATACTAATCCTGCTAGCTGTGGAGCACTANGAGGACCGGCCTATAAAGGCCGATCCTCCTAGTGCTTAGCATTATTGTGAATTATGACCGTTGACTCAACACAAATTAGCCATCACATCAAAGTTGAACATCTATGGAAGGTGTTCGGGAATAACCCAATGAGCGCCATGGCTCCTGAGAATGCGGGGAAATCCAGATCAGAAATTCAATCTGAATTTAATCAAGTGGTTGCATTAAGAGATGTCTCATTTGACGTGAAGAAAGGAGAAACTTTTGTCGTCATGGGTTTATCAGGAAGTGGTAAATCCACACTCGTCAGATGCCTAATTCGTCTAATCGAAACCACATCAGGAAGCATATTCGTTGAAGAAGAGGACGTCACCTCTCTGAGTGAAAGAGAACTAAGGGATTTTAGGCGAACTAAGATCTCTATGGTCTTCCAAAACTTCGGCCTTTTACCTCATCGTAACGTAATGGATAATGCCTGCTATGGATTAGAGGTTAAAGGCATATCACGCCTTGAGCGATATGAAAAAGCACAAAAAATGCTTGATTTGGTTGGATTGAATGGCTGGGAAGATTCTAGGGTCAGCCAATTGAGCGGCGGTATGCAGCAACGAGTCGGATTAGCAAGAGCATTGGCTGTCGAGCCAGAGATCTTGCTCATGGATGAACCCTTCAGTGGATTGGATCCCTTGATTAGGCGTCAAATGAGATCGGAACTCGCAGAATTACAAAAAGAAATAAAAAAGACTATGGTATTTATAACTCATGATTTAGATGAAGCCGTTACCGTAGGAGACAGAATAGCAATAATGAGAGATGGCGAGATTATTCAGATGGGAACCCCTGAAGAGATAATCCTGAATCCGGTAGACGACTTTGTGACTGAGTTTACTGAAGATGTCTCTAAGGAAAGGGTTCTTAACGTCTCGGCTGTTTCTGTCGATCCAGATCTGATATGGACCCACTCCCAAGATTTAACTAAATTGAAGGATGATCTCAATACGGCTGGGGCCCAACATGTGGCTTTTGTAAATGAGTCAGGTAATTCACTAGGGGTGCTGATGCGTAATGATATAGAACAAATAGCGTCATCGGAGGAACTAGATCACATGCTCAGAGAGTCATCTCCAGCAATATTGAATTCCAGTAATGTTAGACCTGCAATTTTGAAACTAGCGAATTCGGAAACCCCAGTTCCAGTTGTTGATTCCCAAAAGAAACTTTTGGGTGTAATAACACAAAGTTCTATTTTGAAATCGCTTGCTGAATAGATATTAAATTATTAGGCCTTTGGAGTACCAAATTTCATGTCAACAACAGACAAAGAAATTGAGAATTTAAAAACAGGTACGTCTCGGCGAGTCAATATTAGTTTAAAAAAAATTTACTTCCCGTCTGTGGTGATTTTAGCCACCATAGTTTTATCTACGATGATACATGGAGCCGGATTTGAATTTGCTTTAGATTTCCCAATTGATACCAGCAAAGAAATTGAAGGCTTTCTCGATGATTCTGTTGACTGGATTGTGATTAATTTTGGCGACTTCTTCGACGCTATAAGTGATGCCCTCAAAGTCGTTTTAGGTAAACTTAGAGACCTTTTGGTCTGGATTCCATGGCCAGTCATGATGGCCCTGGTTTTTATAATCGGATGGAAAGTAGCCTCATTAAAAATCGCTGCGATGTCCGTTATAGGTTTAGCAATTTTGGCTACAGTCAATTTGTGGGAACCAACCATGGTAACTGTAGCGATAATGATAGTATCCGTTTTCCTATCAATAGTTGTCGGTGTCCCTGTAGGAATTTTGGCAGCTAGAAGTGACGCAGTCGATACTGGCATACGGCCAGTTTTAGACACTATGCAAACCATGCCAAGTTTCGTTTATCTTGTTCCTGGCATTATGCTTTTTGGCTTGGGAAATGTCGCTGCCATATTTGCGACCGTCCTTTACGCTCTTCCACCATGTATCCGACTGACCAATTTAGGAATAAGGCAAGTGGATGCATCGGTTGTAGAAGCGGGCAGATCTTTTGGATCAAGTTATATGCAGCTACTGTTCAAAATACAAATACCAATGGCAATTCCTACTATCATGGCTGGTATAAACCAAACGGTTATGATGGCTCTCGCCATGTCCACAATTGCTGCCATGGTTGGGGCAGGAGGACTAGGTATTGAGGTATTACGAGCAATGGGACAATTAAAAGAGGGAGAAGCCATAATTGCAGGATGCGCCATTGTCATATTAGCGATTATAATCGACAGAATTTCGCAAGGTTATATAGAAAATCGAACTTCGTAATATGCTTTCAATGAATATTTTAGTGCCGGCTCACAAACTTGACCGTTTACATTAGTTTAGATATATTGGAAGCCTCTTCGGAAGGATTTTCCATAAACCCGGAGTAGGGAGATAACCTCAAACAACCGCATATTCGTCGGGTAATTGCCTCACTGAAAGCTTTTGGCATCATTCCTTAAAGCACCCTCAGACCCCAACAATTTGTCGAGGCCGCGTAAAGCTCCTAAATCAGGAGCAGATCAAAAACCAACTTATGGTGTAGATCATACTAAATTTCCTGAAATCTGTTGAATTAATAAACTGGCAATCCACGACGTCAATTCTATATTTATTACCAATACTAATTTCGTCCAACGAACTAAGGAGAACTCTATGTTAAGGACAATAAAGAAGAATAGAATCATGGCATCCATCATGATTCTTTCAATCGCAGCATTTTCTGCGTTTATGACTGCCTGTGAGGCTGAGACTATCGTGAAAGAGGTGGAAGTCATAAAGGAAGTGGAAGTCATAAAAGAAGTGGAAATCATAAAGGAAGTGGAAGTTACAAAGGAAGTCGAGAAGGAAGTAGTCGTAGTGGCGACACCCATGCCAGTCATAACAGGTGAAGGTGGGCAAAAATACGGCGGAACTCTCAAATTTGCTACTGTTGACTTCGGAGCAATGGACCCAGCAATCATGGGGCTATCTACAGGAAGCTCCATCTACAGTAACCACACATATGACAACCTTACAGAGCCATGGTACGACGGCTCCATAGTCAATAGGTTAGCTGAAGAATGGACAGCCAATGATGACTTTTCTGTTTACACTATTGACCTAAGAGATGGTGTCACTTTTCATGATGGTACTCCACTAACATCAGCCGATGTTAAATTTACATTCGATAGAATCCTAGATGAAGAAACAGCATCCCCTCTATTAGGCGAAATAGACTATATTACTGAAATAACTGCCCCTGATGCAGACACAGTGGTGTTTACCCTAAAAGGTCCTAATATTGGTTGGGCTCAGGATGTATCAGATTATCACGCTCGTATCGTTCCAAACGGTATAACGCAAGAGACGCTCACGAACGCAAGCACTGACTTTGGAAGCGGACCGTACACTCTTGGAGATCACAACCCGGCAGAAAGAACTGTAATGAATAAATACGAGGATTACTGGGTAGAAGGAAAGCCGTTCTATGATCGGATTATTTTCTACTACATGCCTGAAGAAGCAACAAGAATAGAGGCAATAAAATCTGGTGCTGTAGATCTCATCCAAACCTTCTCATTAGCTCAGGTCGAAGGCCTTAGCGAAAGAGATTCAATCACCGTCACCGGTGCTGACTCAGCTGCTGTAAGAAACCTTGTAATGGACACCCGTGAAGGTAGCGTATTCCATGACAAAAATGCCAGGAAAGCTATTCAGTATGCTATTGATAGGGACTTTGTAAGAAAAGCTGTGACATACGGTTACGGAGCTAATGCTAATGACCACCCAATTGGCCAGTTAGACCCGATGTATTGGGCTGATCAGCCTGTAATTAATCAAGATATTGAGCTGTCACGCAGCTACCTGAAAGCAGCTGGCTACGACGCATCCAATCCACTAGAAGTGGAACTAGACGCTTCAGATTTCAACAATATGTTAGAGATGGCCTTGGCAGTAGAGCAGTCTATAGAAGCCACTGATCTCCCAATTGAAATATCGGTCGAAAAACATGAAGAGTCCACTTTCTGGGAAGCTGTATGGATGCAACCAGGGGGATCTCCTATGGTCACTTCCGCCTGGAATGGCCGACCAGCGGCCCAAGCTGTTAGTGTAGCCCTCAAAGGTGGAGGAAGTTGGAATGAGTCCTACTTCAATAGCCCACGCATGGATGAATTGCTAGAGCTATCCTCAACAGAATTAGACTTTGACACTAGAAAGGCCTATTGGCAAGAAATACAAGAAATCCTCATAGAGGAATCTCCTAGCACATACCTGCTCTACGTGCCAATTTTGCTGGCTCATAGAGGTCATGTACAGGGGGTCCAGGCCCATCCTAACAACTGGGTATTTATGGAAGACTGGTGGAGTAACGAGTAGGTAAAACTCCGTTACTAAAAATCTTTACTTATAAAAGAGCTGAACAGGTAACCGGGAGTTTAAAACCCTCCCGGTTACCTTTTTTAATTTTTGGACATTAAAATTAACCAAGGAGACTTCTAATATCTTTAGGTTTCTCGTTATCAGAATATCACTTATTGTCGTAACTCTATTTTTTGTATCGGTTGCTATATTTACGGCAACAGAATTCCTACCAGGCGATGCGGCTTCTCTTCTTCTGGGTCAACAGGCCACGGAAAGCAACCTGAAAAACCTTCGCCATAATATGGGCCTAGATCGTCATCCAGTAGAGAGATATGGAAAATGGATTAAAAATGCTGTACAAGGTGATTTGGGAATGGCGGCTCGAGGCGGAGCGACGATCAACGATATGGTCAAGAGTAGACTACCCAATTCAGCACTACTGGCAGGCTTTGCATTTCTAATAGCGGTTCCATCCTCTTTGCTCTGCGGGATCCTAGCCGGAACAAGGCCGGATTCAAAATTTGACCGGATAGTTAGTGTAGGTAGTCTTTTAGCAATTTCGATTCCGGAATTTATTATCGGAGTTATTTTGATGATGGTTTTTGCCACCAAACTTGGCTGGTTCCCTTCATCCACTATTATGCTCCCAGGGGAAAGTATTCTGACAACTCCGAAGGTACTAGTATTACCAACATTAACCATAACTGGTGCCCTTTTTGCATATATATTGCGGATGGCACGAGCAAACGTAATGGAAGTTATGGAAAGTAATTATGTTAGAACAGCCATTTTAAAAGGTATTAGTACGAGGCAAGTTGTGTTTAAGCATGTACTGCCAAACGCATTGATACCAACAATCACTGTGATAGCAAATAATGTGGGGTGGATGTTTGGGGGAATAATTGTTGTCGAATTCGTTTTTGCTTACCCAGGTATCGGAAGTCTATTAATCATGGCCATTGATACACGAGACATGCGACTACTTCAATCCACAGCATTGGTAATAGCTGCTATATATGCATTCGCCAACCTTGGGGCTGACCTGGCTTATGGTTTATTAAATCCTAGAGTTAGAGTGGGCCAATAAAATGAATGCGAGTGCTGTCAGAAAAAAAACACCGATAATTCAATTGGTGACAAATACTCTTGAAAAAGTAGTCGACCTCGCCAAAATACCACTTCGGACAAACAGTGGGAGAATCGGATTCGCGATTCTAATAGTGTATTCCATTGTAGTCATTTTTGGATCGTGGATGACACCCTACAACCCAACTGAATATGATCTAGATCATAGATTTGAAGCTCCGTCCATGAATCATCTTTTCGGAACTGACCACAATGGAAGAGANGTTTTAAGTAGAGTTGTCGCAGGAGCCAGATCCATAATTTGGATATCGGTGATAGGCACAACAATGGGAATTTTCCTTGGAACCATCATAGGGATCACGAGTGGATACCTGGGAGGATGGTTTGACCAGATAGCCATGAGATGTATGGATTTCCTCTTATCTTTCCCGTCCTTACTGTTAGCCTTATTGTTAATAACAATCGGACTTCAGAGGACTGCACTAGACGAATCATGGCTGATAATAGCTGTGATAGGAATAGCATTTACTCCTAACAACAGCCGTGTTATAAGAAGCGCTGCTCTTACTATAAAACCTCTTGAATTTGTTCAAAATGCACGTCTCAGAGGGGAACCCTTGTACCACATTGTGCTTAGGGAAATCTTGCCGAATATAATCCCGGTCATTGGAGTTGAGGCGAGTTTACGGCTCAGCTTTGCACTATTGTTAACCGCATCGCTGGGATTTTTGGGACTAGGAGTACAACCACCAACGCCAGACTGGGGACTAATGGTCAATGAAAGCCGAAGTCATTTAGCATTGGCTCCCTGGGCATCTCTAGCGCCTGCATTCGCGATGGGCATCCTTGTAATTGGGGTCAATTTATTCTCCGACGGTATTAGACAATCCCTCCAGCTCCCTGAGGATCGAGGTGAGAAATAATGAATAAAGAGCCATTACTTAAAGTAGAAAATTTATCAGTGACATTCTTTACACCTCGGGGGACGGTCACTGCCGTCAGAGAGGCCTCTTTTGAAATTTCAAGAGGTGAAGTACTAGGAATTGTAGGTGAATCAGGATGCGGTAAATCAACTACGGCATTTGCGGTAATGGGATATTTGCCAACAACGGCGGAAACAGGTGGCTCAATATCATTTGAAGGAAGGGAAATATCATCCTTATCGAAGGAAGATTTGAGAGAGTTGAGAGGCAACCGAATCGCGATGGTATACCAGGACCCNACCACATCGTTAAATCCATCCATGAAGATTGGAATCCAGGTCCAAGAAGTAATATCAGAACATTTAAGCCTCAACCAAATAGACAGAGACAAAAAAGTGGTGGAATTATTCGAAAGTGTGGGATTAGCGGACGCTGACCAAATCGGAGACAGATATCCACACGAACTAAGCGGAGGGATGCAACAGCGAGTTATGATTGCCATGGCTTTAGCCTGTGATCCTGACTTACTAATAATGGACGAACCAACAACCGGTCTGGATGTGACGACCGAAGCAACTATTCTAGACCTCGTAGCAAGCCTAAAAGAGCGTGTAAACGCAGGCATACTTTACGTCACCCACAACCTAGGGGTTATCGCCAGAGTAGCCGATCGAGTCGCAGTTATGTACGCTGGACAAACAGTGGAACAGTCTAACGTAAAGGATTTATTTGCCTCTCCTAAGCATCCATATACATCTGGCCTTCTTTCATGTGTTCCTAAACCACCAGGAGATGGAGAGGTTTCCTCGAGATTAAAAAGAATCCCAGGATTTGTTTATTCGTCCCAGGAATCTGAGTTCACTTCTTGTTTGTTTGCAGAACGCTGTCCGCTTGCAGATTCAGAATGCACAACATCTTCTCCTTCTCTTGAATCTACCGCTCAAGGTTCTCAAGTGAGATGTTTTCATAGCGACAAAGTTGAACCAGACACATGGGGAGAAGCAGAGGAAAGGATAAGCCGCAAAGGTGTTGATAGCCCGACCGTGTTAACCGGGACTGGAATAACACACCAATATGGAAAGCGCCGAAAGAAATATATGGCTTTTGGGCCTGACATAGATTTGCCAGTAAGGGCACTCAACAAAATAGATTTCGAAATGCCACAAGGTAAAACTTTGGGAATAGTAGGGGAAAGTGGATCTGGAAAATCAACATTGGCCCGAACTGTGGTGGGCCTGATAAAAGCTCAAGATGGATCGCTGCGATTGAACGGAAATGAATTAGATAAAACCGTTGAAAATCGTTCCAACGAAGACAAATCGGCGATACAAATGGTTTTCCAAAACCCCACAGCTTCACTAAACCCTAAACTCAAAATTAAAAAGACTCTCATTCGATCACTTATGCGTTTTTCAAAATCAACTAAATCGGAAAGTGAACAAAGGGCCGCATCTCTGATGGAAGAAGTAGGGTTAGACCCAACCTATCTGGAAAGACTCCCATCAGAACTTAGTGGAGGAGAACAGCAGAGAGTTGCTATAGCGGGGGCCTTTGCTACAAATCCTGAAATAATAGTGGCTGATGAAGCTGTGTCGGCATTAGATGTCTCGGTACAAGCTCAAGTCCTGAGCCTACTTGAAGATCGGCAGCAGGAATTAGGAAATTCATATCTCTTCATTACTCACGACCTAGGAGTTGTGAGGTACGTCTCAGATGACATAATGGTAGTCTATGCTGGACACATAGCAGAATACGGACCTTCCGAGGCAGTCTTAAGCAGCCCCTCTCACCCTTATACTGAGGCCCTTTTATCTGCAGCTCCCATTCCAGATCCGTATGCAAAGCCTAATCCACTCAGATTAGAAGGTGCTGTCCCAACCATGCGTGAGGAATTCTCTGGCTGTTTCTTTGCTAGTAGATGCCCTCGCAAATTAGGATCTATCTGTGACACAGAGGCGCCACCTGTACAGAAAGTATCTGACGTTGAAAATCATGTGATAAATTGTCACATCCCTGTGAAAGATCTGGAAAACATGCAAGCCTGAGACACATAATGGCTGTCAATAAATTAGTTTTCTAGCCTCTCCCAATATAAGGCATCTGGGTTGCCATTATCGTAACAAACTGAATATTGGCGTCTAGGGGAAGGTTTGAGATATACAGTATCGTTTCACCTACATGGTCCACATTAAAAGTTGGTTCAGCCATCATTTCCCCATTTGCCTGTAGTACCCCACCTCCCATCCTCGCTGTCATCGGAGTAGCTGCATTCCCAACATCAACCTGGCTGCAAGCGATGTTATATTTCCTTCCATCTAAGGATATCTGTTTTGTAAGCCCTGTGATGGCATGTTTTGTAGCTGTGTAGGCCACGGCATCCGGTCTAGGTGTGTGGGCAGATATTGAACCATTATTGATGATTCTGCCCCCCTGTGGCGATTGGTTCTTCATTATTCTGATAGCGTGCTGAGCACAGACAAAACTACCGGTTAGATTTGTGTCGACTACACGTTGCCAATCTTCCACTGGAAGATCTTCCATGTTCATCCTCGGGGACCCAATACCGGCATTATTGAAAAGAACATCCAGTCGGCCAAAAGTGTCTTTTGTTTTTTCAAAAAGTTTAGCTACTGATTCAGGATCGCCTACATCAGCAGATACAGCAATTGCTCGAGATTCATCTACACCGGATTCGGTAATAGTTTCTTGTAAAGGTTCTATTCTCCGACCCGATAACACAACGGAATAGCCATCCCCCAACAATTGCAATACTGAACTTTTACCGATACCTGTACCTGCGCCAGTAACCAGCGCCACCTTGCTGTTTGATGCCATGAATAGAACTCCTTATTTGTTATTTGCGCAGCGATTCTACCGGATAACATGAATAAGGTCACTCAAGATCGGATGTACTGAATTAAAACAAGCGATGGAATTGGTGCAAGCTAGGTCAATCGAGCAATTTTTCGAACGCTTTTCTAAGACGTAGTCCAACTTCATCCAATCTTTCTACGCTGTTACCGCTAAAAGCCAACCGTATGTGATTGTCATGAAAGGAAGGGTCCTGATAGAACAAAGAACCATCCGGAAATATCAATCCTTCTTTAGAAGCAGCCTCGGTCAACTCCCCAGATCCAACGCTTAAACACTTAAGCCAAAGAAAAAAACCACCCTTAGGTTCCACAAAATCCAGGTAATCTGAACATTGGAACTTTAAAGAGTCAGAGAGCGATTTACATTGAGCTTTGTACAAACTTCTCATCGTATTTACATGACTAGAATACTCAGATGATTGAATAAAATTAGCTACCGCAGTTTGTATAAATGGCACATTCCCCATATCAGATCTGGTTTTTCTAATCACATTGATCACTTCACTTGATCCTTGAAGCCAACCCAGTCTAAGACCTGTGGCAATCGTCTTACTGAAAGTTCCCATTCTCAGTACCCCCTCACCTTGATTAACTGAATATATATCAGGCGGCGGGATTTCATCAAAAAATAGTCCACTGTATGTCGCATCCTCCAGTATTATGATGCCATTGTTTAATGCCAATTCACCGATCATTTGTCGATTATGTAGCGACATTGTTATGCCAGTAGGATTGTGGAAATCGTTTATCGTATATATCGCTTTGATTACCTCTCCGTTTTTCTTGCATGACGATACGATCTCTTCGATAGATTCCAAGGACATACCGTCTTTAGAGACAGGCACCTCTATTATCCTCCCTTGAAATTTAAGTACTGTTTCCACAGTTCCAGAGAAACTTGGTCCTTCCACCAACACGATATCTCCTGGATCTAGAAAAGTTGCACAAAAACTTTCCATACAACCTGACCCGCCATTAAAAAGTATGAAGTTATCAGGAGTCTGAGACAGGGTAGTAAAGCCATTTGCGGGATCGTTTAACAATTCTCTTAGATCGACCTTACCTCTGCCATATTCATATTCCAACTCTGCCGGATTACCTGATAATAAAACCTTCGAGAAATGGTTTGCTAAAGACTCCATAGGAATCTTGTCCGGGGCCGGCATGCCTACTGCGAGGTCAATAGGATCTGGATGATCAGTTGGGATTTCCCATCTACTTTCTGATTCAACTCCAGCTCCGAGAGCCTTTGCCCCGAATGATAAAAGTCCTTCTACATCAAAATTCGTATTAGTAATTGAATCCATTGTTATCACCCATAGTAATTTATTGTACCTGCTAGCTTCGGAATCATATAGATTAGCGACAGTTTAACCCGCCAATAAGGGCAAAATTGTCTTCCTCTTCGCTCTGACAGGTATATTCGCTATAATGGGCAAAAGTTCCGCTATAATGGCAAAAAATGTAAGGAAAATACTATGAAATCAGACAGACAGCTGGTTGCACATTTGATGCGTAGAGCAGGATTTGGAGCCACCCCAGAAGAGTTAGATAACCTTACTTCGACTCAGTCTTATGAGGAAATCGTAGATGATTTAGTTACCCCAGAAAAGTTTGATCCCATCGATATGTCTTATGTAGAAAGATATTACACAGGGGAGCCAGTAGCCGTTCACGTTGGAAAATGGATCTATAGAATGACTAATACTAAAAGGCCTCTCGAAGAAAAAATGTCTTTGTTTTTACATCATATTTTCCCTGTGGCGTGGGGGAAAAGCGAACATGGACCATCGCTGTACCGGGAAATAGAAATGTTCCGAAATACTGGGTTGACTAACTTCAAAAATATACTGCTAAATCTCTCAAAAGATCCTGCAATGCTATTTTGGCTGGACAATAACGAAAATCATAAAGACGAGATAAATGAAAACTATGGCCGGGAACTCCTGGAGCTATTTTCGATGGGAGTTGGTAATTACTCAGAAGATGACATAAAGAATGCTTCCAGAGCATTTACAGGATGGACCTTTAAACAGCCATTATCTCTTTATCCCTACGGGCATCACGATGCAGATTTCGAATTTGATCCCGATGATCATGACTATGATGAGAAAGTTTTCCTGGGGAAAGTAGGCGATTTCGACGGTGAGGACATCATCGATATAATTGTTGAGCAGGAAGCCGCCGCGAGATTCTTGTCACGGCATCTATACAATTTTTTCGTGGAGGATGAAGTACAGGTACCTTCGTGGGAAACTATAGAGCCCAAAAACCCTCAAGCCATTGATGAACTTACTAGAGCTTACATGGATTCACAAGGGGACATGCGACAAATTCTAAGGACACTTTTCACCTCAGACTTTTTCAAAAATGCCATAAATCTACCAAAAGTTAAAAGCCCGACTGAACTTATAGTGGGGGTAATCAAACAAACAGGTGAATTCAAGAACCCGACCCCAGGAATTCATGAATTTGCCGTAACAACTCTTAATGGATCTGCCATCGAGGGCCCACTTGCAATCATGGGGCAAAGGCTAATGAATCCACCTACGGTGGAGGGCTGGCATACAGGCTACGAATGGATAGATTCAGGCACATTGAGCGAGAGGATAGGATTTGTAGAAAAACAATTTGCTGACCCATCCAAACCAGGTGTCTCTCAAATGGTGAATAGAGCAGGAAGCCTTGAGGACAGTCCCTCCGATTTGGTAGACCGGTGTCTCGATTTACTCGGGGCTGTCAATGTGCGGAACGAAACCTACAAGTCACTGACAGATTATGCTGAAGAACTCAGAGGTGTTGAAAATGCAGCTGGAGTTCACAATCTTATTCAAATGACAGCTTCGACAGTTGATTACCAATTTGCGTAGGAATTAAAGAGAGGTACTTTAAAATGACAACTGAATCTAGAGAAAAAACTCTTGTAGTAATCCAATTGACCGGCGGTAACGATTTTATGAATACCGTAGTCCCTTACACAAATGAGCATTATTACGATGCTCGAAAAAAGATCGTTATTAACCAAAGTGACGTACTCCCTATAAATGAGACTTTAGCCATCAATAACAATGCTGCTCCTCTGAAAAGACTATTTGATGAGGGTAAGGTCGCAATAGTCCAAGGTATAGGATATCCAAATTCAAATCGGTCACATTTCAGGGGTATGGATATCTGGCATACATGTGAACCAGATAAAGTTGGAAGTGAAGGATGGCTAGGACTGGCTATAAAGGATCTAGATCCCAAAAGCGAAAATGTACTAACTGGAGTAAACATAGGCCAAGGACTGCCCAGAGCAATGTCTGTTGCAGGAGTACCTGTTACATCAGTGGGAGATTTGGAAAGTTATGGAGTAATGAATAGGATTGAACAAGAGCGTCTTAAGGAACGAGCTCTCCAGGCATTCAAAGACATATACGGCCAGGCTATAGGCAGTGGACAAGTGGCCGAATATATTGGAAAAACAGGACTGGATGTTCTTAAGGGGGCAGACCTATTAGCAAATGTAGCCAATGCATACGCATCTACCGTTGAATATGCTGACAATTCTATAGCAAAAAGCTTAAGAGACGTGGCACGCATCCACTTCGCCGACTTAGGAACAAGAGTTTTCTATACGAATCATGGTGGCTATGACACACATGCCAATGAAATGCCAACACATCCCAAATTGCTTGGNGACCTAAGTGGAGCTATCTCAGATTTCATGGATGATTTGGAAGAGCACGACGCAGCGGAAGATGTGACCATATTAGTATTCACAGAGTTTGGAAGGCGAATGCGAGACAATGGTAGCGGTACGGATCATGGATCAGGAGGCGGGGCATTTTTGATTGGTAAGAATGTCAAAGGCGGACTATACTCCGAATACCCGTCACTAAACCCTAATGACTGGGAACACGGAGAAGATCTGAAGCACACGATAGATTTCCGTGGAATTTATGGCACGGTACTGGACCAATGGCTAGGTTTAGATGCAAGGCCGATTGTGAAAGGCGAATTTGAACAAATAAAACCCTTTTATATCTGAACCACAAGGAGATCTCAAATGACCAGACCTCACGGACTGCTAAGAGCTGGGTATCCGTATTCCACCACATTAGGGATGAGAAGGGTAACCAACTTCCCTACTGATATAGCTTTCGGAGAAAAGGGCCTTTTGTATGTGCTGCTCAGGTCGGAAGGGGCTGCTTCAGTGCGGATATGGTCATTGGATGATATGGATGAACTTTCCGACGATTTGAAAGGTTTTGGTACCTACGGTTCAGATGATGGTCAATTGCAGTGGCCAGTCAACATCCTAACTGACAATTCAGGAGATATATTTATAAGTGATGAAGCTAATCACCGCATCACCAAATTCAATCAGAAAGGGGAGTTCATAAGTAAGTTTGGCACCCATGGAGATGGAAAGGGAGAATTCGACGGGCCTTCAGGTTTTGCCTTAGATATCAACGACAACTTCGTAATTTGCGATTCCAAAAACAATAGAGTTCAAAGATACACCAAAAATGGTGAATATATAAATTCTTTTGGTTCATATGGGTCAGAACCGGGCCAATTTAACTTGCCCTGGGGTCTAGATAGTGATGAAAAAGGAGACATTTATGTCAGTGATTGGGGTAATAATAGAGTCCAAATTTTTACAGCCGACGGTGAATTAAAAAATATCCTAGGTGAATATGGGAATGGCCCAGGCCAATTAGACAGGCCAACTGGAATCACTGTAGACAACCATGGGGATATTTATGTAGCTGACTGGGGCAATAATAGAGTTCTGATGTTTAACTCTGATGGACAATATATATGGAGCTTTTATGGTGATGCCACGCTGTCAAAAGTGGCCAAAAACTACATGCTTACTAACGCTGTTTCTAACCGACTCCGGGAGATGGGAAACCTAGAATCCGAGAAATATTTAAGAAGACCTCGATCGGTCCGAATAGACAATGAATTTAGACTATTTATACCCGATTTTGAATCATACAGAATACAAGTTTATCAAAAAGATTTCATCGAATTAGATGAAACTCAGTTCGCTGAGCCACTAAGAAATCCTACCTTGGAAGTCACATAGATTTAATCCTGACCAACAGGACCTTGACCAATGACATTCGACGGAAATATTGAATTAGAAATAAGACAAATTCTGAAAAAATTGGACATCGATTACAGGTGGATTGACGTAGATCCCAATTTTGCAGACACAGAAAATTTCTGTGCGAAATATAAGTATCCGATGGATAAGTCAGGGAACACTATCCTAGTAGCATCCAAAAGAGGTGAAAAACGTTATAGCGCTTCCATAGTACTGGCGACCACCAAACTAGATGTGAATAAAAAAGTCAGAGAGTTGATGCAGGTGTCCAGGCTCTCCTTTGCCAATTCTGAAGAAACGATGGAAGTTACTGGGATGCTTATTGGGGGGGTTACCCCGATAGGGTTACCTCAAAATCTACCCCTATATATTGATAGTAAAGTATTGGCAAATGACTACGTGATAATCGGAGGTGGCAGCAGATCTGGAAAAATTCAATTGAATCCACTAGACCTACTAAAACTTCCATCTGCACAGGTAGTGGAAGGACTATCTAAATCTTAACTAGCCTGACCAATCCAAAATAAAATCTCGCTGTATCTGAGTTTCTGGAGATTTCCGAAACGATCCAGCCACATCTGCTCTCAAGTTATTAATTTCAGACAAGGCTTGTTGGCCGCCTAAACCATGTCTAACCAAATAGCATCCCACTACAGTTCCTGTCCTACCAAGACCTCTGAAGCAATGTACATAAACAGATCTACTAGCCTCAATCTGTAAATCGATCAGATCTAGGATTTCTTTCATTTCTTTAATACCCGGAACCTCTCTATCTCTGATGGGAAACCTGCAATATTCGGACCTAACGGACCTACGTCGTCTTTCTTTATGCAAATACTTTTGGTAATCCGGCCTTTCTCCCAATTCTGTTAAATCTATGAAAGAGGTTATACCGCAATCCATAAGATTCCCAATCTTGCGTGATGGCGTATTTAGATCACCAAATCTTGTCTTTACTATCCCCGAAATAGAATTGATAACGGTTGCTATAGTAGTCGACGGACGAAGCGCAAATTGGTTTCCTGGATACTCTCCTGCGGCCAAGGCTCCTCTCTTAACCCAATAAGAGAAACTGTTCAATTGATTTTCAGTATTATCAGTCATAGGTATAAGATTACACGGCGAAAACTAAATATCCTAAAATAATTTATACATAAGGCAGGTAAATGGTATCAGAGTCAGACAAAAGCAATAATTTAGTCTGGATAGATCTGGAAATGACAGGGCTAGAGGATGAACACGTAATTTTAGAGATAGCATCAATAGTTACTGATGGTGAACTCAAAGAGTTGGCAGTAGGTCCGACTTTTGCCATAAAACGGAACGCTACTGAGATAAAAAATATCAATGAGTGGTCGCGAGAACAACATCAAAAATCAGGATTATTAGACAGAGTTTCCAAATCAGCGGTGACGATAACTGATGCCGAAGAACAAACTCTTAGATTTTTAGAACAATGGGTCGAAAATGGTAAATCCCCTATCTGTGGTAATTCTATAGGTACAGACCGTCGATTCATAAGAAGAGAAATGCCCTTACTGGACAAATTTTTGCATTATCGGATGGTAGACGTATCAACGATAAAAGAACTGGGTAAAAGATGGTATCCCGAAAAAAACTTGCCTGAAAAAGAAAGTAAACATCTGGCACTTGACGATATACGGGAAAGTATTGAGGAATTACGCTGGTATAGAAAAACTTTCTTCAATGCTGGAATTTAAGTAGAGGAATTCGAGAATTTGCTAACAAGAAATCTTGGGAAAACAGGTTTGAAAACCTCCATATTGAGTTTAGGTACAGGAGGGGCACGTCAATTTGGTCAAACCCAGGGGCATTCAATCAATGATCAGAAAAACCTGGTGTACGCAGCCCTAGACATGGGAATAAATATTTTTGATACGTCAACCCAATATGGATATTCAGAATCATTATTGGGACGATGTTTGTTAGACATCCCAAGAGATTCTTTCTATATATCTACCAAATGGCCAGCTAGAGACGAGATAGGTCATACCATCCTAGACCCAAAGAAACTAATCGCATCAGTGGATAAAAGTCTTCAAAGACTTCAAACTGACTATATAGACATAATGCTTTTTCATGGAATCATGTCTGAAGAATACAATCTTATTATAGAAAACCTTTACCCAACAATGGACCAATTAAAATCAGAGGGTAAAATTATAAACGTAGGATTTAGCAGCAGGTTTTCTGAAGATCCTGCCCAGAAAAGTATAGAACTTGCTTTGTCACAAAATCCTGAATTGTGGGACGTTGTAATGCTGAAATACGGCATTCTGAACCAGCACGCTTCGAAAACAATTTTGCCATTAGCAGAACAGCATCAAATTGGGATAATCAATATGGCAGCCGTTAGAGTGAAATTACCGGATCCCACTCTCCTAGAAGAATTAATCGAAAATTGGAAATCCATAGGCCTAATAGCTTATGACTCTTTTCCGACCGTTAATCCTCTCGGCTGGCTAATCAAAGGTAATGTGAGATCTGTAATTGAAGCTGGATACAAATTCGCAGGAGAACCCAATTCAATATCTACAGTGTTAACGGGAACCTCCTCGATCGAACACCTGAGAATGAATGTCGAGAGTATGAAAGAACCATGGCTAAGTGAAGATCATATGGATAGACTTAAAAAAACTTTGAGCCACATCGTTGAATACGCATAATATATATGGTGCAAACACACACAGGTTTCAGACATAGGATCTACTTAAGTGGAAAACAGCATTAATAACGATTTTATTAGAAATATAATCAAAGAAGATCTGGCGTCAGGAAAACACGAATCCATCACTACCAGGTTTCCTCCAGAACCAAACGGATATCTACACATAGGACATGCCGCATCTATTTGCTTGAATTTTGGAATAGCTGAAGAAAATGATTCAGCTAAATGTAATCTCAGATTCGATGATACTAATCCCTCAAGAGAAAATACCGAATTTGTGGAAGCGATCAAACAAGACATCAAATGGTTGGGCTTTGGCTGGGAGGAAAGAGAATATTTTGCCTCCGATTATTTTGAAAAGCTATACGGATTCGCTACCACGCTAGTCGAAAAAGGTAAAGCCTATGTTGACAGTCAAACACAAGAATCCATTAGGGAAAATAGAGGGACACTCACAGATCCAGGAATTGATAGTCCATACCGCACCAGGACTATCCAAGAAAATATGGCTCTCCTCAAAGAGATGCGAGAAGGGAAACACCGGCCCGGTTCACATGTTCTAAGAGCTAAAATTAATATGTCATCCCCTAACCTCAATATGAGAGACCCTGTGATTTATAGGATTCTCGATACTTCTCATCATCGTACAGGAGATCAATGGCCAATCTACCCTATGTATGATTTTGCCCACGGCCTCTCAGACGCAATTGAAGGGGTCACTCATTCCCTGTGTACCATGGAATACGAGGACCATAGACCTCTCTATGACTGGTTCATAGAAGAACTAAACGTATTCAAGTCTCGTCAAATAGAATTTGGCAAAATATTCCTGAGCCACACTATTTTAAGCAAAAGAAATCTAACCAAACTGGTTGAAAGCAATTTAGTAAGCGGTTGGAATGATCCAAGAATGCCTACCATCTCGGGCATGAAACGCTTAGGATACACTCCTCATGCAATAAGGGAGTTTTGTCAGAGAGTGAGCATAACCAGAAGATGGAACACTGCTGAAATAGAGCTTCTAGAGCATTGTCTGAGAGAGGACTTAAACAAAAAGGCCCGCAGGGCACTCGCGGTTTTAAACCCTGTCAAATTAGTAATAGAAAATTACCCAGAAAACGAAGTCGAATATTTGGAAGCTTCCAACAACCCCCAAGATGCCTCCAGTGGAACAAGAAAAATTCCATTTTCAAGAGAGCTCTACATCGAGCAAGAAGATTTTATGGAAAATCCCCCTAATAAATTTTTTAGATTGACTCCAGGAAGGGAAGTAAGATTAAGATATGGCTATTTCATCACGTGTAAAGAAGTAATCAAAAACCCGATAACTAATGAAATTATCGAAATCATATGTACCTATGACCCCGATACCCGTGGAGGAAATGCTCCGGACGGAAGAAAGGTTAAATCAACTATTCATTGGGTCAGTGCAAATGAGTCAATCGATGCAGAAGTTAGACTATACGAAAGGCTTTGCNTAGACCCAGAACCTGACATATCGAACGGTCAAGACCTAGAATCCGTCCTAAATCCAAATTCTCTCCAAGTCATTAAATCTGCAAAGTTGGAACCCAGCCTAAAAGAATCAACTCCTGGCAACCCCGTACAATTTGAAAGATTAGGCTATTTTTGTCTGGATTCTGAGGATTCCAAGGATAACCTTGTATTCAACCGAACCGTTTCACTTCGGGACAGTTGGGCCAAAACACGATCAAATAATTAAGTGCATACCTCAGGATTTTTTATGATTGGGATTTCTACAAAAGAGGAATCCTATGCTACCTACCAGTGCTGCAAATGCAAGTATATGGAAAGCTAGATCGTAGCTACCATAATGATCAAACATAAGCCCAGCTACATATGGACCTACAGTCATAAGTAACATCATAGGCAACATAGACAACCCCAAAACTTTACCAAATGCCTTTCGGCCGAAATACTCTCCTCTTATAGCTGTACCAAGTGGAATTCTGGCTCCGAAACCAACTCCGAAAACTACAACAAATATGGAAGCCATATAAACGCTGGTAATGAAAGTTGCATATATCACACCAATAGCCTGTATTATCCCAAGTACGCAAAGGGATACGTTTTTTGGCACTTTATCTCCCAAATAGCCTCCGAAAACCTGAGCTGCCCCAGAAAAAAGCATTGTAGCTCCCCATATCCAAGCTCCTGTTTGCACTGATATGCCTTGATCTTTTAATGCCAAAATCAAATGGACAGTCATGGTACCAATAAGCATGGTAGACATCCCGTTGCAGATTGCCAAAGTCCAAAACACAGGCATCTTTATAATCTTCATCATAGGAAAGTCATTATTAACCCTGATAGGTGAATTTCTATCAGGACCCTCTTTCTCTCTTTCAGTAAAGGACCTTCCATCTGGAATTTCACCCAATTCTTCAGGTGAATTTCGCACAAATCTACTAATAGGATAAGCAACAAGAAGGAAAAATACCCCTAATGACAGGGAAGTAATTCTCCAACCCACACCCTCAGGTTGAACCAACCAAGCTAGCAAGGGCACCAACAGAAAACTACCCACTGAAAACCCGATACCACCTAATCCCATTGCCAATGTTCTTTTTTTGTCAAACCAATTATTAATGACGGACATCATCGGCAGCCAACCTCCAGCGGAGGCTCCCAACATGATTACGATATAGGAACCGTAAAACATAATTAGACTATCAGTTTGACTAAACATGATGAAGCCGAAACCAATAATAGTAACCCCTGAAAAAACGATCTTTTTCGGGCCATAGCGATCAACTAAAATTCCTACCACGGGACCCGCCAGGCCGCTCTCTAACTGGCCAAACGAAAATGCCAACGACAATTCTGCCCTACCCCATCCAAAGTGTTGTTCCAAAGCATCAACCCATACACCTACTCCACCAAAAACTGGAGACCCTGTCGCGGCATTTAAGAATATGGTTATAACAACCAACCACCATCCATAAAATATAGCTTGNGGCCATTTAAAAGGTGAAAATAAAGTTGGTGATTCAGTTAATTTCATAGACTCCAATTCAGATCCCAGCAAATGTAAAAAATATACTGAATTCAGGACCAGTNGTAGTGATTTAACTGAAATTCATGAATTAAGATTATGTAATGGATAATCAATCTGGTCAAGTGTTTTCAATTTATCTCAAGTGAAGTGAAATTTCAAATTCCTGATCAGTGTCAATTTCCCTAAAATCTACTCCGATCACAAAGACTTTTCACCTATTAATTCAGTGGCCGTGACGACCATCCGACAATAATTCTAGCAATATAAGAGATCAGAAGACACGGCTGTTCCAGTCAGTTATACTATCGATCGTTGAGAACGGTTTGAAAAATAAAATGGAGGTCTCGAGGCCATGGTGGAACAACAACTGCAGATATTAAGACCTGAAACTCTGATTCAAGAGTTTAAAAATATAGGGGTCACTCACATCGTAACAATCCCTGACAGTGAAACGAACTATCTCTATGAGTTGATGGAAAAAGAAGATTGGCTAGAGGTNGTGCCTGTATCGAGAGAAGGAGANTCTATGGCNGTAGCATTGGGCCTGAATGTAGCAGGTAAGGTACCAGTAGTACTCATTCAGAACACTGGCATGATGGAATCGGGAGATTCCATCCGGGGAATGGCCCTGGACACTGGGTTCCCATTACTGATGGTAGTAGGATATCGTGGTTGGACTCGTAAAGGTCATACGCCAGACTCAGCTGCTGTTTATACTGAACCGTTTCTCAACGCGTTCCGTTTAAACTACTATTTAGTTGAAACCGACGATGATGGGGCAAGGATAAGCGAAGCTTATAATGAAGCTGTTGAAACCAAAAGNCCTGTTGTCATATTAGTTGGCGATGAATATCACGGCTTTAATCGATAAGTGNTCTTTAACTATNCAGGAGTTGAAAAATGATTGAATCAAAAGAAGTATTTGAGGCTTTTCAAAAACACCGAGGTAACGCCATAGTATCAGTCCAAGGGACCTCTGGAAAACATTGGGCTGACGTCACTACCAAACAAAGTAGAGACATTTCTATGGGTGGAGCGATGGGCCAATCCACTGCTGCAGTATTCGGATTAGCTTTAGGGTTACCAGATCAAAAAGTCGTACATTTTGATACAGAAGGCGCCCTGCTGATGAACCTTGGCGTACTTGCTTCGATAGCGGGGAAAAAACCGAAAAATTTCGTTCATTTTCTGTTAGACAACGGATGTTATGCCACAACAGGTGGTCAACCAGTTCCTAACTCAGAAGAAATAGACTACTCTGTAATAGCAGCAGGGTCTGGATACGCTGCTACATATAACTTCGATGACTTGGAGGAGCTATCAACTAGTTTAGAAGAGATCATGAGTCAGGAAGGACCTATATTTGTAGCAATCAAAGTCCCCGCCGAAGTGGAAAACCTCCCAATAGGAATGAGAGAAAGACGCGCCACAAGAAGCAGAGCACAAACGATATCCGACCTTAGATCTGAACTTGGAATCAAATAATTGAAATGGAGGGTGCCTCAGCCTAGTTTCTATAATCAGGGTCTTCTAGAGGTACCTTCATCCAACTAATAATGGCCTTCACTGAGTGGTAAGCCTTAAGTCTTTCTTCGTCATTGCCTAAAGCTTCGGCTGCATCAAAAATCCCGGCAATTTCTTTCACCATATCTGGACCCAAATCCAGCAGTGATTCGCTTCCAGACATCGCCCATTTGCAAACAATGTACCTTACGATAGATCCGATTGGTATATTTAAATTGTTACTTAATCGGTTTAATGTTGGAAGAGGATTCTCCTGCGTATACAAGGCAACATCATTTTTGAAATTGTTATCTTTGTCAGAAGGATTAGAATCCCAAATAAACTGCTCCAATTTTATTGTATTATCGTTTGACATAGACATTCCTCATTTTTCTCACCAGGCGTTACCTTGGTCAACGTATTTGGTATCTCCTACACAAGATACTGTAATTTCTTGAAAGTATTTACCTACATCAGTTTCTAACGAGGCTTCGTATTTATATGTCTCAGATATGATTTCAGAATTCCAACCTTTAAAACTCTCCTCTAGTACCCTTCCCTCAATGTGNTCAGGTATATCTTGACCTAATAATTNNAGAACAGTCGGCAAAATATCTGTGTTNCCAGTAGGAGAGAGTATTTTTTCTCCTTCCAGGAATGAAGGCCCATGACAAATGAGAGTGTTGCTCATCTCATGAAGGCTCATTGAACCGTGCTGACCCAAATCTTTCGCACCTCCGGTTGAATAAACCTGACCTTCATATCCATAAGAATTATTGGAAGAGTTCCAGTTAAATGACATTATTACATCAGGAGATCTTTTACCTTCACTCATAATACTGGATAAAGGAATTGTGCCAGGAACTCCTTCCAACCTCTCTGAAGAGCACAAAGTCCCACACCACACTTGACTAGAAAGCCATTCAATCAACTCGGTAGCCAAAGATACATTTTTAATGTCTTTTAAGTAAAAAAGAACAGAGCCTCCATTTTCAGCCACTAACCATTCCTCACTACCTTTTATTCCAGAATATTTTAGAAGAGACTCAACATCCACCACCTCAGAAATAGTTGAATATCCATGATCAGACAAAACGATTAAATCGAAATTGCGGTGCTTAGTAGAGCTATAGAGATAGTCAAGAAGCCTCCCGAATTCTGAATCTGCCTCCTTTAAAGCAACTTTCGCATCTTCACTTCCAACACCAAATCCATGCTGCGATTTATCTGGTTCAGAAGACCAAATCAAGGCAACCTCAGGATTGATATTTTCTAATACATAGCTTGTAAATATATCAACTGCTTTTTGATATCTGGGAGTATTAGGCAGCTGTTGTTTGGGCCAGGTTCCAAATAATACTTCCAATTCATCGTGCAATGAAGACGGTATCGTAAATTCAGGATGTATGGTCGCGCCACCCTGGAGATCTGCCAGTGGATTATGCAGATATGCGTTTCCGCTGGTGCCCACCCCCATGGCTACATAATTCATATTGTTTTTTGAAATTATCTCTTGCAAGGTGGGAACACCCAGAACGTCAATACCTGATTTACGCAATTCGAACAATTCCTGTTGCATAGCTGGTATAACTACTGAAGGATTGTAGTCCCTGACCACAAATGAATTCCCCGCCAACCAATGTCTACCTGGATTCACACCGGTGACCATTGAGGCTGCATTGACTCTCGTAACGGAGGGAAAAACAGGATGGTGGTTTTCGAAAAACACCCCGCTGTTAGCTATTTTGAATAGATTTGGTGTATCTGAACTATTAATTTGAGATGGTTGCAACCCATCAAAAACGGCTATTATTATTTTAGTCATAAACTTTTCCAGTGAAATCTAGCATAAAATCCAACTGGAGGAAAATCAATCTTCAACTATCAATTCTGATCAACCAAATGTTTCCCAAGCACGGGCCAATCAAAAGTATCCCATGTCAGCTATCGCACCCCTAACTTTGAAACATCATGATCCTCTCCATCATAAAAAAAGTTAGGATCATAAACCAATTCAGAGAGGGAACCGAGTATAGGAGTAATAAACGAGTTATTATCATTTTCCTTGCCGGATAAATTTCACTAGTTCTCTCTTTCAATACTAACAAGTCGTGATCCTTTTGGTTATCAAGATCTGATCCCACACGAGCGTAAGCACTAAGCATTAAAAATATAAACCCCAGTAGGTATATAAACATAATTTNTCCAAATATATAGCCAGATTTGTTAANCCTTGTTATGTATTCATCTAAAAAACATGGGAATCAAGGTCTGATAAAATCGACTAAATTTCATTTATCAATAAGAAGGGAAAATGATTGATAGCGAAAAAAGAGCAAAATTCAGACAGGTTTTAGAAGGTACGGAATGCATACATCCTGGATCGGTATTTGACGCGATATCTTCCAGGATAGCAGAGGATTTGGGATACAAAGTAGGGATGTTCGCTGGTTCAATAGCCTCAGCCTCCATTTTGGGCGATCCTGACCATATATTGGTAACTCTCTCTGAATTCGCCGAACAAGCCAGAAGAATATGTCGGGCTTCCGATCTCCCACTTATGGTGGATGCAGACCACGGCTACGGAAATGCGCTCAACGTTAAAAGGACAGTAGAAGAACTCGAAAATTCAGGAGTGGCAGCCCTTACCATTGAAGACACTTTATTACCTAGGCAATTCGGAAAATCACAAACCGAGCTAATATCCCTCCCAGAAGGGGTGGGTAAAATGAAAGCGGCATTGGAAGGACGGAAGGACCACAATCTTGTTATAGCCGGAAGAACGAGTGCTTTTCAAATAACGGGAACAGAAGATGCTGTCGAAAGAGCCAAGGCTTATGAAACCGTCGGTGTAGATGCAATTTTCTTTGCAGGACTAAATACTAAAAACCAACTGGAAGCCGTCAGGAATTCTATAGATATACCTATAATGCTTGGAAGTACTCCAGAAGAGATCGCAGACAAGAAATACCTTGCGTCAATGGGGGTAAAAATAGCCCTTCAAGGACATCTTCCATTTATGGCCGCCGTGAAAGCGACAAGAGATACCATGCAGTCTCTATTAGAAGGCGATCTACCATCAGAAATCAGCCCTACAGCGCTGGATAACGAACTAATGAACAAAGTAACAAGAGATCAGCAATTTAAAAACTGGTTCAATGAATTCCTATCCTAGGCATTCTCAAGAAATTAAAGGTCGTACTTTTTTCTCAAATAACTTCATTGACTTAGTTACCTCTTCTTGTGAGAGACCAGCCATTGCGAAGTTGCAGCCAAAATATGAGACTCCATAATTTTTTAGCATATTAATTTTATCTGCCACCAATTCCGGAGAGCCTATAAACGCCCTTTTTTCAAAAATATATTTATCATTAGGGGGTAATGCATCTCGCTGCTCCCTCCATCTTTGCATAGGTACATGAACCTCGGTGGTATCAGTAAGGCTCCTTCGCCACTGCATAATATCTTGTATCCAATCAACGTGTTTCTTAGTATTTTCACGGGCCTTTTGCTCTGTGTCAGCCACATGGACATATCGAAAAAAAGGAACATTATCCAGACGGTCTGGTTGCCCGCGTGCTCGACACAGTTTTTTATATTTTTCCACCAGAGCAATACCGGAATCTGTGTCTTGAACAACTGCAATACAGAGGAGAAATTGGTTTGATATCATGAAATCCAGAGTTTCTTCAGACCGTGTTGCGGCTATGTAGATAGGTGGATGTGGTGATTGAACAACCGATGGTACCAGATCCACATTGTGGACAGAGAAAAAAGGACTTTTCACGCTGACTCCTCTATCACACCATAAATCCCTTACAGTCATCACTGTGTCTCTAAATCTAGTCTGACTATCTTCTGTGGGAATCCCAAATCCTCCATATTCGTAGCCATATGTACCCCTTCCAAAACCTACATCTAGCCGTCCTCCACTCAATATGTCCACGAGCGCCCCGTCTTCTGCAATTCGTATAGGATTATGAAGATTAGGAACTATTACGGCAGTACCAAGACGTATCTTTTCTGTCACCGCCGCTAAGTGGCCAAGCATAAGAAGAACAGAAGAACCCATACTGTATCGAGTAAAATGATGTTCAGCGAACCATGCACCATGGTATCCCATAGCCTCGGCCAACCTAACTTGCTCCACGGAATTATGAAAAACTGAAGCCTGATTCACTCCTTCTGGCCACGACATATGGGTAAAAAGTGCCAACTTCATATTTGCTAATCCAAACTGGAAACTAGATCCAACAATCTACCCAGAGCGTTACACTTAGTAGATATATCGTCCCCTGGCAAATCTACTTTCAAGGTGCTAACCCCAAGATTTTTATATAAAAGCAACCTTTCTTTGATCATTGCGTCAGTGCCAATTAAGTTGGATTTCAAAGCCAGGTCACTCGGTACCATATCTCGTGCCTCTTCTCTTCTACCTTCCACCCATAGTTTTTGAACAACATCCACAACCTCACCATAGCCTTGTCGTGCATATGCATTTTTATAGAAATTATTTTTTACCGATCCCATGGCTCCAAAAGTAAATCCATATCCACGAGCATGTTTTTTTGCAGCTTCGTCAACTTCATCTGTAAAATCTAGGGAAACTGGTATCAATATATCAATGTCATCAATCTTTCTTCCGGAACGAGAAAGACCTACTTGAATTTTGTCCAAAAAAACATCCCCTGTTTCAGGGATAAAACAACCACCGATCCACCCGTCCGCTTTTTCTCCTGTCATTTCCAAATTGCTCGGGCCAAGAGAGGCCACATAAACTGGAACATCCCAGGTCTTGGCACTACTTCTTATGGCCTTTCCTTCTCCTCCTTCTAAAGGCAATTGATAATATTTACCCTGATACTGAAGCTTTTCCCCGGATACTCCTATCTTAAGAATTTCCAATAGTTCTTTAGTTCGTATTACAGGATTACCAAATGTGACACCATGCCATCCCTCCATTACTTGAGGCCCGCTGGTGCCTAAACCAAGAATGAACCTGCCTCCCGACATAGATTGCAAAGTTAAACTAGTCATTACNAAATTACCTGGAGTCCGACTCCCGACTTGCACGATCCCTGTCCCTAGACGTATCTCTGATGTCACAGCAGCTAAATATGCCAGGGGTGTAATTGCATCGGTTCCCCAAGCTTCAGAAGTCCAAATAGAATCGGCACCTAACGACTCGGCCTCTCTAGCAAATTCAGCTATTTGATTCCAATCTCTAACGTCTGAAGTGACTCCGTGAAAGGAGCGTACTGCTATTTTCATATTTTTTCACATTCCCTATTTTCTTGATGGATATTTTTCATGCGATTTATTATTCTTTATTTGGTTTAAGTGGTCCAAATCATGAACTCTTTGAAACAAATACCAAGCTCCAGCATGAATGTCCCCAAAAAAGCCGTGATTCGCCGTCTTATCCAGATTTGGTGGTAACGGCAAATTCTCTGTCATTGTTGTCCACTCGAAGGCACCCTCTAGGATGCCTATACGCAATTCCTCTATACTAGAATTGGTTATTTTTCTTGGCGGATCTATATCTGAAGAATCTCCAGCATTTCCATTAGCAAGTTCCGATATCAGTTGATTTACCCTACCAGTGCTACTCAAGACATGCTCAAGTATCTCTGAGATAGTCCACTCATCTTTATCAAAGGAAAAATCTGCCTGATCTTGTGTTATATCTTCGATTTCTTTTATAAGCTCTAAACGAGCCGATATTGCCCTTGTCCACAGTTTTTTAAAGGAATATTTTTTTCCTTGAGAGATAAGATATTCTCGAATTCTTTGCTCTTCAGGATTCATATTCTATTCTCCATTTGTCTATCTTTTATTCAACATTTCAGGCCATTTTAAAATAGCGAATACTAGTATAAACAAACCAAGCACCCCATTAAATATCAAGGCCAAGGATGCACCAGCATTTTCCGCTACAAATCCTGAAATCAATACGCCAACCGGCAACCCGTAAACTGCTAGCTGACGGAGTCCAAGAACCCTTCCTCGCATTTCTTCTGATGTATATTTCAATAGCATCATCGCCATAGTTACCATTGCAAAAGACTGCGATATCCCCACAAAAAATAGAACGGGTAGAGATATAGCAAACCACTGCATATAAGCCATTACAAGAATACCAATATGCCACAATATTGAACCAAGTATCATAGCCCTTCCTGCTCTCTCCATGGTAGAAAAATAACCGATGATTATCGAACCTAGCAGGCCGCCAGCAGAATAAGTGCCCATCAACCATCCTAGCCCGGCTGCATCAATGTTCATCACTTGCCTTGCTATCACCGCCAAAAGGGTGTTATTTAATGGATAAGCAGTCAAGTTAACAATAAATGCTACAGCCAGAAGACCAAATAAAAATGGATTGCCTTTGACATAAGAAAATCCACCTTTCAAATTCTCAATAATCGACTGGGTTGTTTTTGTGGCGATGTTGGGCACACCAGGAATCAAAAATACAAACATAAGAGAAAACAAATGCAAGGCAATAATAAAAAGATAGCTCTTTCCAATTCCTATTAATTCCAATAAAACCCCACCCATAACCGGACCAACGATTTGAGTTAAATCTCTACCTGTCCTCATCAGTGCAACACCATTTTGCAATTGGGACGTAGAAACAATTACTGGAAGCACAGACTGCCTGACAATCATATCGAGCGAACGAGAAAAACCGACCAAGCCTGCAACAATCAAAACCACTAGCACACTAAGAAGATTGAAAAATGTCAAAATCAGGACTGAACAAGACAAAATAAGGAATGAAACCCGAGCAAATATATATATATTTCGCCTTCCCAAGCGATCTACAATTACCCCGAAAAGTGGGGCTACTACCGTACCCGTAAATCTCAGTGCAGCGAATATACCTAGAACCAATGGAGACTCAGTTTGTCCTAGTACGTACCAAGACAAGATAACGATTTCCATGAATTCCGCTGTTGAAAGAGTCAAATCTCCCAACCACATGAATCGAAACCCACGTACATTTAGAGAATTAAAAGTCCTCTCAAGGATTTTCCTCATAAGACTTTTTAGTTTAGTCCACAGTTACTGAGCATCGGAGAATCCTACACGAATCATTTGTCGAATACACACGCGCCCATATGAAGGTATAATCAAAATTGTGTGGTGATGTATTGGTCTTAAACACATGCAAGGTGGGAAAAATATGAGTTCTTTAGAAAAAGCTACGTTGGCAGCGGGTTGTTTTTGGTGTATCGAAGCGGTATTTGAATTGGTTGAAGGAGTGGAAAAAGTAGTGTCCGGGTACACGGGAGGAATGACTCTAAACCCATCATATGAAGAGATATGCTCTGGAACCACAGGGCATGCTGAGGCAGTAGAAGTTTATTACGATGGATCTATACTGGACTACCAAACTGTACTAGAGATTTTTTTCAGCTACCATGATCCAACGACCCTTAACAGACANGGCGCTGATGTAGGNACTCAGTACAGATCCGCTATATTTTATAATNACGAGTCCCAAAAAGAGTTCGCTGAAGAATCCATAAAATATCTAAATAATGAGAAGGTATTTCCCGAACCTATCGTAACCGAAGTAACCGCGGCCTCAAAGTTCTACGAAGGTGAAGATTACCATCAGTCATTCTTCAAAAATAACCCTTACCAACCTTACTGTCAGTTCATAATTGCGCCAAAGGTGATTAAGTTAAGAGAGAAACACGCGCATCTCTTGAAAATTGCGCAGCCACATTAATCCAATTTTTATGTGATCACCCAGCTGTTCTTTCAGCAGCCTTTCGAGGGTGCTCAAAGCGGAAATTGTCCATTCCAATTAACTTATTATATGATCCGAAAATTTCCTCTACATTATCTTCCAAGAGGTCTAGCGGATCTTTTTCATTGTCTAACTGATCGTATACCTTTCTCAGGCTATAATTTGTGTATCTTTCTGCTGGTATCCTACCAGCGTCCCGTATCATGTCTCTGAATTGAGAAGGCTTCATTAACTGTCCATGCTGTGCCCCCGCTGACGTAGAAATACTTTCGTTAATTAAAGTACCCCCCAAATCATTCACACCTGCTGTGAGCAGTAGCTGGGAAATTCTATCTCCTTCTTTTACCCACGAAGCTTGAATATTTGGAATCCAATTATTCAACATAATTCGCGCGACAGCATGCACTTTCACAACGTCCATCCCTGTTGGCCCAGTCCGAACATCAGGAATAAGCCCTTTGAGAAACATTGGGGCCTCGGAATTAACGAAGCTCAGGGGAACAAACTCAGTAAATCCTCCTGTGTCCATTTGTATATTCCTAATAATGTCAATATGTTCAGCAATCTGCATATTTGTTTCAACATGCCCAAACATTACTGTAGAGGTAGTTGGTATGCCCAAGTCATGAGCTGTAGTTATAACTTCAATCCACTGATCTTTGGTTATGCGACCTGGCGATATTTTATCCCTCAGAGCCTGATCCAATATCTCTGCGGAGGTACCGGGGAGGCTCCCAACACCTGCCTTTTTCAAATCGCTGAGATGTTGTCTTATCGATGTTTTAGAACGGATTGACCCATAAAGGACTTCTTCAGGAGAAAACCCGTGTATATGCATATCTGGGAGCTCAGCCTTTATCGCTTCGCATAGCCTAACGTACAAATCTCCCTCCATCTGGGGAGGTAGTCCCGCTTGTATGCATACCTCAGTCGCTCCATAGTCCCATGCTTCCTTAGATCGGCGGACTATTTCTTCCACTGGTAAAAGATAACCCTGTTCTTCTCTGAAATCTCTACTGAACGCACAGAATCCACATCTTTTAATACAAACATTAGTGAAATTAATATTCCTGTTGACGACATAGGTCACAACATCCCCTACAGTCCTTCTACGTAGCACATCAGCAACCAAAACTGTGGCGTTGTACTCTAACCCATTGGAATCTAAAAGCATACAAGCGTCTGATGCTGAAATATCATCACCGTCAATAGAACTTTTTAAGACACGAGCTATCTCTGGATCTATCGAATCCAAAAAGACCGAAAGGTTCACATCAAAATCCTTTGGTTCAATATCAGACATATCTCTTCATACCATCCTTTACATACCCTTGCTCGTCAGCCAATTTTCTCACTTTCGTGAGTAAGTTTACCGGTAAATATTCATCTGTATCAAGGAAGTATTCAGGATACACTGCCAATCTTGGCCTTAGTTCGAACCCTGCTGACTCTGTTTTGAGTTTCAGGTTTGTTATCAGAGGCCATGGGGCCTCGGGATTAACATAGTCGATGGTTAAAGGAGAAACTCCACCCCAGTCGTTAATTCCCGCATTTAAATAAATCTCATAGTTATCAGAACTAAGGTTTGGCGGCACTTGTATGTTGGCTTCCGGACCTAAAATGAGGCGAGCTGCTGCAACCGTCCAAAGCATTTCTTGGGTTTCAGCATCTGGGAATTCTGCCATAGGAGTCTTCGGTTTTGCCCTGAAATTCTGAATGATTATTTCTTGTATGTGGTTATGTTTCCTTTGTAGGTTCCTGATTTCCAGTAATGATTCCATCCTGTCAAGCATGGTTTCACCTATCCCTATAAGCAGGCCGGTGGTGAATGGTATTTTTAATTCACCAGCAATTGCAATTGTCTTCAATCTCACAATCGGTCTCTTACTAGGAGCAAATTCATGAGGCCCACCGACCTGATATAAAATGTCACTTGTACTTTCCAACATGATACCTGTTGAAGGATTCGAGTCTTTTAATGCACTTAGCTCCCGATGAGTCATGGTCCCGGGATTGGCATGAGGTAGAAGTTTGGTTTCCTTGACCACAAGTTCAGTCATTGCACTCAAATAATGTAAAGTGTTGTCATAACCATTGGCGNAAAGCCATCCTTTGGCCTCTGGATATTTCTGTTCAGGTCTTTCACCAAGAGTGAATAATGCTTCTCTACATCCCAAATTTTCTCCAGCCTTCGCTACGCTTAACACCTCTTCAGGGTTCATAAAGAGAGTTTCCGTTTGGTCAGGATCTACTCTAAAGGTGCAATATCCACAGTAATCACGACATAATCTCGTCAAAGGTATGAAAACTTTCGGAGAAAAAGTGATTACTGTTCCTTTTCCATGATCTCTGATTTGACCAGCGGCACGACACAAGTCATTTAGGCAATCTTCTGAATATTCAGAGAGTGTAAGTGCCTCTGAGTCAGTAATTTCTGCATACTCAGATGCCTTTGCAATAACTTCCTTGATATCTGTCTTTATCTTGTGTTTATCGATCATTCCGATTAGGTATATTAACTGTTATCCCCGGTACCTCACCACATTGTTCTAACTTCAGATTTGTATAAGGTATTAAAAACTCCGACTCCAGATACTTCTCTGATCACAATATGGATTATACAATTGAATGGCAATCTGCTCTCTAAATTATTTGGCGGTCAAATCATTTGTACGCGATAGAAACAAAAAAGCTGACAAAAAAGTACGGAGATTCCTTTGCTGTAGATGAAGTATCCCTATCAGTTACTCAAGGGGAAGTATTCGCATTACTCGGGCCAAATGGGGCTGGTAAAACCACGACTGTCGAAATACTCGAAGGTCATAGGTCGNAAACTTCAGGGGATGTCAAAGTTTTAGGAATGGATCCTTCTGAGTACTCCTCCACGTTCCGTTCAAAAGTGGGAATAGTTTTACAGGAGACCGGTATAGAACAATATTTAACAGCATCAGAAATTCTAGATCAATTCTCCAATTTTTATGAATCTCCCAAATCAGTCCCAGAGCTTTTAGATATGACCGGTTTAACAGAAGAAAAAGATAAAAGAGTAAAAAAACTTTCGGGCGGACAAAAACGCCGGCTAGATGTAGCCATTGGTCTGTGTGGCAACCCTGATCTCTTATTCCTGGATGAACCGACAACGGGGTTTGATCCTTCTGCACGACGAAATTTTTGGGACATGATTAGGAATCTGAAAACAGATGGAACCACGGTTGTACTAACTACTCACTACATGGAAGAAGCCGAATATCTCGCAGACACAGTCGCCCTTATGAATCATGGAAAACTGGTCGCGCAAGGATCATTACAAGATCTTCGAATTTCCCATAACAAAACAACGATCACTTTTAATATGGATCATTCTAAAGCACGATTACCACNAAATCTGCNAGAGCTTACAGAGACTTCAGAAGATACAGTATTAATAAATACTGAAAATCCCACCACCGTGCTTGCAGATCTAACCAACTGGGCAATATTGCAAGAAATAGACCTCGAAAATTTAGAAGTATCTAGACAAAACCTTGAAGACATATACCTAGGAATCCTTAAATGACTTCAAAAAAACATCTATCTCTTTTCCTTAGGCAAATAATTTATGAAAGCAAGACATATCGTAGAAATCCAGCAGCCGCTTTCTTCACTTTAGTTTTTCCTCTTTTATTCCTATTTATGCTTAGGATTTTTGGAAATGACTCTGTAGAAATTGATGGTGGTACTGTTTCACGAGCAACAAAATACATCCCCATGATAACGGCGTTTTCGGTTATAGGTTCCTCCTATACTGGTATTGCCATGACCCTAACTCTCAACAGAGATATCGGAGTACTTAAACGATACCGTGGAACCCCTTTACCATTGATGATATTTATGCTCGGTAAAATAGCCCATAACACAATAATATCCTTCGCATTAGCCGTCATCATCGCTTTAATCGCGCTACTTGCTTTCGATGTCACATTGCCCCCCAACTCTATAGTTACGTTTTTACTTACTATGCTTCTTGGAGCGGCTACATTTACTAGTCTTGGAATCGCCTTTACCTGTGTTATCCCTAATTCTGACGCGGCCGCACCTATGGTCAACGCATCTATAATTCCCCTAATGTTTATATCTGACGTTTTTATACCGATGGATAGCGCTCCAATGTGGTTGAACTCAATTGCTCAAGTATTTCCGGTAAGACCATTTTCGATATCCCTTCAAGAAGCTTATAGCCCATTCTCCTCAGGGTTACTGAACAATCCAGAGAATTACATAATTTTATCTGGCTGGCTGGCAATCGGGCTTATTGCTTCTCTGAAATTTTTCTCCTGGGAACCCAGAAGGTAACAACCTGGATACATCCAATCNCATATCAGATTGTCCTCATCTGATCACTTAGGATAGCAACAGTTGTAGAGGGCATAACAAACTATTAACATTCATTAATAATTTCACTTAGCTAATGGAGATGCTATGAGCGCATTAAAAGATTTAAAAGTCTTAGATTTATCAAGGATTCTCGCAGGGCCATTCGGAACGCAAATACTTGCCGACCTTGGGGCGGAAGTGTGGAAAGTAGAATCCCCATGGGGAGACGACACACGAGGATGGGGTCCTCCTTTTATCGGTGATGAGAGCGCATACTACCTCTCCGCGAACCGTGGCAAAAAAAGTATTATCGTTAATCTCAGAGATGAAAAAGGTCAAAAAATCATTAAAGATTTAGCCAAAAAAGCGGATATTTTTGTGGAGAATTTCAAGGTCGGAAACATGGCCAGATTTGGCCTCGATTACGAATCCATTTCTGCCTTGAACCCCAGAATAATTTACGCCTCTGTTACTGGCTATGGGCAAACAGGGCCGAGAGCGCCTGAACCCGGATATGATGCGGCCCTGCAAGGGTTGACAGGAATAATGAGCGTCACCGGAGAGACGGAAGGAGGTCCCACTAAGGTTGGAGCTGCGTGGATCGACATCATGACGGGACTTACCTCTACCATTGGCATTTTATCAGCTGTTCACGAACGATCCTTGAGTGGTAAAGGACAGCACGTGGATGTTTCGCTATTCGATGTAGGAATCGCTTGTATGGCGAACATAGCTCAGAGCTATCTGGCCACAGGAGAAGCACCGGGAAGAATTGGAAACGCCCATCCCCAGGTTGCACCATACCAAGATTTCACAGCATCAGATGGCAATTTCATGACAGCCGCCAATAATGACGACCAATTTAAGCGTATGTGCGAAGCCGTGGGAAAACCAGAATTAGCGGATGACCAAAGATTTCTAAGTAATGCAGACAGAGTTAAAAACAGGAAAGAACTTGAAATCTTACTGAACGACCAATTTATGAAAAATCCCAAATCACACTGGATGACAGTGTTGCAAGAATCAGGGTTAACAGTCACTTCAATAAACACTTTGGAGGAAGTATTTAAAGACCCTCAGGCCGAGGCTCGAAAATCTGTGTGGCAGATGGATCATCCCAACCTTGGGAAAATCGATTTGCTCGGAAGCGCCCTGCAGCACCTAAGTAGAACCCCTGCCCAACCAACTACTACTCCCCCCATTTTGGGAGAGCATACAAATGAGGTAATGAAAAATGTATTGGGTATGAATGATAAGGAGATAAAGGAACTAACTTCCTCAGAGGTTATAAAAGGCAACCAATAAGCTTTTAAAACCAGAACTTTCCTGGATCTACATAAAGACGAAGGTTGACTGGATCTATGACAGGCAAAAATAAAAAAAACCGCAGGAATNNNNATTCCTGCGGTTTTTTTTCCTAATAATCTTGTCTCTAACTCTTCAAAAAACCAACCTTTTCATATTCACCTTTCACGACAGGCCTCGAGTCAACTTCCAACCAGTCCTCTAACATCTCTGTGTAAAGACTCCGAAAGTCCAAGTTGAATCTCAAATCTCCTTCCACTAACTGGTCAGGCGCTAAAGAGGGATATTCACTGTACTGACCACCCTCAACCTGATCTCCTATCACAAATGCAACCCCTCCAGATCCATGGTCCGTTCCATTGCCGTTATCCTTAACTCTTCTCCCGAATTCTGTAAAGACAAACATGATGACATCATCGCTCTTGTTTGCTCTCTTCATATCATCGTAAAAATCATAGATCCCACCACTTACGTCGGTCAAAAGACCTTCCTGAAGGGCGATACCGTTGGTATGAGCGTCAAAACTGCCATGCTGGGTATAGCATATCCTAGTACCAATATCAGCCTGTAAGACTTGTGCAGCTCCCTTCATTGCTTTAGCAAAGGAGTTTTCCGCATATTCAACATCTGATGAATACTTTTTAGTAACTCCACCCAATATCTCTGCTCCTTTCAAAGCGTCGAGACCAGTTTGACTGAGATAATCCATAACAGGGCCGCTACCAATAGCCTGAGAGTACATGTCTTTAAAGGCCTGAAGTGCCTCGTTTCGTTGGTCTAGCTCACTCACATGATTCATAAGACCATATGTATTCAAATCGGTGACAGAAGCAACGGGGGCTCCATGAGAAACAAGGGCCCGTGGCAATCCAGCACCGAAATTGACGGCGGCAACGACATTATCATGCTCCGGATACATTTGGTTTATAGCATTGCCTAACCAGCCCTCATTGCCAACTTTTGTAGGTTCTGCAGTATGCCATATATCCATCGATCTAAAATGAGATCTATTGGGAACCGGATAACCAACTCCATGAATAACAGCTACTTTGCCCTCGTCATACAAATCCTTAATGGGACTCATTACAGGATTGAACCCTAATCCGTCCCCTATAGGTATTACTCTATCTTCCGTTATACGGACATTCGGCCTGTTATCGACATAGTGCGGGTTGTCATATGGAATAACGCAATTAAGATAATCGTTTCCCCCAGATAACTGTACAACAACTATTTTTTTATCACCCATAGTATTCTCCTATTTCCTATATGATAACGATTCTATTAAATTCTTTCAAAAATTTGAAATCTATGCCTACAGGTTTCTAGCACATAGACCCTACTATCTGCATCAACCATTACGGAGCATGGATCCCAGAAATATGGTTCTATCCGTGCCGAAACTTCTCTAACATCTTCAGTATCGGTCTCATAAACAGGTACATAACTTGATCGAGCCTGTTTTTCATCCTGCTGGGCTTCAAAATATTCGAGAGCCCATTGATTAAGATCCGCTTCACCTCTACTCATATATAAGAACTTGTCGTTTTGATCAAAAATCTGTAAAACTTGATTCCCCCAGTCAGCGACATAAATATTCCCATCTGGGTCGACTGCGACATCAGCAGGTCTATTAAAAGGTAATTCTGCGCCTAATCCTTTAGACAACACTGACATCAAGTTTCCATTGAGATCAAATCGCGCTATTCTGTCATTACCCCAATCAGCAACATACAAATCTCTGTCCAAACCACTAGTTATTCCCCATGGATATCTCAATTGTGACTCTATAGTTTTTGTTGAGTTAAATTGATCTATAAATCTCCCATCTGTGTAATATCGCTGAATCCTATGATTCAGTGCATCAGAAACGTAAACCACGTCATCAATTATTAGCAGCCCTGTCGGCCGGCGAAGCTCACCAAGGCCTTTACCTGAAACACCCCACGCATCAATAACCTGTCCTTCGTAATCAAATCTAGTCACCCGATCCAACTTTTCATCCGCAACGTACATATTCTCATCCGAATCAAAAGCTATCGCACTAGGTTCCATCATTTGTCCCACTGAAGTTCCTTGGGAACCGATTTTACCGAAGAATTCAAAATCTCTAGATACCATCTGTATCCCAACTGTAGGGCCTACTCCTCGACTAGCTACAAAAATTCTTTTGTCGGATCGCATTGCCATATGTGACGGGTGCTGAAATCCTCGGCCTCCCTGATCACTTGCAAACCCCACATTTGAATTGTATTTAAGCCTAAAATCTGCAATCACCATTTTCTTTTCCAATCCTCCTGCAGATAACTACACCGTTTGATATTCTTGAGTACAAACAATTAGTTGGATGACTGAAAGTGCCGCCCTGTCAAATTGGGTAGCAGATTCGGAATCATTCCACGCCAAATTGCCATATTTTGAGGCAAACTCTCTTAGGCCGTTTTCCGTGGTGTCCAAGACATCTAAAGGTCCCAAAACTTCTAGGCATGCCTTTACCAATTCATCTGAAGTCATCTCTCCACTCAAGCCAACCAATTTTATACGGTCAATTATATTACGAACCCCTTGTTTATCAGGGTCATTTAATACTTTAGATGCAAAATTGATCCTTTCAACATATGTTCCCGTATTTATCCATTCGTTTCCTCCTTGCCATCCTTCAACGCTGGGAGGGTCCAATAATGCCTGACCCATGTTGGAACAGACAGATCGCGCATAGTAGGTATCATCCGATGGGAGTTCTATTGGCCCAGCCAATCTCATAGTGCCGACCACCATCTCCGCCGGGCTTTTTATTCTTGCGTATCTTACAGATTCCTTTTTGAAAAAATCAGATTTGAACATAACCTCTACCATAGCCTTGATACTATGCCCATTTTGAAAATATGATTGGACCATAAGGTCTATTGCCGCAGGATCTCTAGGCGCCTCGTGAGCCCATTGAGGCACAGGAACCTCATCCGCCACAAAAAAATGGTACAAATGCCTGGCTATATACTCTGCAGTAGCTTGTTGTTCACATATAATGCGAACTGCGTCTTCACCATCCCAATTTCCCGTCTCTCCCAAAATAGTTTTAGGGCCACCGTCATGATCCTTAGAGTCATATTGATATTGCCATGAAATGTATCCATACGGGCGAACCGTATTATTCCTCATCTTTATTGACATATATTCCGGGTTTACGACACTCCATCCAGTGAAAGCCCTCGCCGTTTCTTTAATATCGTCTTCAGTGTAATTACCTACGCCCATCGAGAATAGTTCTAGAATTTCCCTGCCGTAATTCTCGTTTATACTTGAACCATGATTATCCTGATTATCCAACCACATGATCATAGCCGGATCTTTCGACAACCCTAATAACAAATCATCAAATCTGCCAAATCCTTTTTCTCTGAACATGCCAATTTGATTTAAGAGCACCCTTCTTTGTATGAGTTTCGTTCCCGCCGTCGCGAAAATACGATGCCAAAACAGACACATTTTTTCTCGAAGAGGAGTGTCGGTCATTACCATCCGATATATCCAATGAGCTCCCGCTCCTGGGGCGCCTCTAAAATCAGATTGATCCTTATGGAATCTAGAAATAATATCCTGGGGAATGTAATCGTCACCACTAAAATCGATCAGCTGCCCAACTATTTCATCATAATCCATCTTACTGAAGCGGTCCATTTCTTCCGGGGTCGCTCCGAAGCCCGCCCTTCTTAATAAATGCGCTATCAATCCTAAATCCGCCTTGCTCTTAATTGTGGTCAAAAGCTCCTCCATTAGTCACACTGCATTAAAATAGAAATCTCTATAGGTTAAGGTAAAACTTGATCGAGTTTATAGCCTCTCAAATATTTGAAAACGGTGTCTGCCAGTTTCAAGTACATAAACTCTACCCTCTTCATCCAATTCAACTGCAACGGGATCCCAGAAGTATGGCTCCATCCTAGCGGAAATTTCTGATGGATCCATAGTATCTGCATCATAAACTGGAACAAATGATTCTCTTGCTTTCCTTTCGTCGTCCTGTGATTCCAAATACTCTACAGACCATGGACTCAAATCCGCTTCACCTCTTTTGGAATCCAAAATATGACCTGATTGATCAGACACTAAAAGCTGCTGGCTGCCCCAGTCTGCAACATAGACATTCCCATCACCATCGACGGCAACATCAGAAGGTCGATCAAAAACGGAGGAATTCCCTCCCCCAATAACGGATATATACTTTCCATCTGAATCNAATTTTTGTAGCCTATCATTGCGCCAATCGGCAATATAGATATTGCCTTCGGAATCGTCACATATACCCCAAGGTAAATTGAATTCGCCTTGTCCGTCACCCTCCGAACCCCATTGACCTTTAAACTCTCCCTCAAGGCTATACATTTGGACTCTATTATTTCTCGAATCAACCACATACATTACATCGCTGCGAATCAACAACCCGCTTGGTTGATTAAATTCACCTTGACCTGAACCTTTTGTTCCCCATTCTGACAAAGGATTACCTTCACGATCATATTTGGTTATTTTATTAAAATATTCATCAGACAAATACAAATTGTCATCATTGTCTAATGCAACAGACGTTGGCCAAACCATTCCCCCCAATCCTGGCCCATAAGTCCCAATCTGACCTAAAAAGTCATGATCTTTGGTGACCATTTGTATCCCATTTGATGGCTTGGTAGATGACTTCCCTCTACTTACCACAAATATCACTCCATCTGGCCTTATAGCCATAGATGACGGCAGTTGAAAACCTCTACCACCGAAGTCGGCACAAAATCCCACATTGGTTACATACTTTAATTCAAAGGCTGTTGTAGTCATGATTTACCTCTCAATATTTCAAACAGTCTGATATTCTTGACTGGATACGACTAACTGGATTAGTGCTACTGCTGCGCGATCAAACTCGCTGCTGGAAAATTCGTCCGACCATGCTAAATCCACGAACTTACCGGCATAATCTTTCAAGCCCGCCCGCGTTGTATCCATTACCTCTAAAGGCCCCAAGACCTCAAGACAATTATCGACCAATTCATCGGACGTCATGGTTGCTCCGCCGTTTAAATCTTTAATACGATTTATAATGTCACGGACGCCTACTTTGTCAGGATCGTTTAAAATCCTACCGGCAAAATTGACCCTTTCCACGTAGGAGCCAGTATTAATCCACTCAGTTCCACCTTGCCAGCCCTCAACACTCGGCGGCCGCATTAGAGCCTGACCCATGTTTGCGCATGCACTATCAGCCATATCGGTCTCCTGGGATGGAAGTTCGATGGGTCCTGCCAAACGCATGGTACCAATCACCATCTCTGCTGGGCTCTTTATCCGAGCATACCTGGATCCAGCATCCCTAAAAAATTCTGATTCAAATAAAGTCTTCAGCATAGCTCCAATATTATGATCGTTTTCAAAATAAGATTTACATAATATCTGGATTGCCTCTGGGTCCTTTGGATCTTCATGAGGCCATTGAGGAACAGGTAGTTCATCGGCGACAAAAAAGTGATACAAATGGCGGGCCACAAATTCAGCCGTTGCTTCTTGTTCACAAATTATTCTGACTGCATCCTCGCCATTCCAATTACCCTTTTGACCCAATATTGTTTTTTCTCCATTGTCATGGTCTTCATCATCATATTCGAATTGCCACGACATATAACCATATGGCCTGGCTGTGTTATTTCTCATCCTTATCGACATATAATCAGGATTGACCACTCGCCACCCTGTGAATGCTCTAGCTGTCTCTTTTATATCATCCTCAGAGTAGTTTCCAACTCCCATAGAAAATAACTCGAGGATTTCTCTCCCATAGTTCTCATTGATATTGGATCCATGGTTATCCTGATTATCTAACCACATAATCATTGCCGGATCCCTGGACAATTCAATAAGTAGATCATCAAATCGACCCATTCCGTATTTCCTGAACATATCTACCTGATTTGTAACCACCCTACTCTGTATTAGTTTAGTAGTAGCAGTGGCAAAAACTCTATGCCAAAAAAGACACATTTTTTCTCTCAAAGGAGTATCAGTCATAACCAACCTATATACCCAGTGAGCACCCCCACTACTTCGAAGGTCAGATTGATCTACGTGGTATCTTCTTATCAAATCATCAGGTATCAAATCCGGGTGATCTGGATTCAACAAATCATCAAGAACTTTATCGTACCCCCTCTCAAGGGCGGCATCCATTTCGTACGGGGTTGCTCCAAATCCAGCCCTCCTCAAAAGATGTGCCATCAATAAAGCGTCTTGCCTTGAGCGAACTGTGGTCATTTCCAACCTCCTCCGTTTCAACTTATTCCAAAGTTATGTCTTTTTTATTGGCATGAGTATACCAATGACTTTGTCCATGTCAAAAAAGACCTACTTTTTAACTTCTTTTCACAAAATTCGTTAAGATGATTTTAGATCCTAGAAAGTTTACCTTCCCTGAATTCGCTTAGAAATTTCATACAATATTCATCTTTTCCTAGGAGCATATCAGTCGCGGCTTGAACCGGTTCTGACTCCATATCTAGGTCCAGTATTCTTTCCAATTTACTCTCTACTGGATTTAAAATAGCAGAATCCACACCTGATCCCATTGAAAGGCTGATAAACGTGTCATTTATCAGTCTTCGCGCAGGCAACCCAAAAGATATGTTACTTAATCCGCCAGTTATATTGATTTCTTCGCCATACTCCTCACGAATCTTTGAGACAGCCTTCAGGAAGTGATTGCCGAAATTTTGATCCACAGAAATAGGAAACACCAAGGGGTCTACATAGATCTTTGAAAGTGGTATTCGCCTTTCTATGCACTGATCCACAATTTTGGAAACATTCGAAATCCTATCTTCAATTCCATTTGGCATGGATTCACTGCCGGCCGCAGTAACAATCACATAGGAATCATTTTCAACCACCAAATCCAAAACAGAAACTCTTTCTAATGAAGCTGAATTTATCATTGGAGCACCCTGAGGCAATCCAGCATTCTGATAAGTCTTAATACCATGTTGAATTATTTCAAAACTTGAGGAGTCTATACTTGGGGGGGTATTAGCGACCGCGGAATAAAATTCTACCAACCATTCAATAGCTTTTTTTTGCACATCAAGCTTATAAGAAATCTCATCGATATTCAGGTCAAGAAAATCACTTCCATTAGATTCTTGTCTCTTTATCTCAGCCAGAATATAACTCTCTCCCTGACGTCGATCCTCTATAGAATCGGACATCCCAAGTGTTACAGCAACCATAAAGTGCTTTACTCTTCCCTGAATATATACCTGAGTTTCTTTGAAAGAATCGGGTATAGGCATGAAAGAAGTAATCCCGTCGGGGGTTTTATAAACAACACATTCTTCGCCATTTTCCCTTTGTTCGACCCTACTCCCATCTCTCCGAAGGACACGCGTCGTATGAATATTTTCACCAATTATGGTGAATCGTGAATTTGACATGTACTACTCCAAATGACGTCATATTTTATGACTATATTGCTAGTAAATCTACTTCCAAATTAAAAAGGAATGGTTTGAAAACCACGNCGCGGTAAATNTTTAACAACAAGTTCGTAAAAATTTAGAAATCGGATTTTTATAAACATTAGTAACTTTTGGCACTAACCACGGAAGACAGAATTTCACAAGCTGTACGGCTCATTTCAAAATTTGATTTTCCTTATCGCCGTGTTCCTTTGTTTCCAAGTAGCATATCCAAATAAATTCGAAAATAATGAGTGACATGCGATCATTATCATTAATATGACGCTGACATGAACAAAGGGAACTACCNTAAGACTATGGGAAAATCTTTTAAATATAATTAAATGGGACAATAAGAGTTGTATTATCGAACCAAAAGATAGTATCGATCTATAATCAAAATANCCACCTTCGTTAAAACTCATAAAGAGGCACAAAACCGGGAAATAAAATAGCACCATTAGGCCTATCGAAATTGAGAAAATTAGGCTGAGTCTGTAATCAAGCGCCGGCGATAAGCTTCGAGAAATCCCTTTCACGGTATCATATAAATTACTATAAGGAAGTGCGGACACTATACTAGTCCCATCCATCAATTTCCATCGTAACCCAGAGCTTTTTACCAGGCGTCCAAGACCGAAATCGTCAACCGCCAAATCTTTGATGTTCTTATGCCCTCCAGTTAAAAAATAAGCGTCTTTTCTAAATAGCATAAACTGCCCGTAGCTAGCTGAAAGATAAGAATTAGTAGAGCTATGTGCTACTTCTAGAGGTAACCAAGCACAAATCGCCCAGTCAATAAATCCGTACAGACTTCGTTCGACAAAATTATTCGCACATCTCGATGGAATCATAGTCAGAAGATCACAATTTCCAGCTGCTGCCTCGCGAACAGCCATTCGAATAGCATCTTTATCTAGAATGGTATCCGCGTCAACAAATAATAAATAATCTCCTTTGGCTTCTAGAGATAATTGGTGACAGGCCCAATGTTTGCCAAGCCATCCATCTGGTGGCTCCTCTCCTTCTAGTAAACGAATCGCAAAGTCCGAACTGAAAAACTGAGCCACCACCTCTGCCGTATCATCATCAGATCGGTCATTTAATACGATTACTTCGTAGTTACTATAACTTTGAAATCTCAAAGCTGTGAGGACTTTATGAATATTTCTACCTTCATTTCTCGCAGGTATCAAGACTGTCACGGACAGGTCGGATTCATTATGATATTCCTTTCCCCAAAACGATTTAGGAGTGGATAAATATTTGGAATTCCATATAGCAATGAATAACGGTACAAATGTAAAAATCCAAACTACAGTGATTACCAGAGTACTAAATGTCATTCACCTCAAATCCTTACCCAGTTTCTAAGTACGATTCCATGGCGATATTCAAACCTATGCTTAAAAATCACTAATGCCAGATTCAAAAATCCGAATATAGCCAACGATCTCGCATCAAGAATAATAAAGAGAAGTATGAAAGAAACCAAACAGGTAGTAACGGTTATGGCATGATTTTTTTGCATCAAATGGATTAACCCAAGAACAATCAAAGCTACAGGAAACGCCATACCAGACGTAAGGGCAATCCAAGTGCCCCAGCTAGGAGCCAAGGCCTTACCTCCTCTGAATCTAAGAAATGGCGAATATGCATGTCCTAATATTGGGGATATTGCCACAAGACTCACAAATAAAGGATATAAAAGCAATGAAAAACTCGTGACATAGTTTGTAAATACCCAAACAGGTACCACGGCCTTCATGACATCAAACAACATAGATATCACCCCGACAATCCAACCAGACGAGATCCATGCGTTGGTCGCACCAGGATTACCATCCCCAGTCTCCCTGAGATCCTTGTTAGAAAAAACCCTAACGCAAATCACCGACCATGGAATTGAACCACTCAAAAACCCGATTGAGATCCACACTATGGTGTCATACATTAATAGTCCAGCGGCCTTACTCGAGGCTGACAAAATAACATTCAGGAAGACTATCACAAACTAATATAAATCTTATAGCTGAAAACATGACTACTGAAGTATATTGTGATGGCCTTGTTTTCCACATACTTTGACTACATTCAAAGTGTGGTATTGGTAAAATCTATTAGATACCTTTTGAGAATATATATCGGTTAGCTATCATGGAGGTAGTATGAATTATTTTGATCCGGTCTTNGATATAAAGAACAAAACTGCCATAATAACTGGAGCTTCTTCAGGACTAGGTGTCACATTTGCGGAGATTCTAGCCAAGAGAGGAGCCAATGTAGTCCTTTCTGCTAGAAGGTTAGACAAACTCAATACCATTAAACAGTCTCTAGAATCCAAAGATTTATCTTGTCTAGTAAGTCAATGCGACGTAACAGAATCAGGTCAAGTATCCAACCTGTTTTCAGAAGCAGAAGACAGATTTGGGCGAGTCGATATACTCGTCAATAACGCGGGACAAATAGCCGAAGCTGGGTCTGTTCCAGAAAACATAACCGACTCTATGTTTGAACAAACAGTTAAAGTTAATCTCATAGGCTTATGGTACTGCTGCAAAGAAGCAGGTATACGTATGCTCGGAGATGGCAAAGGTGGATCGATAATTAATTTGTCCTCTGTGGCGGGGCTAAATGGGATGCGTGGCATGCCAGCAGCGTACCAAGCAACAAAAGGGGCAGTTACNAATTTAACCAAAAGTTTGGCAGCGAATTGGGCCGACAGAGGAGTCAGAGTAAACGCAATAGCACCAGGATGGTTTCCCAGTGAAATGACTGGTTCTTGGGTAAGACCAGGCATGTTTTTAGACCATATCAGTGCAAACTCTCCTATGGGAAGAATAGGAAAACCAGAAGAACTAGCAGGAGCTTTACTTCTGCTAGCGTCCGACGCGTCTAGTTTTATAAACGGGGAAATAATATCTGTCGACGGTGGCGTCAATGCTTCTACAGGACTCCCATTTTTCACGGAAGAAATGTTTAACATGATGGAGAAAGCCGTACCTGGAGATTTAGCAAAAAGAGTAAAACCTCCTCAAAATGACTGACATTATGAATCTTGACCCAATCCTCAATGTTGTGAAGGAAAGTTCAATCAAGTTCATTCGTGAAATGTCAGAGCTTGAACCCGAAGCATGGGAAATACCGAGTAGATGCCATCAATGGGCCATAAAGGATATCTGCTCGCACACCTTGGCCATTGATGGATTCTTTCTAAACTCTATAACAAGGTCTATAGCAGGGGACGGTAATCCATCTGAAGGTATGCCAAATCCCGGTACAGGTAATGCTCAAAGCATGGCATCAGGAATCGCTTCACGGGCTATACAAATATCAGAGACAGCCTTCCCAGACGTAAAACAATTGCTTAGTACTATGACAAATATGGAATCTAATCTCATCGAGGTATTCCAAAACCTTTCTCCGCAAAATTGGCATATTCCTGCCTATCATCCGGCAGGCCAATTTTCCCCTTATTTGTTTCTCAAAATGAAGCTAATGGAAATTGTCATTCATTCTTGGGACATCTTTTCATCTATAGACCCCTCCTACCAAATACTTAATGACGAAGCCCAGCTATTATCTGAAGTATGGAAAGAATCAAAAATAACTAGTTGGTTATACACTCCAGATCAAGAACAAACCGAACCGGTTACTATAGATTTTAATTTTGATGACAACCAATGCTTAAGGGTTCAAACCTGGCGTGGGACGCTTAATATATTTGAACAACCCTTTAAAAAAATTACTCCCCCTGTAACAACTGTTGAAACTACCTATCAAGATTTTGCCCTAATGGTTACAGCACGGAAAAATATTCATGAAGCCTATAACATTAATGAGATATCTGTGTCTGGCGACATATCCACCCTGGAAGACTTTCACAAATGGTTTAGAGGGTCCTAGTCAGAAACATAGAAGTTAAAGCGACTGTGAAAGTAAAGACCCCTGTTTTGCAACTGGCAAGACAGATTTCGGTATTTTACAAATCATAGTGTAAGCAGGATCAAAAACATTTCCGACATCGTACTCTACGTATGTCCCCATCAAAATATTTGCGTCNGGTAGTAGCATTTCATAATCTTCANTTAACCATCTCAGCATTTCGGAATTACAATGTTGTAAGGCTTGATCTAACGGTCTCATATTTCCAGCGGTGAAAATAAAATTTTGATCCTGCCCTCTTGGCCACAATATTTCAACCTTTGGAATTACTGTCAGGGTGAAGCTCACATCCATTGATATTTCAATGCCAGTGCCCAGTATTTCACCATCAGATTGCCAGGCATGCCCGTCCCCAATATGAAAAAGAGCTCCNTCTACAAAAACAGGAAGGTACGCGGTTACCCCTGTCTTGAAACCTCGATAATCCATGTTTCCACCATAAGGGCCTGATGTGGCGGTTGAAATCGACTGGCCACGATCCGGAGCGACNCCGAAACAACCAATCATAGGGCGAATTGGGACTGAAAGATTTTTTAGTGCATTCGAAGGATTCTCTATTTTAGCTNTAGCAGATTCAAAATCTAATATGAAATTAAAAGTATCCAAATCATCAACCCCAGCTTCATGGCCCGGTTCCAACACATTGGCGGCTATCTTTGGCCTGCAAAATCCGTGTGCGCGGTTTGGCCATATTTTGTTAAATCGAACTGCCAAAACGTCCCCAGGGGAGGCTCCTTTCACATATATCGGTCCCGTTTGTGGGTTTCCTCGTTCTGATACAGAAACGCCATTTTTATCAAACCCTCCTGCGTCTACAGTAGTAGTAGTAACTGTATCTCCACTATTTATCTCCAATGCCGGGCTGTGGGAACCGATTGAAAGGTAATATTTGTCTGGTTGAAATACGTGAATCATAAAGCCTACTCCATAAACATTTCTTGATTTAAACTGTGGCTAAAACAATTCTGCTCCTAATGTATTCGAAGGATAGCAGAAAAGATTCGGTGATAAGGCTGGAGCGCCGATTAAGGCTCATAGCTTGAGGCATTACTTTGCTACAAACCTAGTAGAGAAAGGGGCGAATATAAAGGTGGTACAAGAGCTGTTGGGACATACTAGCTTGGATACTACTCAAATATATCTATCTGTGAAGCCTGACCACTTGAAGGATGCTATTCAATTATTAGAGTAGTAGATGCGTTTGTCTCAACCAATTAAACAACCTGCAAAGTAAGAGTTAGGTAACTCAGTCACAATGACTCGCTAGAATCGACTTCATCTCTCGCCATCTCTATACAGCGAGCATAGCCCATCACAACTTTTTGAATTATTCAGATTGAGTGTGATTGTAATTTCTGAATCTTAAATTACCTCTATTGAGCTCGTTTATATTAGTACAACCCATAAGTTTCATATCTCGCTCTAAAGCAGTTTTATAAAGACTCAGAGCACTTTCAACTCCTTCTTGACCAGCTGCCGCTAACGCATAGAGGTATAGTCTTCCACCCGCCACAGCTTTAGCCCCTATTGATAATGCTTTGAGCATGTGCGTTGATCTTTGTATTCCCCCTTCGCAAATAACATCCACCTTATCTCCGACAGCATCAACTATTTCTGCTAATTGATCAAAGTTTGATCTTTGTCCATCTAACTGTCGTCCCCCATGGTTAGAGACTATAATTCCTGTGCAACCTATATCCACTGCTCTTTTCGCNTCCTCAACATTCATTACTCCTTTGAGAGCAAAATGCCCACCCCAATCAGACGCAAGTTTTTCCGCGTCATCCCAATTCATTGATTGATCAAGCATTGTAGAAAAATAACTCCCTATAGAAGTTGAGACATTAGACAGTGCAGACACATTATCTTTCAAGAGAGGTAATTCGTGTTTTTCTCTAAACACATAATTCAATCCCCACATCGGTTTAGATATAAAGCTAAATAAACTAGATAAGGTTAGTTGAGGTGGAGATTTAAATCCTGTTCTAATGTCCCTTTCTCTATTTCCAGCTGTTATTGTGTCAACCGTTAGTGCTAGCACATCAAAAGTGGAAGCCTTCACTTTTTCCAGAATAGCATCATTTATGCCACGGTCTTTGTGATAATAAAATTGAAACATTTTCGGAGTATTTACGATATTGAGCTCTTCAATAGGGACNGTGCCNANCGTAGACAGTCCGAACATNGTCTTGTATTTCTCAGCTGCTTTCGCGACTGCTCTTTCTCCNTCNTAGTGAAAAAGNCGTTGCAGTGCTGTCGGTGATAAATAAAANGGTAANTCTAANTTTTTACCNAAAATTGTAGTTGAAAGATCTATATTCTCCACGCCCCTTAAGACATTTGGAACTAAATCTACATCACTATAGGCACTTGTATTTCTTTGGTGAGTTGTCTCATCTTCCGCCGCTCCATCTATATAATGGAATATAGGCGATGGTATCTTCTTTCTAGCAAGCTTCCTAAAATCGTGAAAATTATGGCAGTCTTTTAATCTCATATTAGAACCTCAGGCCACTGGAGTAATACATAAAATTGTCGTGTGACCGAGAGCATTTTACTCCCTAACCTTGTACTTGCAAAGCGATTTAGATAGGTCTCATCCGACTTTATATAAACACCTGGTTTCTAAGGCAGAGGGTTTTAAATACTGCCAGGAGAATGCTGTTAAATTGGTGGAGAAGGTCTGTCATTTAACCCATGCGGAGTTACATGCAAATGACAGGTGGGGGCCTTTTTTAATTCCAACTTTTCCAGTGCCATCAGAATTAATAACATACATATTGTCATTATTATCTTCATCCCAATAGGTGCCAAGTATCTTTTCTTCGTTCTCTAACCAAAGTTCGCAAGCATGCCAATCATCGCCAAAAGCAGCAATAAGTGTTTTATTCCATATGCCTGTTGTATTTTCTTTTGGGAAAACAGTATCGCCTATCGGCTCACCGTTACTTCCCGATATTTCTAATGCTCCCCCTTCGCTTAAATCGGTATCGTTCCTAGGACCAGGAAAGTCTATGAAATATAAGGCATTTTCCCCTTCCCAATCCCTCGTGCTACATAGCAGTCGATTTCCCTTTTTAGAAAAATTCTCTGGATAACAGGTATCGTCACCGCTACTAGGCCAATATTCGACAATAAACCTTATGTTCAAGCCATTCCTGTCAACAGAATAAAACCCAGTCTTATCATTACCATTAGAAAAATTCGTCGTCCTTTTATGAAAAATTATTTTGTCCCCGGTAGTTGACCATGCGGCTTCACCCACGTTTCCGGCCAAGATTTTTTCTTGATTCGAACCATCGGCGTCCATTATAAATATTTCGGCAGAATCCTTCCCCACATACTCTGTAAACAAAATTTTATTGTATTCGGATGACCAACACTTAATTGAGATAGAAAGCCTTTCTGCCCTCAGTAGCTCTGATTGGTTAGTTCCATCCATGTCGATTACGTGAATTACTGTTTCCGGGTCAGGGCCCCAATGCCTATATGTTGCGAATACGATTTGTTGTCCGTTGGGAGAAGGACATATAGGACCGACATGTGCGTCCTTTGGTATTTTTAAATCTTCTATAATCACCTTATCGTCTGTTCCATCAATCTTGATCGTATGGAAACTACCGACGTTGTCTTCAAATTCATTCCACTGGGTTTGGTAGTAGATTATTTTCCCGCCATCACAGCCAACGACAAGTAGAAAAATCATGATTAAAAAAACATATGCTTTCATGGCGGGATAATAGCACAAGGGGGTTCGTCTCTAGCCATCTCTATCCAGCGAGCATAGCTCCACACAGATTTTTGAATTATTCGGATACTCTCCCACCTATTCCTATATTCCTGTAATCCTAAGCTAGGTGAAAATACTCTTTCTTTTCCCAACTACTGCCCTACAATATTTGGATGACTAAATTTGGGAGATATGAATGAAAGCAATATTGCTAATGCTAGGCGCTTTGAGTGCCGCAATAATCTTTGTTGGGTGTGGAACTGCAGTTGGAAGAGCTACTGGAGTGGAATCTAGTGAGTCTAAGATTGCAATTAGCGATTCATCCTCAAGAGCATCGGGAGCATCTGAAGACAAAGTTAGAAGCATTGTTCAAGAAGAACTCAAAAAATATGACGCTATTAAATCCAAATCTGAACCGACTTCACAAGAATTAGTGGAGCAAATATTAGAAAGGATTGAAAATATGGATGAAGATGGAACTGAACTTAATGGACAAGATATGAGCGAAATATATGAAAGCATTGAAGAGTTCCGACCCATCCTGGCAGAAATCTCAAATATTGAATCAACGGTAGAGAATATTATTGACGAATACCTAACAGAGTTGGATATAGAAGGCTCTATTGAATCGGTAGTAGATGAATTGGTTGGGACAGAGTCGGGCTATGACCCAGAATGGAGCTACCCAAATACCCCAGTTGCCACAGCAACTGCAGAAGCTATTGAAAATCAAATCCCCGAAGGTTCTACATGTACATTGTCTGATGGTGAAGTGGTGCAGGATGGATGGCAAGGCAATGATACCGGGAATAACTACTGCAATTCATGTAATTGCAATAATGGACGTCTTGCATGCACAAAGATGGCTTGTATGAGAATAATGCCACCGACACCGACAGCAATGCCAAAACAATAACTCGCAGGTAATTCTTCTATGACTCTTAATAAGTCGCTGTACGGTCACCCCAGCCCCAGTGGAGAGACTGAGATGCCCAGGTAATTATAGCTGATGGAGACACAAAGGAAACCCTACTAAAGGTTACGCCAGTCCCACCGCATGTGTAGCAATATAGGTGGAACTGACCAGAAAATGATATCACCCTTGCATGAATAGAGGGGGTTCATCTTTTCTACTACTCACTCAGCGAGCATAGTCCGGCACTGATTTTTGAATATTCAGAATAATTAGCAAATCAGGTTAGTTTGATTAAAATGTAAGTACGGTAATAATTTGTTATAAATTGAATATATTTAAGATAAATAGCTGGGAGCAATAAGATAACAATGCCAGAATCATCCATCTGCCCTAGCTGTTCTTCCCCAGAGCAACACAGCAACTTCTGTACAGACTGTGGCGCCGATATAACTTCTGACCCCGATACAGCCGAGAACATCCCTATTTTTGCCAAAATACTTTTATCCCCCATTAGTATTATTTTTTTTAT
>PBKS01000014.1 GCA_002722155.1 Chloroflexota bacterium
GGTGCAAAAAAAAAGCCGGGGGAGATCCCCCGACCGAAGTCAGGATCCTATAGGTCTTTATGTTTAAATCTCTGTAGTCATCCTATTTCAAACTCTAAGAGATAAGTCTATACCTGCTGGAGTTACGAGTCAACATGGAAATTTAAGAAATATTTAGCATAAATACTCAATTGGTTACTTAACTAATACGGAGTTTCTATCCTGCAGTATAATTCGGCAGTGATGAAATTAGAAAATCTTGGAAACGACATACAACTTTTACCGACGGAAGAAATTGTTGGCGAATGGGACACTATCCTGTTGACCAACATGCGGCTTGCGGTGTCAAAAAAACCTGGTATTCCCGATAGCGGATGGGAACAAGCTTTATTGGAAGAGTGTTTGGATCCTGAGCTGAAAAACGCCGGGAAGTTGAGCAGGAAATGGCTGGGCTATAGGTTACTAAGCATAGGACTTGTTTTGATAGGGTTCCAAATGCTCCCCTTTTTGCTTTTTGGGATCAATGTTATGAAAGGATTACCTGGATTGATAGAGTCGGTATATTTTCTTATATCCATGCTCACTGCCACTGCAGGTGTGTATTTGACCTTGGGGAGTTACCTGAATAGACCTCCTCATACTTCTGTTCTAGTTGAAGTCCCAGGAGCTAAAGATCTTTTGGCTATATTCCCTGGTTGGGACAGTAAAGACGCTCGCGATATGGTTTCCCGATACCGTAGACTCAAAAGATCTTTGTGAGTGGCTGATTTCATAATTTCAAACTCTCTCTAATTAAACTAATCAGGAATTTAGGAGGTTTAAACCAATGATAGAAAGTGTAGGCACCTTGTATGCGGGACACATCGATTTTGAAAAAGTTGGCTTCGACTCCACTCCAGCGAATGACAGGTCATATTCGGAAGAGCAATTAAACTCTGTCTATTCGAAAGCCGAATCAATTGCTAAGGTTCTGGATTCAAACGGTTATGATATTTTTTGGATGGCGGAGCACCATTTCCAGAACGAAGGGTATGAATGCATTCCTAACGTTTTAATGCTTGCTGTCCATCTGGCTCACATGACTAAAAATATACGAATTGGATGTGGTTTCAATGTTGCCCCAATGTGGCATCCCTTGAGAATGGCTGAGGATTATGCCACTGCTGAGATATTGACCAATGGAAGGGTGGTCTTTGGGGTCGGTAGAGGTTATCACTCAAGGGAAGTTGAATCATTTGGAAATCCCATGCTGGACTCTGATGCCAATAGAGAGTTGTTTGAGGAGCAAGTTGACGTGATTTTTAAGGCTTTTAATTCAGAATCTTTTTCTCACCAGGGTAAAAATTATGTTATCCCTCCCCAGGTCCCGTACCGAGGATATGAATTAAAGGAAATAACATTAGTTCCTCGACCAACGCGGCGGCCGGTAGAATCTTGGCAGCCAGTTGTAAGTGCTAGCGAGAGAGGTCTTTCTTTTATGGCGAAGCACGGAATCAAAGGAATAATTGGTGGAGGAGCTGCTCCTGGTGGACGTAACGATGATGTCATTAAGGAATGGCAGAAGGTGCAGTTGAAACATGGAATAGAAACTGATTTAGGTGAGAATCTTTGCATATCCTTCTCCTTACACATAGCGGATAGCGAAAAACAGGCTATCGAAGAGGCGAGGCCATTTTTTGAGGAAAACATGAAAATGTTTGCACCATTAGGATTCGTAGGAGGTCTCACGGATTTGCAAATAGATCAATTGTCAAAAGGTGGACAGTTTGCAAAAAGTGCGAATTTGCCGACTTTAGAGCAAGCGGTAGAGGCTGGAGGTTGGTTGGTTGGGACCCCAGAATCCATAACTTCAAAATTACTGGAAATTCAAGACAGATACCCAGGGTTGAAGGCAATAAATGTCGGTCAAGTAATCGGGACACCAGAGAAAGTGATAGTGGAACAACTGGGTAGGTTTGGTAGGGAAATCATACCGAAGATAAAAGCTTGAATAGATACGTGCCAACTAGTTTGCTGCAAATTGGGATACTAACTTTATGAGAGATATGAAAGGAAAAAGAGTTTTGGTAATCACCCCGCATCCGGATGATGCTGAAAGTGGCGCGGGTGGGACTATCGCAAAGTGGTCTTCACTTGGTGCAGACATCGTTTTGGTGGTTTGTACTAATGGTGATAAAGGGACTAGTGATCGTTCAATATCTTCCGAACAGATTGCTGAGATCAGAAAGGAAGAACAATTGCAATCGGGGAAATTGCTGGGTCTCACGAACATCGTGTTCTTAAATCATCCTGATCAAGGAATAGAGAATGGAGAACCTTTTCGGGAGGAACTTGTACGGGAAATTAGAAAACATCGGCCGGATGTAGTTGTGACAATAGATCCTGAGAGAAAATGGATAAGGCATCAGGACCATTTTGTAACGGGTAGGGTAGCTTTAGATGCGGTTTTCCCTTACGCACGGGATTACCTGGCCTACCCTGAACTGATAGCTGAAGGCTTAGAGCCTCACAAAACTCTTGAAGTGTATTTGTGGGGTACTGACGATCCGGACGTATTCATAGATATAGATGAACATTTCGAGGACAAGCTAGACGCCCTCTATTGCCATGCCAGTCAAATGTCGACTACTAAAGAGCAAGGCCGAATTAGATTGAGAGATAGGTTTTCGGTGTACGGCCCCAGGGTTAATGCAGAAGTTGCGGAAGCATTTAAACGGTTGGAATTACGGTAGGTATGACTTACTAGGGGGAATTAGCAGACCACCATTCTAAATATTTTGAAGGCTCGAGTAGCCCTTTTGCATGCCTTTCCTTTAAATCCTTGTATTTCTTGATGACTTCTTCTTTTAAATTCGTCATAGTTCCATTGTTCATAGTTACAATATCCGAAGCTTCGGCCCTATCCTGCCATTTCTTTTGACTTAACAATCTTTGAACCGCTTCCTCATGACTAAGATTGTTTCTGGATTTCAATCTTTCTATAGCTATGTCATCATCCACAGCGAATAGCCATGTTATATCGCTATAAACTCCATATCCCGCTTCAATGAAGTTGACTGCCTCCATTAATCCCACTTCATGATTTCCCAGATCGATTTTCCATTGATTCATCACGCCGCTTACTTCCCCTTTTATGTCACCAATTGCGGTCGTAAGCGCATCCATTTTTTCGGGGTTACCAAAGACTTGCGAACCAAGTATTTTACGATTTATAAAACCATCACTCCCTATTACTTCATTACCAAAAGACTCAACAATTCTTGTGAAAGCGGGTTTCCCTGGGTCGTACATTCTGTGGACTAATTTATCGGCATCGGAATGTGTGGCCCCTAAAGTTTCCAGTATTTTGCAGGCGGTGCTTTTTCCGGAAGCTATTGCTCCTGTAACACCTATAATAAGGGCCATTTAAAGATCCTCAGCTGAGTCGAGAGGCTGGTAGCCTAAAATTGTTCTCGGATGTTCCAAATCGCGATACGACCATCTGTTATTGGAGGTAGCCAAGAAGATCTCATATTTAAGATCGGCCGGGGCATCTATAGACAACTGAAGTATTTGGCAAACGTCTTGATGGCTGAGATAAATGGATTTTTGCCTAGCGTCTGCTGGTACATTTTCCTTTGTAACAGATCCTATCCTCACACAGATCATGGACATTTTGTAAGCATCAGAAAAATGGCGAGCTAATGCTTCTCCCCAAATTTTTGTAGCGCCGTAAACACCGCCAGGTCTTACGTCTTTATGGGTTATTAGGGGTATTGGTCCTTTGATTGCTCCATAATTGCCTTCAGCAATTTCCTTGTAGGGGTAGATGTTCTCCACTCCCCTAATTGTGCTGCCGCTGCTGGCATATACAACCCTTTTTATACCGGCCATTCTTGCAGCTTCGAAGACATTGTAGGTACCTATAATATTAACCGGAAGCTGGTCGTCAAAACTGTCGGATCCTAGATATGCGGCCAAGTGAACGACCACATCTATGTTTTGGAAGGCAGGAAGGATGTCATCAAGGTTTGCTATATCCGCTGAATGTGTGGGTACTCCATCAACCATGCTTCGATTCAACGCTGAAAGCTCATAATCGCCTTGTTTTGTTAAATGTTGTTGAAGCAGGCCACCTATTAGTCCACTCATACCGGTTACTAAAATTCTCTTAGTCAAATTATCCTCCGCTTATAGCTTTTCTGACGGCTGCTGGATTCATAGGAAGTTCTGTCATTCGTACTCCAATCGCATCGTATATAGCGTTTGCTATCGCCGCTAACGGCGGCACGATTGGGACTTCGCCCACTCCTCTGACCCCGTACGGATGCAGTGGGTTGGGCACCTCTACTATCAAAGCTTCTATCATAGGTAAATCTAGAGAAGTAGGCATTCTATAGTCCAACAGGCTAGAGTTTGTCATCCCGCCGAATTCATCCATGAAATATTCTTCATTCAAAGCCCAACCTATGCCTTGTACTACTCCACCTTGAATTTGGCCTTCAACGTAGCTCGGATGGATTGCGGTTCCTGCGTCTTGAGCGGCGGTGTAGCGCAGTATTGTTACTTTGCCGGTCTCAGTGTCGACTTCTATGTCGACGACATGTGTTGCAAAGGCGCTTCCGGGTCCGCGAGGGTCTAGATTGGCCCTACCAACGACGGGGCCGCCCGTATCTGGTAAGTGGCCGGCAAGTTCTTTGAAGGACATTTTTAGCTCTGAGTCATGTGAATGGATGAAGAACCCATTTTCGAGTTTAATGTCATCCAAAGAGGCTTCCCATACCTCTGCGGCTCTTTCTAGCATTTGTCGTTTAACGTCTTGAGCAGCCTCGTAGCTGGCCCACCCTGTCTTAAACGCTCCTCCGCTGCCACCGGTCATGGATGTATATCCAACTGTCTCAGTATCTCCCACCTGAGGATTTATACTTTCCACTGGTATTCCTAATACTTCCGCGACGTGCTGGGCTGCAGCAGGTCTGAGGCCTCCGATATCCATGGAGCCTATTGTTAAATTGATCGTTCCGTTGAAATTAACGTTTGCTACCGCGCAGGCAGCGCCACTTCCGTTGATCCAGAATCCCGCTGCTACTCCACGCCCGGTTTTTGGGGTTGGTTTTTTTGATTGGTAGTGGACGTGGTCTTTAGTTGCTTGAAAGGTTTCTATACCCCCGATGACAGGGTTGCTTATTCCGGATGCTCTGGTAGTTCCTTGTTTCGCTCCGTTTATTATTCTTAGATCTAGAGGATCCATACCAATTTTTTCGGCTAGCTCATCGATCAAAGTCTCTGCGGCAAACGAACCGATTGGTGCCCCAGGCGCTCTGTACGCGGTAGTTTTAGGTTTATTGTTGACTATGTCATATCCGTCGATCCTTATATTTTCAATATCGTACGGTGTGAATATGCAGTTTGAAGCCGCTCCAACAGGGGAGCCAGGATAAGCTCCTGCCTCAAACTTCAGATCTGCATATGCTGATGTTATTTTGCCTTCCTTCGTTGCTCCTAGTTTCACCTTCATGTATGACCCTGATGTGGGTCCGGTGGCTTCTAAAACTTCAGATCTAGACATTGTGATTTTTACAGGATGACCAGTCATTTTTGAAAGCAGGGCTGCGATTGGCTCGAGGTAAATAGTTGTTTTCCCCCCGAAACCTCCGCCAATTTCCATAGGAATAACTTTAATGTCAGATACAGGGACTCCTAGTACCAAAGAGGTTCGGTCTCTAATTTGGAAATGCCCTTGAGAGCTTCCCCAAATGCTTATTTTGTTATTAGGGGTCCACCATCCCGTCGCTGAATGAGGTTCAATGTAGCCTTGATGGACCGTAGAAGTCCTAAATTCTCTTTCTACGATCAAATCAGCCTGGGCGAATCCTGCTTCCACATCCCCCAATTCCAATACGTCGTGGCTTGCAATATTGTTTTGGTATTGCTCATGAAGTAATGGAGCATCCTTTTGGATTGCATCTTCCACTGTAGACGTATGAGGAAGTACCTCGTATTTAACATTTATAAGTGCTAGTGCTTCTTCTGCTGCGTGCAAGCTACTAGCGGCTACCGCAGCTATCGCGTGGCCTTTGTATAGAGCCTTGTCTCCAGCCAATATATTGGCTGTTTGTTGCTTTAAATTAATCGCGGGACCCGGAGTTTCAGATACGGCCTCGTCCTTATGTGCAGGAAAGTTCTGGTTCGTAATTATCGCTTGCACCTCGGGGACTTTTACTGCTTCAGATATGTCTATGGAAATTATTCTTGCATGAGCATGCGGGCTGCGTAGTACTTTTCCATGAATAAGTCCGGGTAGCTCTACATCGGCTCCGTAAAGAGCCTTTCCTGTCACTTTGTCATATCCGTCGTGCCTTACCGGTCTAGTGCCAACCGAGCTAAATCTTGGATTACCTTTGGTCGTAGTCATAACCCATTGCCTCAATTATGGCTAATGTATGCCATCATTACTTGTTAGTTGTCTACTTGTTTTGATCCGGTGTCAATGTTGTGACCGGATTGTAGCATAGGATTAGGGAGTTTTTCGTAGCTGAATTGTACCTGTATGCTATAATTCACGAGCTTTTACCTGGCGGATGAACTCCGCCTTTTTTTGTCTGCTTTTATTGTGGGTTATTACATTACGGAAAAAGGAGCGGTTACGTTGATAGAAATAATCAGCGAAGGTGGTATTACGTCGGCTTCTGGCTTTACAGCCGGGTCGACCTATGCGGGATTAAAAACTGAAGCCGGAGTTCCTGATCTGGGTATAGTGCTGTCGGATAGACAAGCTAACTCTGCAGCCACGTTTACTCAAAACAGCATAGAGTCTCCGTCGGTTACAGCGAGTCGTAAAAGGAAGAAGGGCATAGTGTCTAGGGGAATTGTTGCCAACAGTGGATGCGCGAACTGTAGTGTTGGGCCTCAAGGTCTAACTGATGCGGAAGAATTGGCCTCACTCGCTGCTGGGCATGTAGGGGTGGAGGGTAAAGAACTCTATGTGGCAAGCACTGGGATGATTGGTGTGGAATTACCGATGGCGCTGATACGGCAGAATATCACAAACATTACCCTCTCTGATGATGGGGGCTCTAGTTTTGCAAAATCCATAATGACCACGGATTCAAAACATAAAGAAAGAGCAGTTTCTTTTAAACATGCAGGGAAGACCGTGACCCTTGGGGGGGCCGCTAAGGGGGTTGGAATGATACATCCAAACATGGCTACCATGTTGTGTTTCATAACAACTGATGCAGATGTTGAGCCGAAATTTTTGCAGCAGGCTCTTTCTGATTCCGTGGATCTTTCTTTCAACATGATTGATGTTGATGGAGACCAAAGTACAAATGACTCTGTAATAATTCTGGCCAATGGTGCATCTGAGACTCCCCAGATTAGCAATAATTCTGAAGATACTGAGGTTTTTGTAGAGGCTTTAAGGTATGTTTGTACCGAACTCGCAAAGGAATTAGCTAGGGATGGAGAGGGGGCTCAAAGGCTCATAGAGGTAAATGTTGAAGGTGCGCATACAACAGAAGATGCTCGTAAAGCCGCTAGGGAAATAGCATCTTCATCTTTGGTAAAAGCAATGGTGCACGGTAAAGATCCTAACTGGGGCCGTTTAGTGATGGCACTGGGGAAAAGTGGTATACCTCTTAACGAAGGCGATATAGATGTTTTTATAAGTGATATACATATTGTCCATGAAGGGATTGCTATTCCTTACCTAAAGGATGCTGTGGTGAGTGCGATGAACTCAGAGCAGGTTGATTTCAGGATAAATCTTAATGTGGGAGCCGGTTCAGGGACAGCATGGGGTTGTGATTTGACGGAGGAATATGTGATATTCAATTCGGCCTACAGCACATAGCAGTTTAATGATGTATAACGAATTAGAACATTCACATATGGACGATCAGATTGAGATGGTCGAGTCTTTAACTCAAACTGAAGACTTAGATCGGATGGATCATGACAGTGATCTGGGTCATGAACAAGAAGAGAGTTCCTCACTGACAGTAGTGAAAATTGGCGGTAGCACTCTGGGTAGCCACGACACAACGTTGATAGATTTAGTCGAACTCCAGGCTAAAGGAGATCGCTTTGTGGTCGTCCACGGTGGGGGTAAAACGATTTCCGAATGGATGGAAAAGCAAGGTGTACGGCCTAAATTTGTAAATGGGTTACGGGTCACAGATTCCCAGAGTTTGGATATTGTGATAGCCGTTCTTACAGGTCTTATTAATAAATCTCTAGTGGCCTCTATAAATAATATTGGCGGTAGAGCTATAGGTATTTCGGGTGCTGATGGGAGGATAGTAAACGCAGAAATCGCGGATCCTGATCTGGGATATGTAGGTAGGGTCAAATCGATTAATACTGAACCAATTGAGGCTATATTAGAGGCTGGGTACATGCCGGTTATAGCACCAGTAGGGGTTCATTCCAGTTCTAGTGATGAAAATATGTTACTGAATATAAATGCAGACACCGTAGCAGGGTATATTTCTTCATCCATCCATTCCGACAGAATGGTGTTCCTTACAGATGTTGAGGGAGTACTTGATTCTTCCAAAAGGTTGATATCTCGCATGACCAAAAAGCAGGCAGACTCCTTAGTAGCTTCTCACGTTATAGACGGTGGAATGATACCCAAAATGGAAGCTTGTATTGAGGCACTTGCGGGAGGCGCGGTTTCGCAAATAATTGATGGACGAGTTCCAGGTGCCTTGAAAGATGTCGTTTCGGGTGAAAATCTAGGTACACGTATAGGCTAATAAAGGTTAAAACATGTCTAATCCTCCTTTTCCTCCCTTTGATTTCGATACGTCTGCTATTAGCAGTAAGTTTGCTGGGCGGCTAAAGTGGATTGTGCTCGCCCTAATATTGGTTCCTATTGTGATTCTAGTTTGGCTCGCCAAAGGTATGCTTACTGATTTTCTTTGGTTTTCCGCATTGGGATACGAGGATATTTTCATAACTGTTCTAATGAGCAAAATCGTTTTATTCCTGATCGGATTTCTTTTTGTTTTTGCATTGGTATCCGGCAATCTTTTTTATATCAACAGGAAAACAACTGGTCCGGTTGAAGCAGATATTCCAGACGAACTGATGGGCATATTGAAAAAGTTGATTTTGCTCGGATGTTTAATAGTGTCCCTCATAGTGGCGATAATACTCGGATCAATGCTTGCGTCTAAATGGGAGCTTTTCCTGAGGTTTACTAATGCTGCTGAATTCGGAGTGAACGATCCGCTATATGCTAAGGATATTTCTTTTTATGTTTTTCAATTGCCAATTTATTCTTTCTTGCAAGGCTGGTTTCTTGCCACCATGGCCGCGACAATAGTGGCGACATCGGCGCTAGCCTTTTTGAATTTCACTCTACGGGGCGCTGCCTTTACCTTAACCACTGAGTTGCGGACCCAATTGATTGTATTGGGCGCCCTTGCTGTTGTACTTATTTCTTTAGGTTATTGGATCGATAGATGGGAATTGGTTAGGTCCGAGCAAGGGATTGTGTTTGGGGCAGCTTATGCTGATGTTTTCGCCCGCCAGCCGGCATATTTGGCTCTTTGTATTATTGGAGCCCTGATTGCTTTGTTAATGTTGATAGGCACATTTATAGGGAAGATTCGACTATCACTCATACCGGTGGGCCTTTGGGTGATATTGATAATTGCACTTGGAACAGTATGGCCTTCTGTAGTCCAGCAATTTTCTGTCGATCCGGATGAATTTGTAAAAGAAAAAAAATACATAGAGAGAAACATAGAATTCACTAAACTTGGGTTCGGGCTGGATGCGATAGACGAAACTTTTTATCAGGCAGAAGGAGAAATTACACCCAGCCTTATACAGGAAAACATTCCCACTGTGGAAAATATAAGGTTGTGGGATTACAAACCTCTCACTAATGTTTACAAACAGATTCAGCTCATTCGTCCATATTACGATTTTAAGGACGCAGATGTGGATCGGTATGAGATAAATGGCGAATACAGGCAAGTATTGTTGGCAGCCAGGGAGGTCGCACCTGAAAAATTAAAGGAAGAGGCGCAGACCTGGGTGAATGAGAAGTTGTTCTACACTCATGGAATAGGGATCGCTATGAGCCCAGCAACCGAGTTTACCGCCGAAGGAAGGCCGATATTTTTCGCTAAAGATATTCCTGCTAATGGAGAGATTCCTGTTTCCTATCCAGGTCAGGAGGCTTCCCCTGACATAGTCGTGGAGAATCCTCGGATTTACTACGGTGAGAATTCAAAAGATTACGTTATTGTCAATACAAATACCGGAGAATTAGATTATCAAACTGGTGAAGGAGAATTAATCGTTACCAACTACCAAGGCTCTGGTGGGGTTAGTATAGGGTCTTACTTCCGTAAACTCATTTATGCGTGGCAAATGAGAGATATAAATATCTTAATAAGTAGCCAATTAAATGATGACAGTAGGATACAGTACCGTAGGGCTGTAGAAGACCGAGTTTCTACGGTGGCTCCTTTTTTAAAGTTGGACAAAGATCCTTATATAGTGGCGGCTAACGGTCAGCTTTATTGGATCCAAGACGCCTATACAACTTCGGATAAGTTTCCCTATTCTCAGCCTACAGATGATGATAAAACCCTAGAGCACTACAATTATATAAGGAATAGTATAAAAGTGGTTGTGGATGCTTATACCGGGGAGGTGAGTTTTTACCTTTGGGATACTGATGATCCTGTTGCGCTTACCTATCAAAAAATGTTTCCAACCCTATTTTCAGATATTGATTCAATGCCAGCAGATTTAGCCAGCCATGTTAGATATCCGCAAGGATTATTCGCTGTGCAAGCAGAAAAATACATCAGATACCATATGGAAGACCCGCAGCATTTCTATGGAAATGAGGACCTGTGGGCTTTTCCGCAAGAAAAATTTGGTCAATCAGAAGGTTTACAACCGGTCGAACCCTATTATGTCATCATGCGATTGCCAGGCGAGACTAAGGAAGAATTCGTACAATTAATTCCTTACACTCCGGATGGAAGACCCAATATGGTAGGATGGCTAGCTGCCAGAAGCGATGCCCCCGAATATGGGAAACTAGTAGCCTTCAATTTTCCTAAAGATCGACAAGTTGATGGCCCGGAACAAGTGGAGGCTAGAATAGATAATGATCAAGAAATTTCAGCGTGGTTCACACTTAGATGTACTGAAGGGTCGACCTGTATAAGAGGCAACTTGCTAGTAATACCGATAGGTAATAGTATCCTTTACGCGGAACCTATTTACATACAAGCCGAAGGAGTGAGCTTTCCGGAACTTAAGAAGGTTATTTTGTCCACCGCGGATCAAGTGGTAATGGGAGATTCGTTAAATGATGCCCTATATTTGCTCACGGGGGCGCGTGAGTCAATTCCTTTAAAGAGTGCGGATGAAGGACAAAAAGAACTTTCATCTCCTAAGGTAGGTAAGTCAGACGAAGACGGTAAATTGGATCAGATTAGGGATTCCATAGGGAATATTAAAATTGAGTTAGATAGGATCGAATCTTTGTTCCAAAACTTAGAGGAAGTTATAAAAGGAGACTAATATGCCTAGCACTGCTGAGTGGAAAGAACTTGAAAGCAAATATTACATGTTTCTTGTGAGGCGTCAGCCTATGGTGCTTGAGAAAGGAGACGGCGCTAGAGTATGGGATGTTGACGGTAAAGAGTACCTAGATTTCACCTCAGGTTGGGCTGTAAATAACGCTGGTCATTCAAATCCTGTTATTGCAGAGGCAATAGCAGAACAAGCGAAAACTTTAGTTCAAACTTCGAATCAGTTCTACACGATTCCTCAACTTAAGCTGGCTGAAATTCTCGTGGAAAATAGTTGTCTTGATAAGATATTTATATGTAATAGCGGTGCTGAAGCAAACGAAGGAGCTATTAAATTAGCGAAAAAATATGGCAAGAAAAATAAGAATGGCGCTTACCATATTATAACTGCCCTAAATTCGTTTCATGGCCGGACGATGATGAATGTTTCGGCGACAGGCCAGCCTCATTATCAAGAACTTTTTGAGCCAATTCCCACTGGGTTTTCACATGTTCCTTACAATGATCTTGAAGCTATTAAAGAGTCCACTACAGATAATACGGTGGCTGTAATGATTGAGCCGGTTCAAGGTGAAGGTGGAGTTAACGTTCCCTCTGTGGAATATCTGAGAGGAGTTCGAGATTGGTGTGATCAGAATAACATGCTGCTCATTTTTGATGAGGTTCAGACTGGGCTAGGTAGGTTAGGTACCTTATTTGGCTATCAGAGTTTTGGAGTGGAACCGGACATTATGACTTTGGCAAAAGGTTTGGGAGGGGGAGTACCGATTGGGGCTTTTCTAGCAAAAGATTCCGCTTGTGCATTTGACCCTGGAGATCATGGGTCAACTTTCGGCGGCAATCCTTTGACCTGCGCAGCAGCGCATGCCTCCACGAAATATATTATTGATAATGAGATATCTGAGAACGCGGCTAAAATGGGAGAGTACCTTGGTGAAGGGCTTCGCAAGATACAATCGAACAATGAATTTATAACCGATGTTAGGGGAATGGGTTTGATTTGGGCTGTTGAATTTGATTCGGACATGACACCAGATGTGATTGCGGCGAGCAATGAAGCAGGATTACTAATGAACCCGATGAGGCCGAATGCGATTCGATTGATGCCTGTTTTAACAATAACCAAAGAGGAAATAGACGAAGCTTTAGCCAGACTGGAAACAGGATTGGCCGACGCTTCCCGGTAGTCGAGGCCTTGGTGAATTGGAAGGAACTATATGAAAATGGCTCCTCTATTTTTGGAGGTGCGGTATCTGGTGGTCTGGACAGCTGCACAGTCACTCACTGGCTAAATGAAAACGGCGTTCAGGTTCATTGTTTTACTGTAGATCTGGGGCAGCCTGATGAGGAAAACTTACAGGCTGTTGTCGATCGTATGCTAGCGTGTGGAGCATCGCAGGCTACTATTTTGCCTGGAAAAGAATTACTTGCGGATGCTGGATTAAAAGTGTTGCAAGCTCAGGCGAGGTACGAAGGGGGGTATTGGAATACCACTGGGATAGCTAGGCCTGTCACTGTTAAGGCCATTCTCGATAGTTTGAAGAATGACAATATCAACGTCTTGTTTCATGGAGCAACAGGTCGTGGGAATGATCAAGTTAGATTCCAATTGACCAGCAATATGCTTCAGCCGGATCTAGATGTTTATGCTCCTTGGAGAGACCAGGAATTCCTTGATAAATTCCCTGGTAGAAAGGAGATGATCGAGTATTGTGAGTTGAATAATTTACCTATTAGGCCTGCAAAGGAATCCCGTTATTCGACAGATGCAAATTTTCTAGGATTGACTCATGAAGCAGGAGACTTGGAAGATGTGTCAATCAGTCCGGATTTTGTAGAACCAGGGATGGGGGTTTGGCCATGGGATGCACCTGACAAACCGGAGTATGTGACTATCTATTGGGATCAAGGGGTGCCCAAATCAATAAACGGGACAAAAATGGACTTGACCGGGATTTTCCATGAAGCAAATATAATTGCAGGTAGGAATGGGGTGGGCATAGGCACTCACGTGGTTGAAAATAGATTTGTAGGTATTAAGTCAAGAGGGATTTATGAATCCCCTGGTATGGAGCTACTCGGAAAAACTTGGGAATATGTTCTCCAATTTGTGTTGGACAGAAGAGCTAGAGAGTTCTATTCTAACCTTTCTAATGTGATTAGCACCCAGATTTATCAAGGTTATTGGCTGGATACGGCTACCACATCCGCCTTGGCGGCCCTTTCTCCTATTGTCTCTATGGTAACTGGCACTATCCAAGTAAAACTATATAAAGGCAACATATTTTTTGATTCATTAGACGATTCAATTGAAAAAATGCCATTTTCCTTATACACAGATGATGGTTCTATGGAGGCAATGGGTGGGTATGACCATAAAGATGCGGAAGGCTTCTTAAATGTGCTGGGCATATCAGCAAAGAACTTGGGGAAGCGGCAAATGAGAGATTCTATTTAACTTGACCTGGAGTTGGGAAATTGGTTGTACAGACATCTGAAGAAGCTCGTAAGCAAATTGTTGCCTTGGTGAAGGATTTTGTTAGGAGAGATGTTGAACCTATTGCCACTACTTACGACAATGAGGACATTTATCCGCATGAGTTGATTCCTACCATGTGTGAATTGGGTCTTTTTGGTATAAATATTCCGACTGAACATGGTGGGCTTGGTTTGGATTTCACAACCTTTGCAATGATATTCGAGGAATTAAGCAAAGGCTGGATGAGCGTATCGGGAATAATAGGGACCCATCATATATTAAGTCATATAGTGGCTAACTTTGGGACAGAAGAACAGAAGGCTCGAATTCTTCCAAAAATGGCGACTGGTGAAATAAGGGGAGGTTTGGCCTTAACGGAGCCTGAGGCTGGTAGTGACGCACAAAATATAGCAACTACTGCAGTAAAAGAAGGGGAAGAATATGTTATCAATGGTAGAAAAATGTTCATTAGCAACGGGGATAATGGTAATGCATTCGCGCTTATGGCTAAGACTAATCCAGAATCAGATCCAAAGCATCGCGGCATAAGCTGCTTTATTTTCGAAAAACCGACTGAAGGATTTAAAGTAGGTCAACACCTGGATAAACTTGGCTATAGAGGCCTTGATACTTGTGAATTGATTTTCGATGATTGTAGGGTTCCTGTTGAAAATTTAATTGGAGGACAGGAAGGTAAAGGTTTTGGACAGGTAATGAACGGATTGGAGACTGGTAGGATAAATGTTGCTGCAAGAGCCGTGGGAGTGGCACAGGCTGCTTTAGATGCGGCATTGTCATATTCGAAGAAACGCTCAGCCTTTGGTAAAACGATATCAGAACATCAAGCCATTCAATTGAAATTGGCAGAAATGGCTACAAAGGTACACGCTGCCAGGTTGATGGTCTATGATGCCGCGCAAAAGTTGGATTCAGGAGAGCGGAATGATCTTGAAGCCGCGATGGCTAAATTGTTCGCGAGCGAGGTCTGCGGAGAGGTGGCGTTGGAGGCGATGAGAGTACATGGAGGAGTTGGGTATACCAAAGATTTACCAGTTGAACGGTATTATCGCGATGCGCCGTTAATGATCATAGGGGAAGGCACTAACGAGATTATGAAATTGCTCATTGCCAGGAGATTGTTGAGCGATTAGCTTTATATCCACAGTATCTAGATTAAGGTATTTTTAACATGGACTCTGAAAAAAACATCATTGAATCTAAAGATAGTTTTGGTGGTTGGTTTGAAGAATTTTCTCCCGGACAAATTTTTAAACATTGGCCGGGAAAGACAATAACTGAAATGGATAATCATTTGTTTTCACTTTTAACAATGAATGATAACCCCCTCCATACCGACGAGAACTACATGTCAGATCATCAGCACGGTAGGACGTTAGTAAATGGGCTACTAATTATGAGCCTTGTAGTTGGAATGAGTGTTAGGCAAACTTCAGGAAAAGCTATCGCTAATCTGCTTTATGAATCTGTAACTCATGATGGGCCCACATTTCATGGAGATACGATCTATGCGGAAAGTGAAGTCATAGAGGTTACCCCTTCAAGAAGCAGAGATGACAGAGGTATGATTTATATTGAAAGTCGAGGGATTAACCAAAAAGGGGATAAGGTTCTTACCTTGAGAAGAAAATTTTTGGTAAAGAGAAAGGCGTAGTTCCATTAACCGCAGGTTGATAGAAGAAAATAGATGTCAAAATCTGTAGATAGACTTCAAAAAATTTCAGCAATTAAAGAATCTCTTGTTTGTATTGGGTTGGATCCTGATCCTCAAAAGATGCCATGTTCAGATATTTTCGGATTTTGTAAGACCATTATAGACAGTACACAAAATCTCACTGCAGCCTATAAACCCAATATGGGTTTTTTTGAGGCTTTTGGAATAGATGGGTTGAGATCTCTGGAGAAAGTAATCGGGTATGTTAGAGCCAATTATTCCGACGTATTTTTAATCGGAGATGGTAAAAGAGGGGATATAGGTTCTACAAGCGGAAAATATGCCCAGGCTATGTTTGATATTTGGGATTTTGACGCAATTACAGTCAATGTTTTTTCAGGATTTGATTCCCTTGAACCCTTTTTAAAATATTCTGACCGAGGTGTGTTTGTCTGGTGCAAATCCTCGAATCCTGACGGGTATCAGCTTCAAGATTTGAAGATATCTGGCCGAGATGGAAGAAAAGTTTTTGAAATTATTGCCGAATATTGTGTTGAATGGAATTCTTACGGTAATTTGGGTTTGGTTGTAGGGGCTACATATCCGGAAGAATTAGGTACCATAAGAAAGATAGCCCCAGAGCTTCCTATACTGGTGCCTGGCATCGGGTCTCAGGCTGGAGACCTAGAAAATTCAGTCAAATTGGGACTTGGCGAAGAAACACATAACTTATTGATAAGCTCATCCAGAGGAATCATATATGCTTCTGATGAACCGTCTACCTATGGGGATAAAGCAGCAGAGGAGTGTTCAATGCTTCGGGACAAAATTAACAACATTCTGACTAGTTTAGATCGAAGTTTTATTTAACAACACTTTCGGTACACACATGGTTACAAACTACTCCATTGGCGATACGATCACCATGAAAAAAAAACATCCATGTGGAGTTTCAGCTTGGACTGTGGACAGAATAGGAGCAGACATAGGAATCGTATGTCAAGGTTGTTGTAGACGTATAGTTATTCCTAGACCCGACTTAGCTAAAAGGACACGATCGATTCAGCCGGTTCAAGGAAAATGCAAATGACTTATTTTTACTCTCATGGCCGTGTAGGCATTATCGAGGTATAGAATACTCGTTGACATGATCGATGAGCGTATTTAAGATTTAATTCCTCTCTGCGAAAGGAAACTTTAAGGAGGCCAATCAAGGTGCTGGAACTGGAAATTGAAAGCATTCGAGTCAGACAAGAAACTCAGCAAAGGGCTGTTGTGCTGAAGGTTAAAGATTCCGACCTATATCTACCTATTTTTATTGGACAATTTGAAGTTGAAGCTATCAGGTTCAAATTAATGAATGTTGAGGTTGAGAGGCCGATGACCCATGATTTGCTTGGTTCAGTAATTGATGATTTGGGAGGTACAATACACAGTATCATTGTCTCAGAACTTAAAAACGATACTTTTTTTGCAAAAATCGTGATAGATACTAATGGGACTCTGATTGAAATAGATGCAAGGCCGAGCGATGCTTTGGCTTTAGCAGTGCGTTCGGAGGCTCCAATTTATGCCGAAGATGATGTAGTGGAAAAGGCGGGAGTATCACTTGATTTTGAGAGAGAAAATTCTTCCGATGAAGGGGGTGAAGAGGGACAGATAAATGAAGAAGAATTAGAGAACCTTTCTGCCTTCACTGACTTTATCGATTCCCTTGATTTAGAAGACATAGGGAATCAAGGCTAATGGCTAAGTTAAACTAATTTTTGACCCAAAGAAATACATTGTGATAAAGTTAACAACCGTTCATGCGAGGCCGTATGAATTCCAAGAAATATGGAGCTATCGTTAGGTTGGTTGGTGTTGGGTGGTATGTTGGAATTTGTATAGGTGTTGGTGCGTGGGCGGGGCTTTGGGCCGACGGTCGCCTAGGGCTTTCCCCCGTCCTCACTCTCACAGGAATTGCCCTTGGTATTTCTGCGGCTCTTGTAGGCATGATAAAAATGATTCAGGTTGTACTAAGTTATGTGTCCGAAGTTGATTAGGAGTGTCAGAAATAGTGTCAAAGATACTGGGTAACCCCCGGATGCTGGCCATAGTAATTATCTGCACTTTAGTTTTTGGTGCAAGTATTTTGGGTGGAGCATTGGGAAGTGCGTTTGGGTTTGGTTTTTTTGCTTCATCGTTACCAGCTATTCAATTACCAGCGGAAAAAGTTGCTGATGGGTTTTCTACCCCTGTTGGTAAATGGGATGTGATGAACACCATGATAACAACATGGCTAGCCATGTTGTTCCTTATATTGATTTCCTTAAGAATCAGAAAGAATCTAAAGGACGTGCCCGGAAGACTTCAAGCCTTGTTCGAGGTGATAATGGAATTCTTTCTTGGGCTTTGCGAGCAGATTGCGGGTAAAGAACACGCTAGAAGATTTTTCCCCCTTGTGTTTACAATTTTCATTTTTATAGTTATTGCGAATTGGATGGGTATACTACCTGGGTTTGGGACTGTTGGTAGAATTGCGGCCCCGGAAGAAATTGCACACCACCATGATATTCATGACTATCATGACCCAGCCCTAGCTGACTCTCAACATAAGGCTGCGGAGTCCAAGGTGGAAAAGCACGACGCCCACCATACCGACTCACATGAGGGTGATCATGGAGCCCACTTAGACTCAGTTAAGTTACATATTTTTACTGACTACCAATCGCTACCTATAGCAGCATTGTCACCAGCCTCTCTCAATGAGGAAGTTACTTTCGCTGAATACAACGAAAAACACGGTGATGTGGGAGTTGGTAAAAGAGCAGGGCATTTGGTTCCCTTCTTGAGGAGTGCGAATACGGACCTAAATATGTCCTTAGCGATTGCTATAGTTGCAATGGTAATGGTGCATTTCTGGGGACTAAGTATTCTTGGAATATTTGGGCATATTGGGAAATTCATTAACTTTAAGGCTGGCCCTATTGGTTTTTTTGTAGGGCTACTTGAAATAATAGGGGAAGTAGGAAGAGTAATAAGTTTCACATTTCGGCTGTTTGGAAATATTTTTGCAGGGGAAGTCCTGCTTATGGCTATGGCATTCCTGTTGCCCTTTATAGGGATATTGCCATTCCTTGGCCTTGAATTATTCGTTGGTCTAATTCAGGCATTTGTATTTTCTATGCTTACTTTGGTGTTTGCAGCCATGGCAAGCGTGAGTCATGACGGAGGCGATCACCATTGAAGCGAAACCAAATTAAATTGCTTCAATGAAATAAAAATGGAATCAAAATTCAAGGAGTGTAGATAGTATGGAAGGAGACATAATGAATATAGGTGCTGGTCTGGCGATCGGACTTGGGGCCTTAGGGCCAGGTCTTGGTATCGGTATGCTCGCATCAAAGGCTATGGAAGCTTTGGGCCGAAATCCAGAAGCGGCTCCGCAAATACAGCAGAACATGATTCTTGCTATTGCGTTTACTGAAGCTATCGCTATATATGCGTTGGTTGTCGCTATCATAATAAAATTCGTCTAAGGTTAGGTCTCATTTAGCACCCAGGTTGTGTTTANACTGGGTGCCGACGAGTACTTCATAAATAGGAGTTCGGTATGGGAGATCTTGGAATAAATCTGCCAGGACTGATAACACAGATTATCAGTTTTGTAATATTGTTCGTCATATTATCAAAGGTGCTGTACAAACCTTTGGTTGCTATGCTTGATCAGAGAGCAGAGAAAATCACCGCTGGGTTAGAGGCGGCAGAAAGAGCTAAAGAAGAGGCTGCTAAATCTGAAGAGTCAATTCAAGAGCAACTGCAAGAAGCGAGAGCTGAAGGGCAAAAACTCGTAACGCAGGCAAGAGAAACTGCTGATCGATTCAGAGAGGAGGAAATGACGAAAGTCAGAGAAGAACTGGAGGCGGAGAGAGCTAGAGCAGAATCCAATATTCAGAGGGAAAGAGATGCAGCAATTGAAGAGCTTCGAAAGGAGTTTGCCGGTTTAGCTATCACAGCTGCAGAAAAAGTGGTAAAAACCTCATTGGATGAAGAAGGACATCGTGCTCTTATAGAAGGGGTTTTAAACGATGAAGGTTCAAGGAATAACTAAGGATGGCTTTGTCAGCAAGAAGATATGCTCAGGCAATATTTTTGATAGCCGAGGAAAATGGTGATCAGGAACAGTGGCTTGCCGATTTAGAAGTACTGGCAAGTTCTTCTAGGAATTCCGATTTTATTGCTTTCATAGATTCGCCGAAAATTGAAAGTGCAAAAAAGACGGAAGTGATTAGAGAGGCTTTTGCTGGGTCAATTTCAGATTTGGCTTTGAATGTGGCATCCCTATTGGCCAGCAGAAATGCGGTGGCTTCCCTAGCAGCTATTGCTGATGCCTTTCAGGAATTGGTTGACTCAGAGAAAGGAATAGAACGGGCAGAGATTGTTTCCGCTGTCGCACTCACTGATGCACAACAAAAGGAAATAACAGATAAATTAACTCAAATGGTTGGGAAGAAGCTGTCGGTAACAACTTACGTTGATGAATCGATACTAGGTGGATATTTGGCTAAAGTGGGAGATAGGTTGGTTGACGGTAGTGTAAAGACGCAACTGGAAGAGATGAGAAGAGATCTCATCAGAGGGTCTTAAATTTAAGCATAGTTGAAATAACAAAATAAGCGGGTTATTCCCATAAAACGGAGGGTGATATGGCCGTCAGAGGACAGGACATAGCATCGGTAATAAAAAAGCAGATAGAAGGATTCGGTACAGATCTCGGCATGGTAGATGTTGGGACTGTAATTGAGGTAGGAGACGGCATAGCTCGTGTGCATGGTTTATCTGGGGTTGCATACAACGAGTTGGTCGAGTTTGAGGGAGGAGTCGCAGGAATGGCTCTGAACTTGGAGGAAGACAGCGTTGGTATCGTGGTTCTAGGAGACCCGTCGCAGATTAGTGAAGGTACTGAAGTGAGAGGTACTGGTAGAGTCATGCAGGTTCCGGTAGGTGAGAGTCTACTCGGCCGCGTGGTCGATGGTGTTGGTAATTCCATAGATGGTAAGGGTCCTGTGGATACCGTCGAAACAAGAGAAGTAGAAATAGTTGCACCTAATGTGGCAATACGAAAATCGGTAGACACCCCGGTACAAACAGGGATAAAAGCGGTTGACGCCATGATACCTGTTGGGAGAGGCCAGAGAGAGTTGATTATTGGAGACCGAACCACTGGGAAGACGGCAATATGTACTGACGCTATCATTAACCAGAAAGGCGGAGACGTTATATGCATATACGTCGCTATAGGCCAGAAGGTAGGTAAGGTAGCGCAGATTGTTGGCACATTGGAACAACAGGGTGCTATGGAGCATACGATAGTGGTTGCTGCCAATGCTTCTGATTCTGCGCCTGCCCAATACTTAGCTCCCTATACTGGGTGTGCCATGGCAGAGTATTTCATGGCCCAAGGGAAGGATGTTTTGATTGCATATGACGATTTGTCCAAGCATGCTTGGGCTTACAGGCAAATGTCGTTATTATTGAAAAGGCCACCTGGCCGTGAAGCCTACCCTGGAGATGTTTTTTATTTACATAGTAGACTTCTGGAAAGAGCCGCCAAGATGGATGATGCCCACGGCGGCGGTTCCATAACGGCCTTACCAGTTATTGAAACTCAGGCTGGGGATGTGTCTGCTTATGTACCTACCAACGTGATTTCTATTACGGATGGACAGATCTATTTAGAACCTGAATTGTTTAACTCAGGTACCCGTCCTGCTGTGAACGTCGGGGTATCAGTGTCTCGAGTGGGTAGTGCGGCGCAAACACGGGCAATGCGAGCGGTTGCTGGTCAGCTTAGACTGGAATTGGCTCAGTACCGGGAGCTTGTAACATTTGCTCAATTTGGGACAGATGACCTTGATGCCTCTACTAGACGACAGCTGGAACGAGGTCAGAGAAGTGTAGAAGTTTTGAAACAAGGGCAGAACGTTCCACTGCCTGTCGAACAGCAAGTTGTGATCCTTTATGCATTAAATGAAGGATATTTGGATGATGTGGAAATAGCAGATGTTATCGGATGGGAAAGTGCACTTCATGGGTANATGAATTCAAATCATTCGGATCTCTTAAAAATAATAGCCGATGAGGCAGATTTGAGCGATGATTCTCGCTCTGCTTTGAACTCAGCGATAGAAGAATTTAAGAAGAGTGGGTTGGCTAGTTAAATGGCGAGTGTCAGACAAATAGCTCGACGTATAAGAAGCGTTGAAAATACGGCGAAAATAACTAAGGCAATGGCAATGATAGCCGCCTCAAAACTGAGGAGAAGTCAAGAGGCTGCCACCCAAGGCAGATCATATTCTGAGAATATGGCTGCCATGGTATCCAATGTAGTGTCGCAAACCAACGAGGATGAGTCCTATCAGCCCTTATTAGAGACACGGCCTATCAGGAATGTAGGTATTGTCATAGTCGCTCCAGATAGGGGCCTAACGGGTGGATTGAACGCCAACATACTGAGAGCCACTGGCGATTTTATAGAGGAGCAATCAGCTCCGGTAAAGGTAGTTGCGGTAGGGAAGAAGGCTCTTGATTTTGCAAGGCGAAACGGGCTTGAAGTTATCGCGGAATACACAGGAATTGGAGACAGGCCGGCTCCTTCTGATACATTACCCATAGGACAAGCGGTCATTGAGGCGTTTTCAAGCGAGAATGTAGATTCATTCCATACGGTCTACTCACAATTTGTGAACACCACTTTGCAAAAACCGATGGTACAACCGTTGCTACCAGTGTTACCTAGTGAGACTTCTTCTAATTCTGTCGGATATATTTTTGAACCAAATGCGGGAGATGTNCTTGGAAGACTGCTGCCTAGATATGTCGAAACTCTAATACACCACGTAGTGCTGGAAGGTAATGCTAGTGAACAGTCCGCAAGAATGGTTGCAATGAATCAGGCCACGGATAATGCCAACGAAATGGTTGATGATCTGACGTTACTGATGAATAAACTAAGACAAGAGACGATAACAACAGAACTCCTTGATATAGTGGGAGGAGTTGCTGCACTTGAAAGCTAAAAAATTTAATGCTGTTTAAGCTCAGGAGAATAGGATGGCAACCGGAAAGATAGTACAGGTAATAGGAACAGTTGTGGATGTGGAATTTCCACCGGATGGTATGCCCTTGGTGTTCAACGCACTTGAAACTACCGTTGGGGATGAAAGGCTTGTTCTGGAAGTGGAACAGCACATAGGAAACAACTGGGTAAGATGTCTGGCTTTAGGACCCACAGAGGGATTAATCAGAGGGACCGATGCAGTAGATACAGGCGATGCTATTGCGGTGCCGGTAGGGGATGTAACTCTCGGCCGACTGTTCAACACACTGGGTGATACCCTAGACGGCCTAGAAGAAATCGAAGGTTCAGAAAAATGGCCGATACACAGGCCAGCCCCTTCTTTTGAGGACCAGGCCACTGAAGTTGAAGTACTTGAGACTGGCATTAAGGTTTTAGATCTGATTACCCCGTTTACTAAAGGCGGAAAAATTGGAGCATTCGGCGGAGCTGGAGTTGGTAAAACGGTAGTTATTCAGGAACTTATAAATAATATTGCTACAGAGCATCAAGGTGTATCAGTGTTCGCCGGTGTTGGAGAACGATCGAGAGAAGGTAATGACCTTTGGCATGAGATGCAAGAAGCAGGAGTGTTACCGCAGACGGTTTTGGTCTTTGGTCAAATGAATGAACCACCAGGAATTAGAGCGCGTGTCGCACAGACAGGCCTAACAATGGCAGAATACTTCAAAGAAGAGAGAGGTCAAGACGTACTTTTATTTGTTGATAACATATATAGGTACATTCTTGCAGGAATGGAAGTTTCGGCTCTTCTTGGTAGAATGCCATCGGCTGTTGGCTACCAGCCTACCTTGGGCACCGAAATGGGAGCGTTACAAGAGCGAATCACTTCCTCTAAGAATGGTTCTATAACCTCTGTNCAAGCTATATACGTGCCAGCTGACGACTATACAGACCCGGGGATTGTGACCACATTTGGACACTTGGACGCTGTGATGACTCTGGAAAGAGCGTTAGCATCGCAGGGACTATATCCTGCCGTCGATCCGTTGACATCGTTCTCCAATATTTTGGAACCGGCAATCGTAGGTCAGGAGCACTACGATGTTGCCACCGGGGTTCGCCAGGTACTGCAAAGATATCAAGAACTTCAAGATATTATTGCGATATTGGGTATAGAGGAATTATCTGATGAAGACAGGTCCACAGTATCAAGGGCTAGAAAAATTCAACGTTTCCTAACACAGCCTTTTTCTGTGGCAGAGGTCTTTACCGGACAGGAAGGCAAATATGTTGCGCTTAGAGATACTGTCCAAGGCTTTAAAGAGATATTGGATGGTGTTCATGATGATCTTCCGGAACAGGCCTTTTACATGGTAGGAACTATCGCGGAAGCTGTAGAGAAAGGCGCTTCAATGGCTGAAGCCTCATAGGAGTAGATTTAATAGTGAAGCTAGAAGTTGTGACAACTGAAGAAACTTTGTACTCAGAAGAGGTTGATATCGTAATAGCACCTGGTGCTGAGGGTCAATTGGGAATCCTACCAAGGCACGCTTCCTTACTTACAGCGATTGACCGCGGAGATATAATCGTGAGGAAGAATGGGCAGGAATCAACGATTTCTGTAGCGGGTGGGTTTCTTGAAGTTGCGGGAGATCAGGTGACTGTTCTTGCTAATAGCGGGTAATAAGTTCAGGTCTGATTAAGTTCCTCACGCTACTTCATATAAAAAGTCATCGACTGCAATGAGAGAACGGGATCAATATTCTTCATAACGACGTTAGTTGGGGCAAAAGGCGCTATAGGAGCATAATTCAGGATGCCAGTTATTCCGTTGTCAACTAATATGTCAATGACAGATTGGGCTTGATTGGAAGGAACAGCCACTATGCCGATGGAGATATTTTTTTCTTTTACCGTACGCGCGATTTCTTCCATAGATTGGACTGATATATTTCCTAATTTGGAATTATATTGGGCCATGTCATTGTCAAATGCTGCAACAATTTCAAAACCCTCTGGAGAAAATCCTGGGTAGTTTATAATGGCCCTTCCTAATCGACCAAGACCGACAATGCAGGCCTTCCATGCTCTGTCAATTCCCAATATTTGTCTGAGTTCATCCAATAGGAACTGAATATTATATCCTCTGCCCTGTTTTCCGAATCGACCGAAATAGCTTAGGTCTTTTCTAATTTGCGCAGGCGTCATTTGCAAGAGCTCGCCAAGTTGCTGTGAGCTTATGACTTGTTTCTTAGATTCTAGTAGCTGACTCAGCACCCTAACATATATAGGCAGTCTTTGGACTACAACTTNCGGTACTTCAATTCGTGTNCGACTATTATTGTTTTGCATTTGTAGGCATTATACTAGGTGCTGTGTAACGTGACGCAGATTGAAGTGTCGAATATTTATGCGATTTAAAAAACATTTGGTCGTATATATACTTTATCCGATCAAATTGTTGCATAAAATTCTAATTTTTGGATTATTTGTATTGGTTACTTGTGCTGATTTGTAAAGCACATTTCAAACTGCTAACCCCTTCTTGACTAAAAATCGGCTGAATTGCTAGAATTGCTAGGCTTTTTCCTACAATAAAATACCCCAAAGTGTTGAGTCTAGCCACGAATACTTTATTCGGAAGACGACACCCGGTTTAACTGATGACCATTCGGAGGCAATCGATGACAGAAGAAAATGCCAACCTATATAGAGGTTTGCGAGAAGTTTATATTGATAGGACTACATCGAGCTACATAGATGGTAAGGCTGGGAAACTCTATTATCGAGGCTACTCGATTGACGATCTCGCAGAAAACTGCACGTTCGAAGAAATTATATATTTGGTAATGATCGGGGAGCTACCGACAGCCGATCAGCTGACAGAATTCGACGCGGATTTGAAGTCAAACATGGGATTGCCAGCCCCTATCATCGATATAATCAGGATCACGAAAGATGCGCATCCGATGGATGTGTTGAGGACAGCTATTTCTGCCTTGGCTACATTTGATCCAGAGGTGGACGACAATTCGACGGAGGCGACCTTACGGAAAGGTACAAGGCTCACCGCTCAGGCGCCTACTATAGTAGCCGCGCACTCACGTATAAGGGAAGGCAAGGACCCTGTTGAACCAGACCCGACTCTTAGCATTGCTGCAAATTTTCTTTATATGATCTTCGGAGAAGTGCCAGATCCAGAAGATGCTAAACTCATTGATAAAGACTTTGTTCTTCATGCAGAACATGGACTAAATGCATCTTCTTTCGGCGCTCGTGTTTCCGCCTCCACTCAGGCAGATTTGCATTGCGCTATCACAACCGGCATAGCTGTTTTGAAGGGGCCTTCACATGGTGGAGCTGCTGAGTCAGTGATGACGATGTCCCTGGAAATTGGGAGTGAAGATAATGCTGAAAATTACGTTAGAAGCACCTTGGATGGTGGTGGACGGATCATGGGGTTTGGCCACAGGGTTTATACAGCAGTTGATCCTCGGTCTTTGCATCTGCAAGATGACTTAAAGGCTCTTGGAGAAAGAAAAGGAGAGCCGCAATGGTACTCCATACTTCAGAAAGTTGTGGAAGTTATGCAGCCTTACTCTCGTAGAGGAATTTGCCAGAACGTAGACTTCTTTTCAGGAGCGATGTACTACTTGTTGGGAATTCCGGAAGACTTATTTATTTCAATATTCGCTGTTGGTCGAGTACCTGGCTGGACAGCCCAAGTAGTCGAACAGTTTGAAAATAACATTTTGCTTAGGCCTAGACTCCAATACGTGGGAGAACTTGACAGAGAGTTCGTTCCCATTGCTCAGCGGTCCTAGTCTGTTCATAAAACCAACTGTTACGATGCTAGAAAGGAGTACCCGTGAGTAAGAAAATATTGATTGAGGAATGCACACATTATTGGGTTATAGATCAACCGAATGGGCCCGTTAGCGTAGGAAGATGCAAACATTGTGGTCATAAAGAAGAATTCAGAAATTCGATGCCTGGCTCCGGATGGGATAGAAGCGGTCAATCAAAGAAGACCACGAGCACTTAAGAGTATCAAAAATTTTCACGGACTATGACTTTTTAAGTACAAAACTCCGTTTCCTGGAGTTCATAAGTTGAATTGCACTGCGGAAGATCTGATTCGTAGCAATATTTCAGCGAACGGTCCAATTTCATTCGAAGAATTTATGGAGATCGCCTTATATTCAGAAGTTGGATATTATCGCACTAAAGATGTGTTTGGTACTTCTGGAGACTATTACACCAGCCCACATTTGCATCCGATTTTTGGTTCACTGGTTGCCTTGCAGATGGAAAAAATGTGGAAATGCATGGGCTCACCTGCACCATTCTATTTGATTGAGCAAGGAGCCGGAGACGCCACTCTTGCAACAGATGTGTTAGAGACTATTGCATTATTGGACCCAGCTTTTTACTCAGCTGTAAGTTACCTGTGCGTCGACAGAAGGAAAATAGAGGTAGCCGATGGAGTGCCGGCCCAATTCCTACAATCTGATCGTTTAGGAAATTTCCATCAGGCTGGGGTGATTTTATCGAATGAACTCATTGATTCCTTTCCTGTGAAAATGATTGAAATTATCGAAGGGGAAGTTTTTGAAATTTTCGTGGATGTAGACCATTCAGGTAACTTTGACGAGATTCGATTGCCTATTGATAAATCTCAGATTGAAAATATTTTGCCAAAAGAATTGGAAGANCTNAACGGATACCGGGGGCCGTTAAATACNCGTGTTAATGATTGGTATGCCAATATTTCCAAAGTGTTAAGCCATGGATTTTTAGTGACAATCGATTATGGGTATAGCAGGAATATATATTATTCTATGGAGAAGTCTCATAGGTTACTTCAGACCTATTACAAACATACAGAGGGTTCAAGCCCATATCAAAGAATTGGCTCTCAGGATTTAACAGCTCATGTTGATTTTGATTCCCTTAGAGAAATAGGTGTAATTTATGGCTTTAAGGAACTGGAATACTGTTCTCAGTCGGAGTGGCTGCTTCGATTAGGATTGGAAGATGTTCTTGAAAATATGAGACAAAACCGCTATGAAAGCCCTAAGGCTATTAATTTGATATCTAGTCTTGCCGATGAATCTGGGCTAGGTTCATTTAAAGTATTAATTCAAGGTAAAAATTTGGATATTGCTGCTGATGTTGGGTTGAAATCCAAAATCTCATGGCCCTCAGATCTTAATTATCCGTGCGTCAGAGAAACCCATATGGCCTATGCTAGTGAACCCAGTAAGACTCCCGGTGCTACTTTTTTATAGGCCTTGAAGTACATTTTCGCGCTGTAGTTATGAAGCCAGTGTGACCTATCATGCGATGAGATGGCCTCATGGTCCGCCCGGAGACATCCCAAGGTCTTTCCATTACTTCTATTATCTTGATTAATGAAAATTCAGGATGTTTCTTTAATTTTTCTACTAAATCTGATACTTGGGATATATTGGGTAGGAATGATAGAAATGTTGCTCCCGATCGTAATGAGTCGGCAACCAAATCAACAGCCTCCCATGGTTCTGGTAAGTCTAGAATCACTGCGTCAACATTTTTTTCTAATATATGAGATGAAACGTCAGCTAATCTAAAAGTGACATTTGTACAGATGGGGTTATATTTTTTCAAGTTGGACTGTGCTGCAGTCAGCATATCATCCCTAATGTCATAGCTGTATATATGTCCCTGTTCTCCAACTATTTCGGATAAGGTGATGGTGAGCGCTCCAGAACCCGAACCGGCTTCCACTACGGTGGCCCCGGAGTGAATATTAGAGTAAGTGACTATAGGTCCTAAATCTTTAGGATATACGATGGTCGCTACCCGGGGCATATTTAGAGCATATTGAAATCTGGTAGGCCTAAAAACTAGCAGTAGATGCCCTGTAGAGGTAGGGAGCCAAGAGCCTTCAGGTCTACCAATAATTTCAGAATGTTCAAGATTTCCTAAATGAGACTCGAATAGGCCTGACATTTTTAATTCCGCCATATACTCTCTTGAGCGCCTATCGTAGAGAACCGCTAAATCCCCCTCTCGAAATGGTTGATTATCAACATCACTCATTGAGGTAACCAGATTGTGAATTCAATTTTCAGAGGGATTTTATAGTATTCAAAATATCTGTAGGATTAAGGTCAGTAGCAGCATCGTATGTTTTGCTAAATCGTATAATGCCCTCTTTGTCTATCACTATGATAGCCCTCTGAGGTGTCCCTCTATTGCTATCAAATACACCATAAGATTCAGAGACCTGTCCATGAGGATAAAAGTCTGATAAGACGGGGTATGGAATTCCACCCAAAGAACCTGAAAATGCGGATTGTGCCGGTTTGGAATCACAACTAATACCCAAGACTTGGGTATCTACTTCTTCAAAGGCCGTGTTATGCACTCTGAAAGAAGAAACCTGGTGGGTTCAACCTCCAGTGAATGAAAATATATGAAAAGAGAGGACTACATTTTTGTCCCCTTCATAGGAGCTTAATGTAACTGGTTTACCAGAATGAGCGGGTAGGGTGAAGTCTGGGGCTTTGTCACCAATGGATAGCATAGATGTCTCCTTATCGTAAACTTAGTTAAGAACCGTTGGCTATTTTAATGAAATTGGAAAGGGCTTTGATATGTTCTCCTGGGAACTTTAGCCCGCAGTTCATTGTGTTAATTGATATGTGGGTTGCCCCAATTTGTGCCCATGATAATAAGTCTTTTTTAATATCGGTATCTGAACCGGAGTTCTTCTGAGATATCATTGCTTCAATACCTATATCATTCATGGATCTTGAGTTTTGTTCAAGATATTTTTTGAGTAGGTCAAATTTATTCTTTTTTTCCTTGTCCGGACTACCTAAAGGTAGCCAGCCATCGCCTATTTTAGCTACTCTTTCTATGACAGGATCAGCCATACCTCCAAACCAAATAGGAATGGATCTTCTAGGAGGTAAAGGATTTAATCCTGCGTCTGTTACGGTATGATATTTGCCCTTGAAGGAGATTAATTCTTGAGACCATAGTTTTCTAAGAAGATTAATTTGTTCTTCTGAGCGCTTACCTCTGTTATGGAAATTTTCACCAAGTGCCTCGTATTCCACCTGATTCCAACCCGTTCCGATGCCTAGTCTTAATCTACCTCCTGATATAAGGTCTAATGTGGCAGATTGTTTAGCGAAAAGGGCGGTCTGTCTTTGGGGCAAGATAATTACGCCGGTTGCCAATTCTAGCCGATTTGTAATTCCTGCTGCATAACTATAAAACGTCAACGGTTCGTAGAACGAATCTGTGTGCTGATAGGCGCCAGACCAATTTGCCCGGCTTGTGGCATTAGCTCCGAGGACGTGATCAAAAGCTAAGATATGGTGGAATCCCAATGATTCTACGTTTTGGATGTAATCTGCTATTGCATCTATATCGGTTCCGGCCTCGGTTTGTGGGAAAACTGCTCCTAGTCGCATAGTAATAGTCCTAAACTTTTGAGTATGTAGAAGGTAGTTTACTATATGTTAGAAGATTATATTGCCTCCTGGGGAATTGTTGTTTAGTGTAATAAAATAATCTTCTATTTGCCGATCGACGGGGTCATCAATTCAGGCAATAATATCCACACTGCATTGGACCTAGTTATCGGAAGTTGGACCCCCGGGAAATTTCTTGGACTAGAACAAAAACGACTGAAAGAACTCTTTTCGATAGCGGTATGAGATATCACATTATGAACTTAAAGTTCAGCATTATCTAACGAATCTAGTTANGCTGGAGGGTTAACTCCCGTTTATCCTAGTCGGTTTTATCGTGACGATTAGTCTTGTTTCTTTTTCATTATGTCCGGGGAAAGTTTCTTGGCCAGTATATTTTTTTGATAACTTGTCTATATGTTCCATAGCTCCGGATTCCTTGATGTCAGATACCACACCCGTTACATTTACGACTCTTGAATAGGGATTCTCCGGATCAAAAACTGCGATCGCTACACGACTATCTCTTCTGATATTGTTGGTTTTGACGCGTCCCGTCGCTGTATTTACTAGAATATTAATGCCATCTGTATCTACCCACACCGGAGATATTTGAGGTGAGCCATCACTCATCAAAGTCACAAGTTGGGCTATATGTGGTTCTGATATAAGTTTTAACTGAGTAGGGGTGAAAGAAGTCATTATTCCTTAGCCTGTATTGGTTTTCTGAGACCTTTTTAATTGTCGGTGACGAGCATTTCCTGAAAGGATTCTTTTTCTGAGCCTTAAATGTTTTGGTGTGATTTCAATCAATTCATCGTCAGATATGATGTCTAAAGATTCTTCAAGTGAAAGGATTTGGGGTTTTATTAGTTTAACTGTGATGTCTGCCGTTGAAGATCTCATATTAGTTAATTTCTTTTCCTTGCAAACATTTACAACTAGATCAGATGCCCTCGAATTGAGGCCAACTATCATGCCTTCATAAACTTGTATGCCGCTGTCGATAAGATTTTTACCACGCTCTTGTGAGTTTATTAGTCCGAATGCCACGGATTCCCCTGCTTCAGAAGCTACGAGAAATCCCTGACTGGATCTTCTAACTTCACCTTCTTTTCTTCTGTATTCAGCGAAACGGCTGGACATAATCCCATCTCCATGGGTGGCATTCTGGAAAAAAGATCTAAACCCAATTAGACCTCTGGTTGGCACTATGAACTTTAATCTTAAATTGCCACTGCCGTCGTTGATGACATCCTCTAGTACTCCTAAACGCCGGTTCAAATTCTCTGTTAGTACTCCGTAATATTCTTCATTAGTTTCAATGTGTAATGATTCGAAAGGTTCGTGCACTTTACCATCGATGGTTTTGAATATTGGCTGAGCTTGTGAGACTTGAAATTCGTAGCCTTCACGCCGCATTGTTTCTGCCAGGACAGAGAGATGTAATTCACCTCTTCCACTAACGTTAAATTCATCAGTGTTCTCGGTTGATTCAACGCGTAAACCTACGTTTGTACGCAATTCGTCGCTAAGTCTTTTTAAAAGCTCTCTTGAAGTATGGTGAGTACCTTCCTTTCCCATGAATGGAGATGTGTTAACCCCGAATGTCATTTTTACCGTTGGTTCGTCAACTTTAATTGGAGGTAATGGTGTGGGATCAATTGGATCAGAGATAGTATCTCCTATATTGACGTCAGATAATCCCGTGAGAGCAACAATCTCCCCTGTTCCTGCTTTGTCAATTCTGCTTCTTTTCATACCGTCGTAAATGAAAGCTGTCTCAACTGTGTGATTGGAGATTTTCCCTTCCAAAGAGATAACAGAAGTTGGGGATTTGCTAGAAACATTTCCTTGAGATATCTTTCCTATCACTATTTGACCGGCGTAGTCATCATGATCCAAGGCGGTGACCAATATTTTCAGTGGTTTAATGGGGTCCCCTATGGGGGCTGGCACAGTATCTACAATGGCTTCGATAAGCGGACTGATGTCTTCAGGAGAATCTTCTATGTTTTTAACAGCATATCCATCCTTAGCAGATGCAAAAAATATTGGATAATCTAGTTGAGATTCTTCGGTGGCCAACTCTAAAAACAAGTCGTCAATTTCTTCCTGAACTTCTTGTGGTCTTCGTTCTGATCGGTCTATTTTGTTTATTACCACAATAGGAGTTAACCCGTAACTCAGGGCTTGCTGCAGGACATATCTTGTTTGTGGCATTGGGCCGTCGACAGAATCCACTAGCAGGATGCATCCATCAGCCATATTCATGACTCTTTCAACTTCTCCACTGAAGTCAGCGTGTCCTGGAGTATCTATGATATTTATCTTTGTGCCATCAAATATGATGGAGGTGTTTTTGGCCAGAATAGTTATGCCTTTTTCTCTTTCAAGAGGGTTGCTGTCCATTATCAATTCACCAGGGTCTTCGCGCTCACTGAAAGTGTTGTTTTGTTTTAGTAGAGCGTCCACCAAGGTCGTCTTGCCATGGTCGACATGCGCAATTATGGTAATATTTCTAATTTTTTCGGCTGGCAGCATTGATTTATGTCCTCTCGGAAATTACTTGGATATTAATGATCTCATATACTCAATAAAATTGAGAGGCAATATTGCATTAGATGGGTGAGACTTTGGACTAGGCATTTCAGAACGGATTGAGAAAATCCGGATATTTTGACACCGAAAGTATGAAGATATGTTGGAAAGGATGGCATTCAGTCACGAATTAATGGAGCCAACGGTCGGGATTGAACCGACGACCTGCTCTTTACGAAAGAGCTGCTCTACCACTGAGCTACGTTGGCATATCATTTGATCGAATATAATTT
>PBKS01000015.1 GCA_002722155.1 Chloroflexota bacterium
GGAGTTGATATTTCTGTCGAACTGCCTTTACAGGAAACTCCTACCAACCCCGTTGCCAGAACAACCAACGCTATGAGTACTATCTTTTTCATGCGCACATAATACCAAGTCACAGTAATCACGAAGGGGGTTCGTCCCCTATATTGCTTTTTGGAGTATCGCCTTCCTGAGCCCATACAGCCCAGCTCGCCCAATAACCATACTCCTTTCTTATCAAGGTTTACATCCTGTACTTTGAGGTTTCCCAGCTCACTCCGCCTCATGCCAGTCTTCCTCGCCGTCTCCAGCAAAGTTAAATCTCTATCAATGCTTTTCTTATGGCTCTGTTTGCTCTTTATCCACTCCACAATCTGGTCAATGTCAGAACTCTCTATATAGTCTGGCAAAGTCTTAGGTACTTTGACCTTCACATCGAATGGGATGTTTAGATAATCCAGAAAGCCCTTGAGGTATGTGGCATATCGGGCTCTTGAATTGGGCTTTAAATGGACTGACTTTGAAAGGAACTTTTCAGCACATTTTGTTGAAAGTGTTTGCAACCCAGTCACAGAACTTCCCTAAATACTCAGAAAGTTTGGAAATATAATTGTCACTCAAGCCCCTATTTCGCAACGAAACAAGGTATTCGTCTAGTGCCTGTGCCGTGCCTGTAGCAGACATAGTGGTGGGCGGTATAAGAGTCGAACTTATGACCTCTGCGATGTCAACGCAGCGCTCTAAACCACTGAGCTAACCGCCCATTGCAAATAATTTATCTGGTAACAGATATAACTGAAGAAAAGTCTAGCAACCTAGCCAATACTGGTCAACGAAGATTAATTCCTACCCTTAATGTTCCATCACTGTGCCGCCATTTTGGTTAATGGACTGGCCATGAATCCATGAGGCAGCTTCTGTACAAAGATAGGCGCAGAAATCACCTACTTCTTCATCTGTCCCATTCCGACCAATGGGGGTAGAGTCGGCCATGTTACTCCAAGTATTTCCCCTTCCTAGAATGTCCATTCTGTGGGTATCTACCGCACCTGGGCACACAGCATTTACATTTATATTATGAGAACCGAGTTCTTTGGCCATCGACTGTGTCATTCCAACGATTGCAAAATTTGCACCGTTATATGCCAATGTGTTCGCAGATCCACGCTTCCCAGCAGTGGATGATATATTTACTATCTTGCCACCTTCTCCCTGATCGATCATGGGCTTAATCGCAGCCTTTGTACACAAAAACGTACCAGTGACTTTAATATCCATAACTCTTTGAAAGGTATCTTCATTCAAATCCAATATCGGGGTCCTGTCTTCTGCACGGGCGTAAGCAGCATTATTTATCAAGATATCGATCCTTCCGAACTCTTTTAGAGTCTCATCAACCATTCTTTTTACATCTTCTCGATTTGTAACATCTACCACCAAAGGAAGCGCTCGGCGGCCAATTTCACGAACTCGTTCAGCTACAGTGTGGATATCGTTCCAACCGATTGCTTTTTCATCATCAGGAAATGTATCTGGACTTCTTCCCGTTCCTGTAACGACGACATCAGCTCCTAATTTGGCTAGAGCTTCTGCAGCCGCCCTACCGATCCCCCTTAATCTACCTGCTCCGGTAATAATTGCTACCTTTCCGTCAAGTTCTCCCATTTCAAAATGCCCCCATTTAATATGCATATCTATTTTGTCTTAATTCAAAGCGGAAACGAGTATATCCCAAGGAACCGCACCATGCTATTCAGGTGATTCACCAGGAAGGTATAAGTGATCAATTATCCATAATTTCACTTTTTCTCTTACCTCCTTGGAGGTTTCCTTTAAGCCATGACCCGTGCCTGGCATATAAATCACCTCCTTTGGCTCATCTGCCCAGTCATATATAGTTTGTGAACATTGTGGGGACAATATCGTGTCATCTTCCCCATGAATCAACAAAAGAGGACGTGGGGAAACATTCGACACATCAGTTGCACCAAAAGTTTGACTGGATAACGCTACAACTCCCTTAACATACTCAGAAAAAGGGGCCGCTTTGATGACAACCGCCCCACCAAATGAATGTCCCACCAATAATATATCTGTATGGCCTGTTCCTGTTAAAAAAGATACCCCGGCCAATGTATCCATGACACATTCAGACAACTCTCCTGGTTTCCTATAGTCAAGCCTCATAGAGGTGATGCCTGGCGAAAGCATGGACCCTAAACTCTTATACAAGCCCTCTGCCGGACCGTCCAACCCTCCTCTAGCTCCTCCCACCCATATTATCCCTCGATTGCATGGCTCAGCGGGATCATGATGAACTATCGTATCAATCGGACCTCTTGTGGTTTGCAACCTTAATCCTCTACCAATTTGACCTTCAGGGATATCCCATTCGCTAAGACCTACTATCCCAATTGATATATCACCCGATTCTTCCATCAACAATTTCCTACAAAGGAGGGGTTTGCTTATGCCAATCCGTGGACTGTTCAAATGCGTATGCAGCCCTAAACAAATTAGGTTCCTGTAGGGCTCCAGCCATGAATTGAAGTCCAACTGGAAGTCCCCCTACCAAACCTGCCGGTACCGAAATACTTGGGATTCCAGCGATATTTGCAGGGATCGTGAATATATCATTCAAGTACATCTGTAACGGGTCGTCCATTTTGTCGCCAATTCTAAAAGCTGTCGTCGGAGAGGTAGGCATTGCTAGAACATCGACGGTTTCAAACACTTCTTCAAATTCCTGTCTAATAAGGGTTCTGACCTTCTGTGCTTTCAAATAAAAAGCGTCATAGTAACCAGCTGATAATGCATAAGCCCCGAGCATAATCCTTCTTTTGACCTCAGGTCCAAACCCTTTGGATCGTGTATTTTCTAACCCTTCCCACATTGTCTCAGCATCTCTTTCTGAAAAGCCATACTTCACTCCATCATATCTGGATAGGTTAGCTGATGCTTCCGAGGGCGCAATTATGTAATACACTGCAAGTGCATACTTGGTGTGCGGAAGCGAAACATCTTTTACTTCAGCTCCCAAACCCTCCAAAACATCTATCGCCTTCAAAACAGATTTTTTTATCTCAAGATCTATACCATCGATAAAATACTCTTTTGGAACGCCAATCCTAAAGCCTCTTAAGTCGGTGCCTAAATTAGAAACATAATCCGGTATTTTTACATCCAACGAAGTGGAATCTCTTGAGTCATGTCCTGCTATCGACTGTAGAACCAAAGCACTATCTTCAACGGTCTTGGTCAGGGGACCAATCTGATCCAAGGAGCTCGCAAAAGCAACCAATCCGAACCTGCTGACCAACCCATAGGTAGGTTTCATACCGACCACACCACAGAGAGCTGCAGGTTGCCTAATACTTCCTCCAGTGTCCGAACCAAGAGAAAACATACACTCAGAAGCAGCGACCGCTGCGGCTGGACCTCCACTGCTCCCTCCTGGAACTCTGTCTATATTCCAAGGATTCTTGGTAGATTTCAAGGCGGAATTTTCCGTGGATGACCCCATGGCAAATTCGTCTAAATTACCCTTACCTAATAAAATTGCATTTTCATTTTTCAAAGTTCTGGACACAGTAGCATCAAATGGCGGAACAAAATTTTCCAACATTTTTGATGAACAAGTCGTAGGAATGCCAGAATAGCAAATATTATCTTTTAACTGCATCGGGATACCAGTTAGGTTTGACTGGGTGCCGTCGTGGATTCTTTTATCTGCCTGTCCAGCGTCTAAAAGGGCTTGATCCTCAGTAACCGTCACAAAGGCATCAATACTTTTTTCCAAATTTCTGATTCTGTCAATATACTCTTTGGCGAGTTCCACCGATGAAACTTCTCCTCGATCGAGAAGAGTTCTGGCTTCAGAAATAGTTATCTTGGTGAGGTCTAATGGGTACATTAAAGTTTATCGCTATTCTAAGACTGCCTTAATCCTAACAAAGGAACCTTCCGTCTGAGGTGCATTCAAAAGAGCTTCATCCTGAGTCAAAGAATCACCACGTTTGTCATCTCTCATGACAGATTTAACATTCACAGAATGTCCAGTCGGTTCAACGTCTTCAGTATCGACTTCATTTAGAATCGTTACGCTGTCCAGTATATTTTTCATTTGGGTCCGCATAACATTTAACTCATCTTCTGTCATTGAGATTCTAGTTAATACGGAAATCTGTTTAACATCGTCGATTGATAAGTCCATTGAATCTGACAATCTATATAACTCCTTCTGACTCTAACACCTCAGCCAAAATAGATATTCCTTTCTCTATTTCATCAGGAGTATGGTGGCTGAATGTCAAACGCAAATAATTTCCTCCACCCCTGTCTGCTCTAAATATCGGTCCAGGGTTGTATTTCACTCCTTTTTCAATCGATTTGTCCAGCACATCCCAGGTATTCGTACCATCCGGAAGCTTCATCCATATCATCATTCCACCTTTGGGTTCAGTCCATGTACAGGATGGGGGGAAATATTCCCCTAAGGACCTCAACATGGCATCTCGTTTTCGTCCCAATGAGGATGCCACTCCAGATACGTAGGCTGACTTGTTATCTTTGAGATATTCATGTACTGCCATGGAGGTCAAATGGCTTGGTGATAGACCGAAACCCACCTTATCCAAAGAATCTCTCGCAGATTCAGGAAAGGCACCAAACCCCAGTCTCAAACCACAGCCCATCAATTTGGTAAATGCCGATATGTGCAGGACGCCTTCCTCTGAATCTAGTCCGATCATGGCTGGCGGAAGTTCAGGGCCATCTATATGGAAATCCGCATATGATTCATTTTCCACTATTGGAATCTCATATTTGTTAGATATCTCTACAATTTTTTTTCTTCTTTCTAGATTAATTGTAGCTCCGGTTGGATTGTGATACACCGAAATAGTGTAAATGAGTTTAGGCCTGTCACCATTTTTAATGTTCTCTTGTATAGCTTTTTCAAGTTCTTCAGGAATAAGTCCATCTTGGTCCATTGAAACATGGCAAGGGCGAGCGCCTTTCTTTAAAAACATATTAAGACTACCGTGATAACAAAACTCATCCATCATCACGACATCGCCGGGATTTATAAAAGCGTCCACGTAGACCTGGCAAGCACCTCCAGCTCCACTGGTCAAAAATATATTCTCGCTGGAAACCTCTGAACCTCGATTGGCAGATAATTCCCACGATATAAACTCTCTCAGGCCTAAATGCCCTTGGGGAGGCGGATATACACCCAAGTCTTTACCATCCCTTTTTATGGCTCTAGCAGTTGCATCAGCAAATTCCTCAAGCGCCATGGCATCTGGATCAGTATAAGTCACCGAAAATATATAATCAGCCTCCTCCTTCAACCCTGGAGGCATTTCTATTTCTACCGGTAAAGTACTAGAGGCTAATTCCTGATAGTTATATGGCATTTCTCAACACTCCAATAGAGAATTAAAGAGGAAGATATATTTTCTCTCCTGACTGAGAACTCCTCGTTACAGCTTCAGTGAATTCCATATATCTAACTCCATCTTCAAACGAGGTATGGGTTATATCTTCGATACCTCGAATCGCATTAATGAATTCTTCTTCGACTCTCCATTGACCCGCCAATTCTGACTTTATCTCTATTTCCGACAAAGCGTCATCAGATTTCCTTCCCCCGTATAGTCTTATATTTTTTTGATTTGTAGCGTCCACATGTAAAGTGCCCTCTGTACCGAAAATCCACACCCCATTACCTGGTGCATGTCCGAGAACATCACTAAAGCGAATGTGCAACACGGGCCCACTAAACATCTCGCAAAGGATTTCTACGTGGTCCGGAATTGATAGAACTTGTAAATTACCATTTTCGTCAGACCTCTGAGGTACTGTGATACGAGTAATGGCTTGGACCGTCGCTGCTGGACCTATCCATCTCATTAGAGCTTCGTACCATATACCAAGTCCCATGATATTGTACCCACTAAAATCCCTACTCTGCCGCCAATGATAACCTTTATCTTTATCCACAAATCCACCTTGGGTTATCGCCGCATCAACGGACAATATATCCCCAAGATATCCATCCTTAATAAGATTCTTTATAGTTTTGTCCACATTTAAGGTGTGAGGAGCCGGGACTATTTGAGTTATAAGATCCGGAAAATTTTTAGAAGCTTCAAGCATAACGTGCGCCTCAGACGCATTAGTAGCCATCCTAGCCTCGGTTTGCACATGTTTCCCATTTTCTAGAGCCGCCAACACCAATGTGCAGTGCATATAAGGCCAGGTCCCTATACATACCGCGTCATTATCTGGATCCTCCATGACATCTAACCAGTTGTCATATACCTTCTCGATCCCAAATTCTTCTGCAACTCTTTTACCAGATTCCATACTTCTGTTACAAACACTATCAATTACCACATTTTCCAAAGCATTAAAGCCAGGTATGTGCATCAGTTTTGTATTTCCACCAGCCCCGATTAGCCCTATTTTTATGATTTCCTGTGTCATCGATAGTACCTCTTCAAATTACTTTAACAACCAAACTAAATGTAGATTATATTTGACTCTATATACTCAGTCTATGAAGCAAATCTAGCCGGGTCAGATTCTAGCAAAACGGGATGGGATTCTCCTCTGCAAACTAGATCGGCTATTAACATGCCTGCCGCTGGGCCTCTCCCGAAACCGGAAGAGCCCAATCCAGAAACTACAAAAAGGTTGTCATGCTTAGGTATTCGGCCGATAACAGGTTTTCCATCATCGGAAAATGGCATTAACCCAGACCATGTAGACGAAACAGGCAACCCAGATAGCAAAGGAAGTACTTCTGAAGCATGGGTTTTGTTAACTTCTATTCCTGCCGCATCAATGCTTTTACTAAAACCTGAGTTTCTCCGATCACCTCCAAAAATGATCTCACCACTCCTGCGCTGCCTACCATATAAATGCCTAGTAACTCTTTCGTCTCCAAAATGGGTTAATTCAGGAGGTGACTTATCATCGACATAGGGTTTCTCCATCCAATGAAAACTGGATTCAATAGAGGCTATGGTGCCAAATACTCTAGGAGGCAATGGCTCGGTAGACCACATCTGACCAACGACAGGTTTTACTGGAATATTAACCCCCACCATTTCACCGATATTTTTTGACCAGGCTCCGGCTGCAATCACTACAGACTGGGCCGCATTATTACCTTTATTTGTTTCAACATGCCATACACTGTCACTGGAGGTTATACCTATTACTTCAGTAGTTGTTTGCACTTTAAGCCCAGCATGTAATGCAGCTTTGCTAAAAGCCTGAGTTGTTTTATAAGGATCTGCTTGCCCTCTAGTAGGCGAATATATATAGCCGAATAAATCCAAATTCAGTTCTGGTTCTAATGATTTCGCCTCATATGGGCTCAGCAACTGCAAATTGAAAGCATTTTTCTGCGACTCGATCACCATACTTTGGGCATATGAGTATTGGTTCTCAGTATGGATGGCCGTGAAAGACCCTGATTGTCTAAATTCAATGTCGTATCCGAGCTCTAACTGAAGTTTTTTAAAAATATTCAAACTACCCATCGTTAGATATTCCTGCAAGCCAGGTGAGTTACCCCATCCAGAAGCACCTAGACCTCCCATATTGACACCTGATGCTTCACCAGATATTTCTCCCCTATCTAAAAGCAGTGTTGATACACCAGATTCAGCTAAATGAAAGGCGGCAGAACATCCAGCAATTCCTCCACCTATGATTATCACGTCTGCGTTCATATCTATAAACTCCATCCCTAACTGCAACAAAATTATGATTTGGGATAATTTAATCTCCCCTGTCTGTCTGTGAAAGCGCGTAGCAAATACCCTTCGCCTGTTGTGACGTACAATACCGATAAATCTTCACCTCCAAATGTACAATTTGCCGGTCTGTCTACTGGGGTCGGATGAGTTTCCAATAACTCGCCTGAAGAAGAAAACACATATAACATCGGACCAGGGCCTCCAACGACAAAATCCATATCCTTTTGTTCCCAATTATTGCTTAGCCCCGCCGCCGCAATAATATTTCCTTCAGTATCCAGCACCATACCATCCACACCTCTATATCGGCCGAAATCATGTATTATTTCATACGGTCCAAGTGTGCCATCTGATTTGACTGGATAGGCCCAAAGCTGTCTTTTTTCTTCAGGCAATGTACCACTTTGTGCTACATACAAAGTTTTGAAGTCCGAAGAAAATAGGAGACCATTCGGCCGCGTGGTATCTTCCGTCATTCTAGTGACAGCGCTCGGTTGCCCATCCAACATATCTACCCGACAGACTGAGTCGTAATTTGTTTCCTTGTTAGATCTGTCTTTGCTCCATTCACCGCCTGCACCTTCATAAAAGGGGTCAGTAAACCACACGTTTCCCTCAGCATCTATTGCTATATCATTGGGTATATTTAATTTCTTACCGTAGATAGAGTCAGCAATCACTTCAGTAGATTCTTGATTGTATCGAACTACTCTCCTAGCTCCTCCTTCACAGGCATACAAATTACCCTCCGCATCGAAAGACATTCCATTCGCTAAATTGGTATTACGTCTGAACACTTCAGCTTCATTAGTGATCGGATCGAATTTGTATATCTTACTTTCGCTTACATGAGTAAAGAAAAGTGATTCTCCATCCCAAGCGGGACCTTCAGTTGTACCGCCTAATGGTCCAAGAACTATCTCGAAGTCCCAACTCATTATTTAGCCTCCACCATATATTTCTGTAGGTTGCATAAACTCTCTTTCATTAGACTCAGCTGTCTTACAAATCGTGTTCTACATACCCATTTGGCGTATGTTTGCAAATTGTACTTAGGGATTCCTGGCAGGTCTATTAAGCCAAGGATTACAGAATCATATTGCATGAAAAAATTGACATGGATATATGTGAGTGTTAACTTCAAATCAATTCTACATCGAGTCTCCTACCTTACCACCGTGATTTGCAATGACCCAATCATCGGAAAACCAAAATACTGATCATAAGGTGACGACTGACCGAAATCCTATCCGAAAAATTAAAGTATCCAACATGTTGGATACTCTTTCATATCGAGATTTTAGATGGGTTTGGATAGGGTCATTTGTGTCTTTCATGGCAATGAATATGCAAATGATTACTAGGAGTTGGCTGATTTTAAGGGTCACAGATGATTCTCCCTTGGCACTTACATTAGTTACATTAACTTTTGCTTTGCCTATGACCGTGGTGGCTCCCTTTGCTGGAGCTTTGGCAGATCGTTTCTCTAGAAAAAATTTAATCATTTTCAGTCAAATTGGTAGTGCTCTTTTTACCTTATTGCTTGGGACACTTGATTTCATTGGTGTTGTGACTTTCTGGCATATAATGCTCATCGGAATTTTTAATGGCTCACTAATGTCCATAAATATGCCTAGTCGTCAAGCAATCATCTCTGACATCGTCCCGGATTCAAAATTAATGAATGCCATTTCTCTTAATTTTTCCAGTATGAACTTAACTCGAATCGCCGGTCCTGCTCTGGCCGGTTTCTTAATTTTGCTATTTGATACATCTGGGGTATTTTTCGTAATCGCGGTGATTTATGTCTTCGCTGCAATCACGATTGGAATGGTTCATTACGCGCCAAATAGAAAAATCAAAACTGGAAAAAATGTCGGAGAAGATGTGCTCGAGGGCATACGCTATGTATTTAGAATACCTTCACTGCGAGGGTTGTTTGTTATGTCGTTTATCCCAGTCATATTCGGATTCTCTTTCATGGCTCTAATCCCGGCGTGGGCAAGGGAGGCGCTAGCAATCGAATCTGACGGTTTGGGAATCTTACTGATGTTAATGGGCATAGGCGCGACTATCGGAACACTCCTACTCGCATCTATAGGAAACATGCCGAGAAGGGGAATGGTAATGCTTGGAGCTTCCGTAGCTTGGGGGATCAGTTTGGCTATATTTGCACAACTGACCTCTTTCACAATAGCAATTCCTTTTCTTATTTTTATTGGGTTGACCAGTTCCCTGTATATGTCACTGAACATGACTATGGTGCAAACTAAGGCAGATCCTGAAATGCGAGGACGCACCATGAGCATCTCTATGATGACCTTTGGTATGATGCCTTTGAGCGCTGTACCATTCGGCACTTTAGCGGAACAAATAGGTACTGCGGATTCTTTGACTATCAGTGGAATTCTCCTTGCTTTATTTACCATCGGCTTTGCTATAACTAACAAAAATTTCAGAAAAATGGATTAATCGAATATGACTAAGGTAGATCAAGAAGGTAAAATCCAAACAGTCTTAGGGCTAATAGACCCTAAAGACCTAGGATTAACAATGACTCATGAGCATCTACTCATAGATTTCTCTGTTATGTTTAACCCGACGCCGGATGTAACCACACAGAGAATGGCTCATGCACCTGTTTCCATGGAAAATCTGGGGTGGATAAGACAATATTGCTACAGCAACCTAGACAACCTTCTCGTACTCGACGAAGACACAGCCATAGAAGAGGCCATGTTGTATCAAAGGCATGGCGGAGGGGCGATAGTTGACGCAACAACCATTGGAATTGGCAGGGACCCTTTGGCTCTTGCAAGAATTTCTAGAGGCGCTGGTGTCCACGTAGTAATGGGAGCTGGGTACTATGTCCACGCGGCTCAACCAAAGCAAATAAATGAAATAGATGAGAATGATATATATCGAGAAATTACGAAGGATATTCAAATTGGTGTAGGTAACACCGGCATCAAAGCTGGCATAATCGGGGAAATTGGTTGCACTTGGCCACTTATGCCAAACGAAATAAAAGTGTTGAAAGCCTCTGCCCGCGCCCAGTTAGAAACGGGAGCTTCAATCCTAATCCATCCCGGTCGAGATGAAAAAGCACCTATTGAGATCCTTGAGATACTCGCAGATTCAGGTGCCAACCTTTCCAGAGTGATAATGGGACATTTAGACCGTACAGTATCTTCAATAGATACATTGAAGGAATTGGGTGATACCGGATGTGTCCTTGAATGGGATCTTTTTGGAAATGAAGTATCTTTTTACCAGCCTTCTGATTTTGACATGCCTAGCGATGCAGAAAGATTAAAATTCATCAGGCATATGATAGACATTGGTCTAGGCGACCGCATTGTCATATCTCACGATATTTGCACAAAACACCGCCTAGTAAAGTACGGTGGCCACGGATACGGTTACATACCTGAACATATCATTCCACGAATGCGAAATAAAAACTTTGACGAATCCGAAATAAAAGCTATAACCGAAAAAAACCCTGCACGTTTACTGACAATTAATTAGAAATTAAACCAAAACTCCAAATCCTGATTTTGTACAAATTTCAATTCGGTTTCCTTCAGGATCGGCCAGGAAAAAAACTCTCTGACCGTCATTCCTCGTTGTAATGTCGGTGGTCGCGATCCCCTGTTGATGAACTTGCTCATTAGCAGCCTCGATATCGTCAACTTCAAAAGCCCCATGGTGTGATGGTGTAGAAGGGCCATCGGGAGTTTCAACAATATGTACCATGGCCCCACTTGGCAATTGAAGCCATATGATATGTTCAGCATCGACTTGCTTAGGTATTTGCTTAACTCCAAGAACATCTATCCAAAACTTGGCCGCTTTTTCTTTATCTAGGACGTTATAAGTAACATGATTAACCGCCTTCAACCTGACACGATCTTCTGTTAGGCTCATTTCAATCCTCTCTGATATTATGCTCTGTGCTTCTATGTACTAAACCAAATCCAACCATATTAGTAACAATAAAAAAAGTCCAACTAGGAGAATCTAATGGGAACAATAGAAGATAGAATCCAAGAATTGGGGATTCAATTACCAAATTCACCGGCTCCCGTTGCAAATTACGTGCCGGTGGTGAGGACAGGAAATCTTATATATCTATCAGGGGTTGGACCAGCTCCAAAACCAGACGGAACCGAATATAAAGGAAAACTCGGAGGTACGTTAGAAGTAGAAGAAGGATATGATGCAGCCAGACTGACCGCAGTCAATCTAGTTGCACGGCTAAAAGGATATTTAGGCGAATTAGACAGAGTGATCCAAATAGTGAAACTCCTTTCTCTTGTAAATTCAGTGCCGGATTTCACTGAACCTCCCGCTGTTACAAATGGGTGCTCCGATCTCCTCGTTGAAATTTTTGGCGATAAAGGTCGCCATGCGAGGTCAGCAGTTGGGGTGGCCACACTACCAGGTGGGATGCCGATAGAAATCGAAATGATTGCAGAAATATCTGATTAACCGGCGGATTGTTGGACATATGGACAACTTAATCCTAGTAGGAGGCGGTGAATTCAAGGAAGAGTGCATCTCAATGGACACTTACCTACTCGAGAGGTTGGATAAGCCGAACCCCAGGGTGGCAATCATTCCAACTGCCGCCGCCTACCAGCAACCTCAAAAGGCCGCAGAAAATGGTGTGAGGTACTTTAATTCTCTCGGAGCAGAAGCAGATTCAATAATGATCCTCAGCCGGGAAGATGCACAAGACGGTAAATATCCAATGAAACTCTCTGAGATAGATCTTATTTATTTCACAGGGGGAAACCCTCAGTATCTACTAACATCTTTGAAGCAAACAGTATTCATGGAAGCTATAATCTCCTCTATTGCCAAAGGTGTATTTTTAGTAGGCTCAAGTGCAGGAGCAATGATCTTAGGCAGTAAAATGAGATACGGGAACTGGATGACTGGACTGGGGTTAATTTCGAATACCGCCATAATGCCGCACCATGAAAAAAGTACCCCTGAAAGCATATTATCCGAAAGTCACTCTGAACTCGCAACAGGCACCAGAATCATAGGCATCGACTCCGCCACTGGTGTTTTTTTAAACAGTGGCGAAGTCATAATACTGGGTGCCGGTAAAGCAGTTTTTTATTCTGAAAACGAATACCAAATAATTAGATCAAATTCATAATTATGACAATCAATTAAGAATCCAAATTTATCTTCATACCATCATTAACCAAAGACTCTACAGTGTTCCCGTCAACCAGATGGTCTTTGACAATAGTTTCCACGTCATCCGGATTGGCGATATACCAGGTGCCTTCATTTCCTGGCCCATAGACAATCATGCTGCATTGATCAGTTTCACATTTCCTGTGCTGGCTCGTGCATCCGACGCTAGAAACATACACGCTGCTTCTCAAGCCGTATTTAGAAAGTATTTCCACAACTTTTTGTTTTACCTCTGCCCCACCTTTATTACCACAGTGAATTCCATCATCGCGTTCAACATCACAAACCAAAATATGATTCTTAAATTCAGGCATAGTTATTCTCCTAGTTAATCTTAGTTCCACTTCAAAAAAGATTCTAACAGCCTTATTTTTTGGTAACAAATTAACTTAAAAGTAAATGCATGTTAATGTAGTCAAAATTTAAATCAGGGATGTGGATATGTGCGCAAATAAAAATACCGGAAGATTAACTGGGAAAGTGGCCCTTGTAACAGGCGCGAAATCGGGCATAGGAAAGGCCTGTGTAGATAGATTTATAGAAGAGGGAGCCAATGTTGTCGCAGCCGATATAACAATACCTAACACGGACTCATCAGAACCTAACAGAATTTTACCAATATCAGGTGACGTTACTAAAACAAATGATGCAGCTGAAATGGTGAACAAGGCCAAGGAAACATATGGAAAACTCGATATTTTAGTTAACAGTGCCGGAATAAGTAGTAGGAATGCATACGAGGAAGAAGAAGATCCAGAAAAAATATGGGACCGAGTGATAGAGGTAAATTTAAAAGGAACCTACTTGGTTTCCAAACATGCAGTACCCGAAATGGAGATAAATGGAAGCGGTTCTATCGTAAATTTAGCCTCAATCAACGGCCTTGTTGGATATCCGGTCGGAATTGGGGGTGGTTTTAATGCTTATCCTCCATCAAAAGGTGGGGTAATTCAATTTACTAAAACGCTGGCAAACGATATGGCATCAAAAAATATAAGGGTTAATTGTCTTTGCCCTGGGTATGTTGAAACTAACCTTACAGAATCTCTCACTAACAATGAATTGATTTTTCAACAGCTAAAGGATTTACATCCTATGGGTAGGCTGGGGAGACCTGAAGAAATTGCAAACGCTGCCTTATTTCTGGCTTCTGATGAAGCATCCTTTATTACAGGTTCGTCTCTCGTTATCGACGGGGGGTATACCTCTCAATAATTAACAGTAGATACGATTTACCTAACGGTTTTGAACACTCTAACCCTGCTTTTATAAATTTCCCCGCTCAATAATTTCAAGGCATCACTATTAGGCTCATCTACATTGATCAACCTTGACATGATTTTCCCATCAAAATTATCAAGAAATCCACACCTTTTTTTAAACCCATTCAAAGTATGCTTTTCCCCCCCGAGGAAAAGGTAATCTATATCTTGGATTCTTGGTTCCAATATCCGTTTGGACACTTCGCAGACTTTGTCATATAACTCTCGAATCAACCTTTCTCGACTTCTTTCAAATCTTCTCTGAGAAGAACCTCCAGCCTTGTGGCGATTTTTCATTCGCCGACCTTCTGTTTTGGTATCGATCAACTCCTGACCTTCCATTAGTGCGACTGCATATCGTCCCAATCTAACCAAAATAACCGCTACCAATTTGGGCACCTCAAATACATCCTCCAGAAGTAAAGTATCCTGATCCTGCGTAATTGCATCCATTGTAAAAGGAAGGGGCGGTTCTATTACTGTCAGCTCCTCTTCTCGTCTAAACAGGACCATTCCTGTATCGCTAGAGCCAACCTCGTTTACAACAGCTTCTATGACCGGCCCAGCGATCTTTGGAGTTACAGATTTATTTTCCTCAAAATTAGCTGCAAGATAAACAGTTCGGTCTGTATAAGTATTTTCAGCCAAGTCATCTAGATGTTTAAAGAGTGATTCTTTCGAAAGCCAGTTATCACTTGTTTGAACTATCTGCATTTGAATTTTCCGGGTGTTTTTCTTACTTATTTACTGGCACTATATTCATCATATTTTTGTTCACAAACATGAACAATATTTTCAAAGTCTTCCTCTAAAATATATCTTTCCTCAATTAGTGTCCGAGTCGCCTCCCGTACCTTGCGTATATAACTTTCCTTACTGTCGTAAAGACTCTCGATGGAAGGCCTCGGATCTCCTTTTTCTTCCTTTTCGATATCTGTCGGAGGCAGTGGCACTGTCCATCCAGCCAACCCGCCAGTTATTCCAATAAAAAGACCCTCATTTCCAATTAATGGATGCCTAGTGTTCCAGCCCGTATTAGTGGTTACAGGGACGCTAACATCAGGAAGACGTATACCTGCTATTTCATTCAAAGTCTGGTCCACATCAGAAACGAATGCTGGATATGTTTCACCTTGATCAGGAGGAAGCTTAATTGTTCTACCCAAGTGCTGTTCGTTGCCATAGTCAAGTCTCATTGGGTTCAATACTCGATCCGGAAGTCTGATTCCAGGAATTCCCGCGAATTTTCCAATAAGATCTTTTGTCTCAACTGCTGATCCATCATCCTGTCTAGGGTGACTACTTGGTGGTGGTTCATTTTTACCCTTAACCCAGTCATTCATATTGGATAAACATCCTCTCAATATAGGAGTGTAATTGACTCCATTAAAAGGCAAGTTTCCTCTAACTGAATCTGAATCTCTAACCGTCTCTAAAGGATACTTACCTGAACCATGTTGAGTACCAGAGAAATGATAGCGCCTCACATTTTTATGCTCCAGGGCATCACTATTATTATCAATATTGGTATGGATTAAAGCAGCGTCCCCTCGCCAATACTCAGCTGAACTGTTTGTAAACATTATTTTCGGGACATTTTCTTGGTCAATCATTCGATCAAGCAAACCGCCTTGCTTTCCTGCTATGGAATCCTTCTGTCTAGTATCCGTGAAAGGGAAAAGCTCTGGCATAATGTAACAAACATCCTTGGAGGGTTGTCCGAAACGTAGATTAAATTCTCCACGCATCCCTCCACCAACATGAGCAATTATCCCATCCATACTTGGCCTAGATGATTCATCAAGATTCATTCCGGTGTGTATGTATTGCCTGAGAAACCTACCGGTCTGAGATACTCCATAGGATATTGCATGGTCTATATTCCCTTCAAGCAGGTTGCCATCTTCCTCCGAAGCATACTTAATAAAGGAGCAAATATCCCTGACTGCAGCAAACCCAAGACCAACAATACGACTCCCTTTCGCCGTATAAACCAATTTATATATCCTACCTAGTTCAAATCCTCCTTGAAGGTGGACATGAGAAGCATCTGGTTCAACTTCAGAATCCTCCACTCTAACAAGGGACCACTTCTCTCTGTCAATAATTTTAGGAGTCCCATTCGGCTGATCTTGAACCATTAACTCTGCTTCTAGCTCAGCTTCATCAGCTGCAGAATTTTTCAAATGATACCGGTCAGCAAGAGGAAACACAGAAGTATCAATATTGGCTTGATACTGATTCATAATTTTTCCAGTTAGTTGCTCCCCGTTTAAATATGCCTCTGGCACTGAAAGACCTATTAATCCTGGAATATCTGGGACATCCGCTTGCCATCCACAGAACATCACCGTGTAACCCTCTTTCATTAGGAAGCCATTACCAGAATCAATAGGCGAACTAGGATCTAGGGGCCTATCCGCGCTATTAAAACCAGCTAATACCGTCTTATTACCCCTATTCACTACGTCCAAGAGCATTGTCCCATTTCCTTTAATAGGATCGGACGGAGTCAGGATCAGAAAATCCGCCGAAAACTCAACTTTACCATTGATGTTGCGAGGTGCTAATTGAATATCGACTATCCTCACGTTAGCTTCAGAGAACGGGTCTACCTCGAAGTGCACTTTTCCGATGAGTTGATCATAAGTACCAATATCACCATATTCCTTCCCGTTTTCAAGTAACGCTCTATTTTCTATTACGAAGCGACTTACAGTCATGGTTAACCTCCTCGAACTTAAAAATGATTCTAACATTAGAAATTTGTGGGTAGAACGTTGACTGCAATATAGATGGAATCCTAAACTCTTTGTGTAAATTAAATAAGACAATAGTGCAACTGGAGGTAAGACTGATGAGAATTTCAGTTGCCGCCGACCATAATGGTTACGAATTAAAAAACGAAATAAAAAAACTACTAAGACAAAACGGCCATGAGGTTATTGATATAGGACCTCATTCCATGGATCCTTTGGATGATTATCCAGATTACGCAAAACCTTTAGCGAATAGTGTGTCTACTGGAGATACAGAACGAGGAATTATGGTTTGTGGTAGTGGGGTAGGGGCTTCTGTAGCTGCTAACAAAGTGAAAGGTATTCGAGCGGCGGTGTGTCACGACATATATTCTGCTCACCAGGGTGTTGAGCACGACAACATGAACGTCCTCTGTTTAGGTTCACGAATCGTCGGAAGTGAAGTCGTTAGAGAATTAGTCTCTGCATTCACATCTGCAAAATATACAAATGAAGAAAGACACGCTCGAAGATTAGGTAAAGTGATAGATATGGAAAACAATTTCAGATAATTACGAAGCTAACTATATTCCGCTCCCAATAAACAAGCTACTGGCTTTCGAGTCCGTTCCGCTTCTTCAAAAGCATCACTTATCCTACCTACATCATCATTAGATTCGATCAAATAATAATTGATTCCATATGCGTGCAATATCGGCTCTGTAAAACGGGCGGCAGAATCTTTAGTTATTCCGTGTCTAGTCCAACCCCTATAACCAATCATCATTACAAGAGGGAACTCCAGATCTATTCCTAAACCACGAATAGAATCTCCTGACTCAAACATGCCAGTGTTTTGAATCAAAACCACCGGCTTCTGGCCACCGACCCATATGCCCGCTGCTATTGCCATCGATTCCCCTTCTCTACACACTGGGACTATTTTCAATCCCTCTTCCCTAGTCATCAACTCATACATGAAATTCGTTTCACTATCTGGCAACCAAATGACATGGGTAACATCATTTTGCTTAAATTGGTCAATTATCGGTGGAGGAGTTAAAACCTGTTCCACTAGACAACCTTTTCCTTCAAAAATAAATAATTTCTAGCTAATTGCATTATATTTACCTAATCAAATGCTGGTCAATGACTCTCCACGCCAACTCTCCGCATCATCACTTGGTTTATACCCTAGTTGCGCTTCAGAATTACTTATATCCCAAAACCTCCATTTGTTATTGGAAACACCATAGTAAATCCCAAATTTCAATTCGTAGGGAGCTTCAATGCATTTAGAGAATAAGTTAACCAGATCATGATGGCTGAGAAGAGTGGCAAATTGCCTTTGATTTGTTGGTTTCCCTTCGATGTTTAGGGTTCCTATACGGACTGACAGTGAACTTAAACCATATTGATCTGAATAAAATCGTCCTGCTGCCTCACCAAAGGCTTTGGCAATTCCATAAGGACCGTCAGGTCTAACTGGCATTTCAGTCGTAACCAAGGGAATAGAATCAGACTCAAGGCCAGTATAATCACCGTTCACTATTTTTTTATACGGATCATCCGTTTCATACATACCAGTAGCATGGTTTGAGCTTGCAAATATAACTCTTTTCACGCCGCAAATTTTTGCTGCTTCCAAGGCATTCGCTGTACATCTCAAATTAACATCATGAATGACATCCCATTCACTAAACTGACTAGGATTACTAGCAAGGTCTATTACCGTATCAATACCCGAAAAAGCCGGCAGTATTTCCTCAATATCAGAACAATCAGCCTTTAGAGTAGGGACCAGTTTAGATTCTATTAAATCTACCCCTGACACTTCATGATCTTTTTTTAATGATGCTGCCAATACGGTACCTACTAAACCAGATACTCCAGTAATTAAAATTCTTTTTTTTACCATTTCCTACAACCTCCGGGAATACGATTGTAATAAAGAAGACCCCTAAATCACCAATATAACCTTTTGAAAGAGATAATTTCAGATTAGCAGACCTTTCAAAACATGATTTTGGTCCAGTCAAACATTTAAATTAGGGATTTAGGGGTGTTCGGATAACGGAATGATATATATAATTCCGAAACTTTCTGAATTAGATTCTCCAAACAGACGGTTTGGCAGAGTCTGAAAAATTACCGATATTTAAGAGGTGCAAAGTTTTGGAAGCCTACTGCCTTAAGTGTAAAGGTCCACATGAAATCAAAGACCCAAAGGAAATAACCCTTAAGAATGGGAGAGCCGCTACCCAAGGAAAATGTGGAGCATGTGGATCAAAAGTGTTTAGAATAGGAAAAGCTACGTAGTTATATAGGATCAGCGCGAAAAGGGGAGAACCGATGGCAACAACAACTGCTTTATCTGGAGAAGTAATTGAAGAACTGAAGCAACAGGCTACTGAACATTTTTGGCCTCACGCCCGACAAACTAACGATATGTTTGGCGACAACGGTCTGAAACTTGTAAGTGATTCAAAGGGAGTGTGGGTTTACGACGTAGAAGGAAACGAATGGTTTGACACTTTATCTGGAATGTGGCTGGTTAACATAGGCCACGGAAGGAAAGAAATCGCTGATGCAGTATACGAACAGATGCAAGGGATCTCCTACTCACCGGGCGGCACCCTCACCCCTGTCACTGCGGAATTAGCCGGAAGGGTTGCAAGGATAGCCCCGGACAAAGAATCAAGGGTCTATTTTGTCAGTGGGGGTTCTGAAGCTGTCGAAACTGCCCTCAAGATGGCAAAAAATTATCAAAAGAATATAGGGGAACCTACAAGGTATAAAGTTATAAGCCGGAAAGGTTCGTATCATGGGGCCACTCATGCCTGCATGAGTCTCGGTGGCGGGGGCATAGCAGCCCCAATTAATTATGGACCTCTGATGCCTGGCAATATCCATATAGAACAGCCAGATGCATACAGAGGACGATGCTGTAGCGCCGAGGGAGGCTGCACATTACAATGTGCAAAAGATCTAGAAAGAGCCATCCTTCATGAAGGACCATCGACTGTTGCCGCATTCATTGGAGAACCTATTTCAGCAGCATCGGGTATCCATATACCTCACCCTGAATACTGGCCTACAGTACGAGCAATTTGTGACAAATACGGTGTTGTAATGATATGCGACGAAGTCATAAATGCCTTTGGGCGAACCGGCAAAATGTTTGCCACCGAACACTGGAACGTTAAACCAGACATTACTACTGTTGCAAAGGCTCTCACGAGTGGTTACCTACCGATCGGGGCCGCAATTGCTAGCAAAAAGATCGCGTCGGCCTTCGAGGGAGATGATGACGATACATTTCGGCACCTCATTACGTTCGGAGGAAATCCAGCATCATGTGCTGCAGCTATTGCAAACCTAGACATCATGGAAAATGAAAACATAGTTGATAACGCAGCTACTATGGGGAGCTACATGTATGAACAATTGCAGCCATTATACGACCACAAAATAGTTGGTGATATTCGTGGTGGTAAAGGACTACTGAGCGCAGTTGAACTAGTAAAGGATAGAGAAAGTAAGGAAAAGTTTGACACCGAATTCAAGTTATATGACAAACTTACGGCCATTTTACAAAAACATATGATCCTTGGCAGAGCTGGAGATACCATACCCATTGCACCACCACTATGTATCACAAAAAATGAGATAGATCATTTCGTATCCCAGCTTGATTCAGCTTTAACGGAAATAGAAACCCAAGTATAAATTCTGATATGGCACATGATGTTTGTATTGTTGGAGGAGGAATAGTTGGACTATCCTCCGCCTATTTTCTGGCCAAATCAGGACTATCTGTAAATGTCATAGAAAGGGATTCCATTGGCAGCCACGCCTCAGGATTTGCGTACGGAAGCCTAAGCCCGTTAGGTGAGGCAGGGAATGCTGAAGATATCTTACCGGAGCTAGAAATAGCCCGAATAGGTATGGATGTGCATAACTTATTCGCAAAAGAATTAGTTGAGACCACTGGCATACAAACAGACCATCGATTTCGGCCTGCTTTAGATTTAATTTTCACTGAACCAGAGGCTGTCAAAGCAAAGGAACAAGTCGAATGGAGAGCAGACGAAAAGGGATACAAGGTCGAATGGCTCAGCAGCGATGAAGCTTTAAAAGTCATACCTCATATCTCTAATGAAATTTTAGGTGCTGTTCATACAGAGGGGGTCGCTGACATAGAACCATATAAATTGATGTTAGCGTTGACACAAGGCTGTGAACTGCTGGGAGTCAATATCAGCCATGGAAACGTGATAAATGTGGTACGTAACGGATCTGAACTTCAGGTAACCACAGAAAGTGGTTCTGTTGCTTGCAAAAATGTGGTCTTGGCCATGGGGCCTTGGATGATTAATACAGCGGATTGGTTAGGTATAGACGTACCAATAAAACCTTTAAAAGGTCAGATAGTCAGACTTAATTCCCCTAATGTCGACATTACATGTTCTGTTGGATGGAACGGAAATTATGCATGTACAAAGCCAGATGGTCTTCTGTGGGCCGGCACGACCGAAGAAGACGTTGGCTTCGATGACAAACCAACAACAGCTGGCCGAGACCTAGTTATCCAAGCCCTGACAAAGATGATCCCACATTTGGAAGAGGCCACCCTTGTGCAACATACAGCTTGCTTGAGACCACTTCCAATAGATGGCAAAATTATTTTAGGTCCAATTGCAAACGATGAAAATATTTTTTTAGCTACAGGTACAGGCAGAAAGGGTATTTTACTCGGTCCGGCTATGGGCACCATAATCTCACAACTTATAACAGGCCATAATCCAAAAATTGACATAACTTCTTTTAGTCCGTCGCGGTTCCAAAATGTTTAAATCTTATTGAAGCGGCGAGAAATCAAAAGGTAACAATATTTTATTTTCTTGCTTGAGAGGAGCAATGCCTCCCTTAGGGGGCCATATTCCTTGCTTTATGGTCTCTGTTCTAATATTTGTCCGACTCTCCAAGGAATCATATGCCCACATGTGTATAAATTTGTTTAGATCACCAACGTCCGAGTACCAACAACCTACCAACGGAGAATATTCCTCCCTTTTTTCGATCGCCCCACCCCATGCATCTAATACTTTGGGAATTTCGCCTGGTTTATACGTATAGACTCTCATCTCATATACTGGACCGATATTTTGGGGTTCAAGTGGTCTCATAAAAGGTGCTGGCAGCATAATTTCACTGTTCATATTTAAAACTATTTCATCATTATCAGGCGGCCAATCTCCTTCTGATACAGCCTTGTATCTAGTCTCGGCTCTATGATTTGCATCATCATACGGCCATATATGCACTACTTGGTTAAGTGGCCCTATTTCCGTATACCAAAACCCTCCCAAATCAGAAAATTTCAGCCGTCCCTCCAATTTAAGCTTAGTATTTTCACCAAACTGGTCCACCGTCCTGGGTTTGATGTCGTAGGTACGTAATTCATATATCATGCCAATGCTCCCGCCTAAAACAAACAAAATATTCTCTTGACACAACCCTAACATAATAGAATTAAATTAAATATTAGGGTTTGTTAAGAGACCCTGAAAAGCAACGCAAATTGTTACATAGCTGAAAATCGAGGAAGGACGTGAGTTGAAAGTATTAATAACTGGGGGAGCTGGGTATATTGGGAGCATGGTTAGCCATGTTTTATCAGATCACGGACATCAACCGATCATAATGGACTCTATGACCACAGGATCTCCGCAGCTAGTAAAACAGTTCCCATCATATGTTGGAGATATCGCTGACAAAAATCTGATAAAGGCTATCATCAACCAACATTCTGACCTCCAAAGTGTGGTCCATTGCGCCGGAAAAATCCTTGTGCCTGAGTCAGTTATGCATCCTGATCAATATTATTATGAAAATGTAAGCAAGTCGCTTGAACTCTTTACGAATCTAAACTCCTTCGGAATCAACAAAATTCTATTCAGCTCCAGTGCCTCGATATATGAAGCCAACAATGGAGAAATTGTCAATGAAAATTCTCCTTTAAAGCCATTAAGCCCCTACGCTAAAAATAAGCTGGTTCTAGAAATGATATTAGAGGATTTTTGCAAGGCCTTCGGTATGAAGGCCGTTGCCTTGAGATACTTCAACCCCATTGGGGCTGATCCGAAGATGAGATGTGGACCTGGCTTAACCAACACCTCGCACCTTCTGGGAAATTTAGTCAGGGTGGCGGAAGGAATAACAAATGACATCAAGATCACTGGCTTTAACTGGCCCACCAAAGATGGAACAGGAGTGAGGGATTATATTCATGTCTGGGATCTAGCTCAGGCTCACATAGCTGCTTTGGAATTTTTGGATTCTACATTTCCTTCCGAATCCAATTTTGAAAAAATAAATGTTGGCGGCGGGAATCCCACGACTGTATTGGAATTCATAGAAATTTTTGAGGAAGTATATGGCAGTCAAATAACGACCATAAAAGCCCCATCGCGAGCCGGGGATACAGCCGGAGCATTCGCAAGCATAGAAAAAGCTGCTGAGTTGCTGAATTGGACCCCAAGAATGTCTCTAGAGCAAGGTATAGCCGACACCATAAAATGGCACAGAAAAATGAATGGATAACCAAGGTTGCGGTATTCCTTCGATTCAGTACAATTCTGTTACCTAGTTCCCAAGGAGGAATTAACTTGTCTACATTATCAAATTTAATCGCAAATCACCCAACGGGGAAAAACGCAATATTGATACCTAATGGGCCAACTACAACATACGGCCAATTCGCTGATCAAATAGAGCGAATCTCGGAAACACTCTCCGCTGCAGGAGTAGAAAAAGGACGGACTGTCTCAATAGTGCTAGAAAACAGTCTCGATTTTATGATCACATTTCTCGCGGTGACGGGCACTGGGGCAATAGCAGCTCCTCTTAACCCAGCGTACACAAATGAAGAATTTAAATTCTACATGGAAGATACCGAATCACAATTAGTAATCATTTCTCCAAATGCGGACACTGCGAAGGATGCGGCAACCGAACTAGATATACCAATCGCGACCGCCGTATTGGACAGTGACGGTCAGTTGTCAATATCTAAATCAGGTTCTCTATTAACCGCAAGGTCATCTGTAGAAACTCCATCAGATGATGATATAGCTCTTTTCCTTCACACATCTGGAACTACCAGTCGGCCAAAAGGAGTTCCGCTCACTCATGGCAACCTCATGGCATCTTTAGAAAATATTGTGAATACCTACAGGCTTACGCAGGATGACTTAGCTATGGTGGTCATGCCTCTATTTCATGTCCACGGACTTATAGGGGTTTCATTGTCGGCTCTGAAAAGTGGTGGCAGCATGGTTATCCCCTCTAGGTTCAGTGCAGGTAGTTTCTGGAAAATACAAAAGGAAACTAACGCTACATGGTATTCCGCAGTCCCCACCATTCATCAAATATTGCTTATGAGAGCCGATGAAGATAACGCTCCTAAAGAATCCTTTCGTTTCATCCGGTCATGTTCAGCAGCCTTGGCACCTTCAGTTTTTAATCAACTTGAGGATAGGTTCGGGGCACCGGTGTTGGAGGCCTACGGTATGACAGAAGCATCACACCAAATGTCATCAAATCTTTTACCTCCAGGGGCCAGAAACCCAGGTACAGTTGGGAGTGGCACTGGGGTGGAGATCGGTATCATGAATGAAGATGGAGTTCTTTTGGGTACCAACAAAACAGGAGAGGTAGTTATTAAGGGACCAAACGTCACTCATGGTTACCACAACAATCCAGAGGCAAATCTAGAAGCATTTACAAATGGCTGGTTTAGGACTGGAGACCAAGGCATTTTATCTACAGAATCGATACTTACTTTGACCGGAAGACTAAAGGAATTAATCAACCGAGCTGGAGAAAAAATCTCTCCCCTGGAGGTGGATGCGGCAATCCTACAACACCCTGGGGTATCAGAGGCAGTATGCTTTGGTGTACCGGACGAAAAATATGGAGAAGCCGTCCAAGCAGCAGTAGTGATATCTTCCAGTACAACTGAAAGTGACATTCAGGCTTTTTGCGGTCAACATTTAGCAGATTTCAAGATCCCAGACCGTGTATACATAGTGGATGAACTTCCTCGTACTGCCACTGGCAAAATTCAGCGTAGACATGTAGCAGCAAAATTTGCAGAATAATAACTATTTGAGGTGATTAATTAAATGGACGAAAATAACCTATCCAAAGTAAAAGCGATGACGTTTGACGTGTTCGGAACGGTAGTTGATTGGCGTAGTAGCGTTGCCAGAGAGATAAAGAAAATGGGTCTTAAAAAAGGATTCACCTTGGATTGGGATAAATTCGCTGATGAATGGAGATCAGGATACCAGCCCTCAATGAATAAAGTTCGGACTGGTGAACTTCCATGGACGAAAATAGACAATCTCCACAGGTTAATACTCGATGAAATGCTCCTACGGCATCAAATTACCAACCTGACAGAAGAAGAAGCCGAATATCTCAACAGAGCCTGGCATAGGCTCGATCCTTGGCCCGACTCAGTAGAAGGTCTCACTCTCCTTAAAAAGGATTATGTAATAAGCACTCTTTCAAATGGAAACGTTGCCTTGCTGGTCAATATGGCCAAATATGGTGGTTTGCCTTGGGACACGGTTCTTTCTGCTGAAATTGCTAGACACTACAAACCAGACGCTGAAGCCTACTTGAGTACAGGGGAATATCTTGGATTTCCAATAGATCAAGTCATGATGGTCGCTGCCCATAAAAATGACTTGAAGGCGGCCAAAAGTAACGGGATGATGACTGCTTATGTTCCTAGACCCAATGAGCATGGAACAAATACAATTGTTGATTACGAAAAAGAAGATTACATAGATATAGTCGTGGATGATCTAATAGATTTATCAAAGAAGATGACTTCTATTAAATAATTTACTTAGTAATCAGCAGCAAAATATGACAACACCATCTGGAAATATACTCGTTATGCAATCCGGAGGGTCAACCCCCGTTATAAACAGTACCTTGGCTGGCCTTATCAAAAACAGTCAAAAACTCTACCCAAAAAGCCGCATTTATGGGAGTGTTCATGGGATTGAAGGCGCGATATCTGGCAAAATACCTGATATTACTGATATATCTAACTCTCAGTTAGAATCCTTGGCAAAAATTCCTGGCGCTGCATTGGGAAGTAGCAGACACAAATTGCTCTCTGATGATTTTGAACCTTTATTGAAAACCTTGCAATCTCATGACATAAGAATTTTTCACATTATAGGTGGTAATGATTCGGCCGAGACTGGACTGAATGTGTCAGTTGCAGCCCAAAAGATCGATTACGAGTTGCAAGTCATTAATTTGCCTAAGACTATCGACAACGACATAGTTATAACCGATCATTGTCCAGGTTATGGTAGTGCTGCCAGATTCATAAGCCAAGCGACATTTGGTGCTGGTCGAGATGCAGAATCAATGGGAGTAAACTCCCCTATTTGCATAATTGAAGTTATGGGCAGAGATTCAGGTTGGTTGGCAGCAGCCAGTTCCTTCTATAAGAAAACTAACAGAGACGCCCCCCACTTTATAGGAATCCCAGAGGTTCCATTCTCCGAAAAAGACTTCCTTATTTCTATTGAAACCTCTTACAGAAATAATGGGTACGCGGTCGGAGTGATCTCAGAAAAAATCAGATCTATAGAAGGTACTTTAAGCGACCAACAGCTGCCGATACTCACAGACGATTTCGGGCACAATTATTTTGAAAGCCCTAGCAAATATTTATCACAACTCGTCGAGCAACAAATAGGAGTAAGATGCAGATGGGAAAAACCTGGTACGATCCAACGTTCCCTGATGGACTCAATCTCAACAACAGATCAAAAAGAAGCCTACAAAATAGGTGAAAAGGCAGTGGAAATTTCTCGATCTGATATGAGTGAAATTATACTGACTATTTCAAGGTCGGATAAGCCAGACTACAACTATTCCATAGAATACGCTGATCTAAAAGAAGTAGCAGGGAAAACCAAATATTTGCCAGAAGAATACAGGCCTGACAAACAAGGAAATACCAGCGATTTATTTAAATCTTATCTGCGTCCTTTGCTAGGAAATCCCGTGTACGACACTGAACCTATATTTAGCCTACGATGAAATTGACTGAATTAACGCTCTAATGTACGATTTTTCCACAAACTAAATAGCCAAAGCTTATCTAGAGTGGCTGAGGGACTGGCCCTTGGACGCCCGGCAACCGACTTGCATAAATGCTAAGAAAATTTATGAAAATACGGTGCCAATTCCAGCGGGAGATTAAAGTACCCGAAAGATGAGAGAAAAATCTTTAATTAATTCAGTAACTTCTCTCTTTGGGAAGTTTTTTTTTGGTGAAAAATTATCAAAACTCAAAATAACAATTTGATCCAAGCAGGTTTCATCGGAGGATCAGGAGTTTATGAATTGGAAGGTCTCAAAAACATCGAGACCATCGAAATCGAAACTCCTTTTGGTAGTCCCAGTTCAGCAATTACAATAGGTACCTTGGGAAACATTAAAATGGCTTTTATCCCAAGGCATGGGACTAAACATTCCTTGCTGCCGTCGGAAGTACCATACAGGGCTAATATCTACGCTCTCAAAACTTTAGGAGTTAAAAAAATAGTGTCGGTGTCAGCAGTAGGAAGCCTGAACGAAAATATTAAACCTATGGATGTAGTCATACCAGATCAATTGATTGACCGGACAAAAACGCGAGAAAATACTTTTTTTGGAGACGGACTTGTTGCTCATATAAGTTTCGCAAACCCTTTTTGCCTAAATCTTTCAACACTTATTGGATCTTTTTGCGAAGAGCTTAAGATAGAAAGGCATGCATCTGGAACTTATGTAGCAATCGAGGGACCTCAATTTTCCACAAAGGCTGAGTCTAATTTATACCGCATGTGGGGGTGCGACATCATCGGAATGACAGCCATTCCAGAAGCGAAATTAGCCCGAGAGGCTGAGATGTGCTATTCCACTATAGCCCTTGTCACAGATTATGACTGCTGGAAAGATGGTCAAGAAAATGTAAATGCCAGTATGGTTATCAATAATTTAAAACAAAATGTGAACACATCAAAAAAACTTATCAATAAAATAGCTGAGAATATTAATCTAATATCTGAGAAATGTGAATGCAATGAATCTTTGCGAGAGGCACTGGTTACCCAAAGAATTCTCAACAATCAAGAAATAGCAAAAAAATTAAGTTTATTAGTAAAAAAATATATACCAAACTAAAACCAAAGGAGTGCGAAATGCCTAAGCAAATTGAAGGTGAACCTTACGTAAGGATTTCTGTAGATGAAGCTGCTGAACTACATGGCAATGAAGATGTGGTCTTTGTAGATGTACGAAGGACCGACGAATATATTGAAGGTCATGTGAAAGGTGCCTTATTCATAACTGTCGATGACGTGCTAGCACGAATAGATGAGCTCCCTAAAGACAAAGACCTCATGTTCATATGTGCCGCAGGAGTTAGAAGTGGCCTGGCATGTGAAATGGCAGCTTCAATGGGATACGACTCCTCAAAACTCTATAACATAGAGGAAGGTACTCCTACATGGATTGAACGCGGGCACCCAACCAGCCAAGGTACCGACTTATAACATATGTCTTTATTAGTTGTAGGCTCAGTGGCCTTTGATTCAGTCAAAACTGCGGCAGGTGCAAGGACAAATTCCCTTGGAGGCTCTGCCTTGTATTTCAGCGCTTCAGCCAGCTATTTCACAGAGGTTAGTTTGGTAGCTGTAGTCGGGGAAGACTTTTCAGAAGTAAACAGAAAAACTTTGAGTGCCAGAGAGATAGATATAAGCGGCCTCGAAACTGCAAAAGGTAAAACCTTTCGCTGGGAAGGGATATATGACACACAAAATTTAAACTCACGTGAAACCGTAGACACTCAATTAAACGTCTTTGCTGATTTTTCTCCGTCTATAGGAAAAAATAACATTTCACATCCATTGCTATTTCTTGCAAATATAGACCCCGTATTACAATCTCAAGTACTGAAACAGATGAATCCAAAGCCAAAAATTGTAGCTCTAGACACCATGGACTACTGGATCAATGACCACAGAGACAACCTACAGAATACTATTGAAAATGTAGACGTTCTTTTTATGGATGAAACGGAAATAAAATCATTCACATCTAAATCAACTATATTTGCTGCAGCCCAAACTGTACGAGAAATGGGACCACGAATTGTCCTTGTTAAAAGAGGAGAATACGGTGTTCTGATGTTTAATGAAGGAGATATATTTTCTGTACCGGCGTTTCCTGTACAAGATGTTATAGACCCAACAGGAGCAGGTGATTCATTCGCTGGAGGCTTTATGGGATATTTGTCCAGTACAAATGATTTTTCTCCCGAATCAATGCGGAGAGCCACTGTTGTCGCTTCTGTTATGGGATCTTTTGCAGTTGAAGGATTTAGTACGGAACGAGTTGGAGAACTGACTAAACTGGAAATTGAAGATCGGTTTCGTGGTATCTCCGGTATGACTTATTTTGAACCTCTAGAAAATAGCGAAAAATTATTTATAAACACAAAGACAGGAGAAAAGATTGGGAACTAAAAACTTTCCGGGAGACGTAAAGGATATTTCTCTGGCATCTGAAGGGATTCGGCGAATTAATTGGGCTGAACGTGAAATGCCAGTTCTCAGACAGATTAAAGAGCGTTTCGTAAAAGAAAAGCCTTTAAAGGGACTTAGGGTGGCAGGATGTCTTCATGTTACTACCGAGACCGCTAATTTAGCTATCACACTACGTGACGGCGGGGCTGATGTATTTTTGTGTGCGAGTAACCCACTTAGCACCCAAGATGATGTAGCAGCAGCCTTGGTGTCAGAATATGGAATACCTACTTTTGCAATAAAAGGTGAAAATACAGACACTTACTACGATCACATCATCTCAGTATTATCTACCAAACCACACATAACGATGGACGACGGTGCTGACTTGGTTGCAACCTTACACGGTGAACGAACAGATTTGATGGAAAACATCATAGGGGGAACAGAAGAAACTACAACGGGAGTCATAAGATTAAAAAGTTTGGCCGATGAGGGAAATCTTAGGTACCCAGTTATTGCCGTAAACGATGCAGACACTAAACATTTTTTCGATAATCGATACGGTACGGGTCAAAGCACTCTGGACGGAATAACTCGGGCCACAAATGTTCTGTGGGCTGGTAAAACAGTTGTAGTTATCGGATATGGATGGTGTGGGCGTGGTGTGGCAATGAGGGCCAGGGGCATGGGAGCCAATACCGTAATCTGTGAAGTTGATTCAATAAGAGCTCTCGAAGCAGCAATGGATGGTCATCAGGTGATGAAAATGGAGGATGCTTCCAAGATTGGCGACATATTCATAACTGTGACAGGAGGAATGAAAGCGATTGATGCTAAACATGTTGTGGATATGAAAGACGGGGCTTTATTAGCAAATAGCGGTCATTTCAACGTTGAAATTGACATTGAAGGACTTGATGAAATTTCAGATAGCAAAAGTGAAGTCAAGCCATACGTGGAGCAATATATTTTAACCAATGGTCGCCGTATCAATTTGCTAGGTGAAGGAAGACTGATAAATTTGGCGGCAGCCGAAGGACACCCTTCAGCTGTGATGGATATGAGTTTCGCTGACCAGTCACTGTCAGCTGAATTTGTAGCTACCGAATATAAAAACTTGGAAAACCAAGTTTATGTTGTTCCAAAAGAAATTGACAGCGAAGTAGGAAGATTAAAATTACTAGCTATGGGAATAGAGATCGACGAGTTAACCGCTGAGCAAAACAAATACCTAAACAGCTGGAATGTAGGTACCTAATCAAAAATAAATTCGCCGTTTTATGACTTGGAGACTTGATAATGACTTTAAATTTTATGGAATCAGAATCCTACTTATTCACTTCGGAATCAGTAACTGAAGGTCATCCCGACAAAATATGTGACCAGATTTCCGACGGCGTCTTAGACGCAATGATCAAATTAGACCCAAGGGCTAGAGTAGCATGTGAGGTAGCGTGTACCACCGGTTTGGTGGTTGTAATGGGAGAAATCAGTATATCTGAAGGATATGTGGATATTCCTGGATTAGTTAGAAACACCCTTAAAAACATCGGCTATACCGACCCTTCATACGGGTTCGACTACCAGTCCTGTGGCGTCATGGTTGCCATCGATGAACAATCATCTGACATATCTGCAGGTGTCAGCAATGCTTTGGAAACGAGATCCTCCACTATGTCGGACGATGAAGTTGAATCCCTAGGAGCGGGAGACCAAGGAATGATGGTTGGCTATGCATGTGACGAAACCCCAGAATTAATGCCTTTGCCCATGGCGCTTTCTCATCGACTGACTAAAAAACTCTCTGATGTGAGAAAAAGTGGGGAACTTAAGTATCTTAGGCCAGACGGTAAGTCCCAAGTAACGGTCGAATATTCCAAAGGAATCCCTAAACGCGTCCACACCGTCCTGCTCAGCAATCAGCATAATCCTGAGGTTGCAAACGACACTATTGAAAAAGATCTTATCGAAAAGGTCGCCAGGGAAATTATCCCTAACGATTTACTTATAGATACTCGATTCATCGTGAACCCATCTGGAAGGTTTGTTATAGGAGGACCGGTAGGGGATACAGGATTGACTGGAAGAAAAATATTGGTTGACACTTATGGTGGAATGGCAAGACATGGTGGTGGTGCATTCTCAGGAAAAGATCCGACAAAGGTTGATAGGTCGGCTGCATATGCTGCAAGATGGGTCGCGAAAAATCTAGTAGCAGCAGGAGTAGCAACTCAAGCGGAGGTCCAAGTCTCATACGCAATTGGAGTGTCTGCTCCCATATCTGTGTCAGTTGAAACCTTCGGTACGAACAAAATTTCGAACCAGCAAATTGATCAGATAGTAGAAACACATTTTGACTTAAGACCAGGCGCAATCATAAGAGACTTAGATCTAAGAAGGCCGATATATTATCAAACCGCATCCTATGGGCACTTTGGTAGAACAGACATTGAATTGCCTTGGGAACAAACAAATAAAGCAGAAGACATAAAGAAGTCCATAGGCCTTTAATTAACGGAGAGCATTTTTGACTATACGATTTGGCACAGACGGCTGGAGAGCCCTGATGTCAGAAGACTTCTCAGTAGAAAATGTCAAAATATGTGCTCAGGCTGTCTGCAATTTCATGTCAGATCGTGGCATGGGCCAAAATGGACTAATTATCGGATATGACACAAGATTAAATTCTGAAATTTTCGCCAAAACGGTTGCTGAAGTGGCAACAGGTAATCAAATACCTGTTGTATTATGCGAGAAGCCCTGCCCTACCCCTGTTCTAAGTTACAACCTAGTATTAAGAGAATGTGGGGCAGGTGTAGTTATCACAGCCAGTCACAACTCAAAAGAATGGAATGGGTTCAAATTTAAACCATCTTACGGGGGTAGTGCATCCCCGGAGATAACTTCAGAAATTGAAACCTACATATCTGATATAGAAGATTCAGAACAAATCCCTACTATGCCCATTGCTAGTGCAGAAAAGATCGGATTACTGGAAAAAATTGATCCTGAACCGACATATCTAAATCACATAGCAGAGCTGGTTAATCTAACTCGAATCAGAAACGCAGGTCTAAATATCGCTGTCGATTCTATGCATGGTGCAGGGTCGAAATATTTCACAAAACTAATCGAAGGTGGAACCAGTAGGGTTGTGGAGATAAGAGATGAATATAATCCCAATTTCCCAAATATGATTCAACCTGAACCCATAGAAAAAAACCTGAAACCATTAAAAGATTTTATCGAGGGTTCAAATTTCGACGTGGGTCTGGCTACCGACGGCGATGGGGATAGACTGGGATTGCTGGACGAAAATGGTAATTACATTTCTACTCTTCAAGCCTTCGCCTTGATCTGTAAACATCTTCTTGAAAACTTGGAGATGAAAGGTCCCATTATTAAATCCATAACTATGACAAATGTGATAAACAAATTGGGGGAACTCCACGAGGTAGACGTCATAGACACCCCAGTAGGGTTCAAATATTTGGGTCCAGTCATGATGGAGGAAAATGCCATCGCTGCAGGAGAAGAAAGTGGTGGATATGGATTTAATGGTCACATACCTGAAAGAGATGGTCTTCTTTCAGGATTGATGATCTTGGACCTCATGTCTATTACACAATTAAATCCCTCTGATCTTTTAGAAGAATTAGAAGATTTGGTAGGGGTCTATCACTACGACAGACACGATATTGAATTTGAAGAACAAGATCGAGAGGAAAAACTCCTTCAAATAGCCGATGCAAAATTTGAATCTGTAGGAGGTTTAAAAGTAGTATCGACAGATAATAGAGATGGACTTAAATTAAATTTAGAAGAAAATGCTTGGGCCCTTATCAGGATCTCCGGAACAGAACCGTTGATCAGGATCTATTCAGAAGCATCCACAGCTGATCAGGTGGAAAAAATCATCGCAATTTGCAGTAAGATATTCGAATAATGAACCGTAAATTACACATAGTTGATTATTCATAGACCTACCCCTTCCTCACAAAAATGCTAGGAGTCTAAAGTGTTAGATAGATTTAAAGTACCTAAAGAAGATGAAGTAAAAGTCTCTGAATCTGCTCTTCGTAAGACAGTCCAAGAAATATTCGCAAAAACTGGGTTAAGCAAGGAAGATTCCCAAAATGGTGCTGAAGTACTAGTTACCGCAGACTTGAGAGGTGTTGAAAGCCATGGGGTCTCCAATATGCTGAGAATATATGTACAACTGTTCGAGCAAGGAGAACTCAATAAAACCCCAAACCTAACGGTGATTAAAGAAACCCCTGGAACAGCGACAATAGACGCAGACAGAGCTCTTGGAATCATGGCAGGCGTACCAGCCATGGAAAGAGCTATCTCGAAAGCTAGGAACGTCGGAGTAGGAATTGTAACAATGTTCAATAGTGGACACATGGGAGCTGTCGGTCATTTCTCAATGATGGCTGCTCAACAAGACATGGTGGGAATGTGCTCAGTAGCGGCTGGTACAGGAATTTTACCGACATTTGGTGCTGAACCCAAACTAGGAACAAATCCAATTTCTATAGCATCCCCATCAAATCTCGAAGCCCCAATATTGTTTGACGCTGCAACTTCTGCCGTTGCTGGCAACAAATTGAGATTGGCGGCAAGAGTAGATGCAACACTTTTACCTGGTTGGGTAGCCAGTAGCGACGGGTCCCCGATCATGGAAGAGACGAAAATAGTCAATAGGGACGATTACCATCAGCTACCTTTAGGCGGTTCAAGAGAACAAGGCTCACACAAAGGTTACGGTTTCGGACTGATGGTAGAAATACTTGGTTCACTTCTATCTGGAGATGACCCAGGAATGTTAAGAGACACACCATCCTGGACACCTTCTAGAACCTATTTTGCTGCCTATAATGTAGAAGCTTTCACAGATGTAAATCTGTACAAAAAAAATATGGATGACATGCTTTCTACTCTTAAAAACACACCGCCTGCACCTGGCCATGAACGGGTTCTATACCCAGGTCTTTCTGAAAGCGAAGAAATGGCCAAAAGAAAAGAAACAGGAATACCCCTCCATAAGGAAGTAATTGAATGGTTTTCTTCAACCACAAAAAGGTTAGGGTTAGAAGAAATGGAACTATTGTAAATATATATCCGTTAGGTTTTAAGGGTACCTTTCATCAATATGAACGAAAAAGCTGCAAGTAGAAGTAAGAATAAATCACTGCTGATCCTTATTGATGGGCACGCCTTAATCCACCGGGCATTTCATGCCATACAACAACCTTTGACTGTCAGCACAAGTGGCGAGGACGTAAGAGGAGTATATGGATTTATTAATGCTTTTATTCGAGCTTTATCAGAACTGAAACCAACTCATGTGGCTATAACCTTTGATCTGTCAGCTCCCACGTTTCGACATAAAATGTTCGATGAATATAAGGCACATCGCGCGCCTACTCCTCCTGAACTACGACCTCAATTCGACCGAGTCAGGCAAGCCATGTCGGCATTCCAAGTCCCAATCTACGAAATGGAAGGATATGAGGCCGATGACCTCCTAGGCACTTTATCTAAGCAAGCAGAGGATATGAATCTAGATACGGTTATATTGACAGGAGATTCTGATACTCTCCAGTTGGTATCTGAACACACACGAGTTTTTATGAGTTCCAGTTTCCAGAAATCTTCTATGTACGATATAGAAGCTGTGAAAGAAAGATACGGAGGACTCGGACCAGAATTTGTATCGCAGATAAAAGCCCTTCAAGGTGACTCATCTGACAATATACCCGGAATCCCAGGCATCGGGATAAAAACTGCCATAAAACTACTTTCAGATTTCGGTTCTATACAGGGCATATATGAGAATTTAGAAGATGTGACCCCTCCTAGGGCCAAGAAAAATTTGTCTGAGAACATTGATATAGCGGAAAAAAGTCAGATCTTAACCAAAATAGTTAGGGACGCACCGGTAACACTAGACATTGCCACAAGTGAATTTGGTATTTTTGACAGGGATAAAGTGGTCGACTTATTTAGAGCATTAGAGTTTCATTCGATAATACCTAAAATTCCTACAAGTAAATCACTCGTTGCCAACGATGCAGAAAATCAGACTCAACTCTCTTTTTTGGATGAGAAAATAGACACAGAATACATTGTAGTAAACGATGAAAATTCTCTAGCTGATCTAATAACAAAAATAGATATACCGAATGGCTTTTCCTTCGACACAGAAACCACCTCAACGAATCCAATGACGTGTGAACTAGTGGGTATATCTATAGCTATCGAGCCGCACAAAGGCTGGTATATACCTGTTGGCCATAAAGAAGGAGTCCAGCTGCGCAAAGATCTAGTCATTGCTGCATTGAAACCTATATTGGAAAATAATGCGGTTCCTAAAAGGGCTCACAACGCCAATTTCGACATGATGGTGTTGATGAACGATGGCATAAAAGTGGAGGGACTTTCTTTTGACACTATGGTTGCTGCACATCTGTCTGGCAGACGAAATTGGGGGTTGAAAGAACTCACACTAGAGTGTTTCGGCGAAGAAATGACGCCTATTAAAAATTTGATCGGCACTGGAAAATCGCAAATAACTATGGCAGAAGTACCGATCGACGTAGCTTCAGAATACGCAACGGCCGACGCAGATTTTACTGAACGCCTTCATAAGATGATGCAATTCGAACTAGAACAAAAAAATATTTCTAAATTATTTGAGGAAGTTGAAGTCCCTTTAATACCTATTTTAGTCACCATGCAAAGAAATGGTCTCAAACTGAACGAAAAATTATTGGACGATATGTCCATCACCATTGGGCAGCAACTAGACGAAATTAAATCCGCAATGTTTGAACTAATCGGCCATGAATTCAATTTGAATTCTCCTAAGCAATTGAGTGAATTACTATTTTCAGAGCTCAATCTTCCTACTACAAGAAAAACTAAGAGTGGGCATTCAACTGATGCTCAAGCGTTGGAAGATCTCAAAGTAATCCTAGACAGAGGCGATTCCCAAGATTCTGACCCCAGATCCTATGAAGTGTTAAACAGAATTTTAGAGCATCGAGAACTGTCCAAAATTAAATCTACCTATATAGATGCCCTACCGACCATGATTAACAAATCTACTGGACGTGTTCATACTTCATACAGGCAGACAGGAACAACAACTGGACGCTTATCGAGTAACGATCCCAATGTCCAAAATATTCCTGTTCGAACAGAGCTAGGCAGGAAAGTTCGTGAAGCTTTTGTGGTTGAAAACCCAGAGGAGAATTTACTGCTGGCCGCCGACTACTCACAAATAGAGCTTAGGGTACTAGCTCATCTATCCAAAGATTCAGGATTACTGGATGCCTTTCACCGAGGAGAAGACATCCACAGTGCGACTAGCTCTTTAGTAAATGGAATCCCAATAGAATCAGTTACCCCGGAGATGAGAAGAATTGCCAAGGTCCTAAATTTTGGAGTTATATATGGTTTGAGCCCGCATGGAATAGCACGACAAACTGACCTTACACAAAAAGCAGGAAAAGAGTTCATAGATATCTACTTCAGCAAATATCCAGGGATATTAAATTATCTGGATAGTGTCAAATCCCAATGCCAATCCAGTGGCTATATAGAAACATTGTTAGGACGAAGAAGATATCTACCTGAAATAAATTCCAGAAATTTCCACCTGAGAAGTCAAGCTGAAAGAGCTGCCATAAATATGCCGATACAGGGAACCGCTGCGGATATCATAAAAGTCGCCATGATAAACATCGATCGTCAACTTACAAAGCTGCACTTGAAGTCCAAAATGATACTTCAAGTGCACGATGAACTAATATTTGAGGTTCCTAAAAAAGAACTTCCCGAAATGGAATCCCTCGTGGGGGAACTTATGCCTTCAGCTATATCTCTCGAAGTCCCTCTCGAAATCGAAATGAAAACGGGTTCTGATTGGGGTAATTTAACCTAAATGTTTAAAGGCCATCAGAATATCAAAACGGTCACAGTATTCTAATAATTTTTGACTTTGTAGCGCCCTCCTAGCATTACCACAAGCATTCCTATTATCAAAACACCGACACCGCCATAAAAAACAAATTTTAATCCTCTAACAAACGCAACTAATACAGATGTCGCGCTATCAGTGGTCAAATCAGACAAAGTAGGTTCATATCCCATGTAAGCCATAACCAATGTGGCCATAGCGGTACCGATAGAGATACCTATGGCGCTCCCACTATTTCTTGTTGTATGCATAAATCCGGAAATAACACCATGAAAATTAGAGGCAACGGATCCAAGGATCTGTTTATTATTGGGACCAAAAAATATTCCGTTGGCCAAACTTGTAGACGTCATTCCTAATATCACTAATTCCCATGAAGATTCCACCGTTAGATTTGTCAGAATATAAAGGCCTATAGAGGCCGCAACAAGCCCTGCTATCGAAAAAATATATGGACCAAATTTATCAGACAAGTATCCGCAAAAAACCCCTGCGACCGCCATTGATATTGCCCCTACACCCATGATGAAACCGATTTGCTGAGGAGAATAACCGGCCACAATTTCCAAAAAAAATGGCATAAAGAAAAAAGAACTAGAAGTCCCCACAAAAAAAAGAAAATGCGCAGATACACCAGAGGAAAACAACCTGTTACGAAATAACCTCAAATCAATCATTGGCTCTTCAACTAACATTTCACGAAAAATGAAAGCAATGAATCCAGCAATAGATAAACAGGAAATAGTAATTGTTACGGGATTCAAAAATCCTATCTTGGAACCCCAGGTTGCAGCCTGTAAAAGACCCGCTATTCCAACTGTGAAAAGGGCCGCCCCAAGCCAATCAAACCGAAACTCCCTGAATTTGATTGAGGACACATGATTTGATTTAACTAACGTATATGCTGCTGTAGTTGAGACAATACCCAGAACACCCAAAAAGAAATATAAAAATCGCCAACTATAACTATTTAGAATAAATCCCGCTATCAGAGGTCCAACTCCACTGCCAATACCTACAACAGCAATGTAGAGCCCTAAAGCCCTTCCTCCTTGGGAAGGAGAAAAGATAGATAAAACCAGAGCCATGGAAGTACCTTGTGTCATGCCACTTCCTACACCTCTGATCAAACTAAGAACTATTAGAATCCCTATTGAATTGCTGAATCCTGCAAAAACCGTAGTCACAGCCACGAGGGTTAGTCCACAAACATAAATTTTCTTATGTCCGAGCAAATCCGAAATCCTACTCATAGGGAGAAGTGAGGCGCTGATCGACAAAACATAACCAATTAGTACCCATTGAGCAGTGGAAAGATCTGAAGCAAAAAAACGTGAGATGGAAGGAAGAGCCAACATAATTCCACCCTGGTCGACCACCATACAAAATACTCCCAAAGAAATTGCCAGGAAAGGTATTAAAGGTCTATTCATTCGAGATGTATTTAATCAAGGGGTTTCTCACAGATGTATATTCTATCTCAAAGAAATGCTCGCAAAATTTGCCATTAATTTGAATCATCAGAATATTGGCATGCTGTAACGAAAACTATTAGAATTAAGTACAAAGCAAGCGGGAGTAACTCAGTGGCTAGAGTATCTGCCTTCCAAGCAGAAGGTCGCCGGTTCGAATCCGGTCTCCCGCTCCAAACCTGCAAAAGACATTTAAATCAGTCAAACTTTATTTCAGGTTCAATATGATCTCCTCTGAGAAACCAGAATTCACTGTGAAACTATGGTGTAGAAAGAGTCAAAAAGCCCATTCAATCAGCATAAGGACGCTACCTCCATATGGAGTTGAAATAGTAATACCGGCAAATACCAACGATAACTTCGTAAAAAAGATCATCGGCCAAAACCAAGCTTATATAAATCAAAAATTATCTGAAATTAAAAAACGCAATATAGACATCAAACCACTGGCAATCTTTCTCCCGGTGACCAATGAGCACATCAAAATTGTGTACCTCAAATCTACTTCGATCCATACTCCTATTGAAGTGGTAGATGGAACTTTGACACTCAATGAACCGACAGGGATGGAATCGCTGATCGACAATTCGAAGCTTTTGCAGGTATGGCTACAAAAAATAGCTACCCCGGTTTTGAAAAATATTTTAGATACCACTGCTCAGAAATTAAACATCCCATATAACAAAATTAAAGTAGGCCCACGGAAAAGCATTTGGGGTAGCTGTTCCTATAAACAAAATATAAATCTGAACAGAAATCTGATCTTCCTAAAATCTGATCTGATCGAATATGTAATAACTCACGAATTGTGCCATGTTTTTGAAATGAACCACTCCCCAAGTTTCTGGTCCTTACTTAATGAAATGTTTCCTAATTACCGCAAAATTAAAGACCAATTAAGGTCTAATGCAAGCAGTTCAATACCTTCGTGGGCGATAGTTTGAAAATCCGTCTAATTAAACAATCCCGGTAATGACTTTCACGAGAAAAGGAAAGCTTTGCCTTGTAGCTATCGGGATATTAGTTCTACTATCCACAAGAATCGATGAGTATCATTTCACGCAAAGCGATTACGCTGCAGGGTCTCATTCCTTCTCCATAGTTCAATGGGAACTAAGACACCTTCCCTTAAAATGGACCCATCTTTTATGGGAATTATACCCAGGAAATAAGCCAGTCGACTTTGAACGAAACTCCATAGTACATGAGTACCTATCAACAACATTACAACTGCAAAAAGAACAGGATAATTTAGCAGATGCGCTCACTACTACCCCTCTAATAGATTCGGCTTCCAAAAACTATATTGATCTTAAAAACAAGGAAGTTGTCCGGTTAAGCAGAAAAAGAGAGGAGCTACGTGGCAGAGCTGAAGAAGCTATTGAAGCTGCTGTGAGTAGGGCCGCTAATAACCACGGCCTAGGTTTCACTTTCGGGATACTTTTACCACCTACAGATTTTAGATTAGGAGACCCACCCCATCTATTAATTATCTCTAGAAGAGACAAGATTGTGATGTCTGACAGCAAACTAATAAATCCTAACTTGAAATGGTCCGAGCGTGCCGAAATTGAAAACAGGGCAGAGTTATATGAAAATACGTCCGCACTCGTCGACGATCTTGCGGGCTTGGGAACCTATCCCGCTATCGTGTCAGACAAGGACAGCCTCCGGCAAATAATGCGAACTGCAGCCCACGAATGGCTACACAACTACTGGATAATGAAACCTTTGGGAAGAAATATGTGGGATTCCCAAAATATGCAAATACTCAATGAGACCGCAGCGGATCTAGTTGGTAATGAACTAGGCGATGAAGCCTTCACAATACTCGGCAATGACATAGAAAACGCTTACAAATACGACACTTTTAGTTCAAGTAATCCACATTTGTTCACAATACTGCGGGAAACCAGAATTAATGTTGAGGAAATGCTTAAAAATGGCAATATTGAAGAAGCCGAAAAATATATGAGGAAACAATTATGGAATTTAAAACTTGGAGGCTACAACATTAGGAAACTGAATCAAGCCTACTTTGCCTTTCGTGGGAACTATGCTGAAGGACCCGCATCTATAAGCCCAATAGGATCAGACTTAAGAGAGCTGAGAGATTATTACTCTACCTTGGGAGAATTCATCGAATCAGTTTCCAAAATCGGGAATTTTGAACAGTTTCACTACCTACTGAACCTTAAAAGAAAAGAGTATTTCTTGAACAGCTAATCTGCTTTAACGTTAGACTGTCCCAGAATCAAATTCAAATACTCCTTTGCTTAGGTTAAGCCTCAATACATCAGATGCACCCCCAGCTATTCGCATTGATCGCATCTTTCTATATATCTCTTCTAGGGGGTGACCCTTTATCAAGGCTTGACCTCCAACTAATTGAATCGCTGTATCTACAACAGAGAACGCTGTTTCGGTACAAAATATTTTGGCCGTAGTAACTTCATTTATGGCTTCATCTCCTGAATCTAAAAGCCTTCCTACCCTATACAAAACAGATCTTGCAGCAAAACTATTAATTCGCATATCGGAATACCTAAGTCTCACCCCTTCTAAATCAGAAAGGGTTCCTCCTGACCTATGGGGCTTTTTCAAATGTGAAGTCACCACATCCAAAGCGTACAAAGCCAAACCTACTGAAGTTGCCGCCTGTTCTATCCTCTCCTGCATTATATTTCCCAAAGCTCTAGGAATTCCTTGACCAATTTCTCCAACTACGTTTTTCGCATCTACTTTGACTGATTTAAATTCAACTTCTACATGAGAAGTACCATCCAAACTGTAGAATGGTTCTCCCATCTCTATTCCCTTTGAGTCAGAATCAATAATGACAACTGCTGGTCCATTTTTATCTGTGTTTTTTTTAGAATTAACTGTTAGAACAACAGACATAAAATCGGACAAATGTCCCCCTGAGACGTACGATTTACGACCTGAAACGACTAAGTTACCACCATCCCAATCTGCCACAGTAGGGGAATCTGATTTTGATTCTGTAAACGCAAAAGATGTTTTTTTCTCGCCTTCGAGTAGAGGGATCAAATAATCAGTTTTAAGAGATCCTTCTACCTCTGACAACAGTCCGGGTTCTGGTCCAATAACAGAAGTAGGCGACAACACACCTAGCTTCGCAATGGTTTCACGTGCAACCACCATTTGCATTGGGGAGGACCCCTGCCCACCCAAATCTACCGGCTGAGACATTCGGTAATACCCTTCACGTAGACTTAGTTTTCTAAGTTCTTCCTCAGGAAGCTCTCGATTATTCATCAAGAAATCTGAAAATTCTTCCCGAAATTTAAGGATTGAAGGGGTGAGATTCTCAGGCATAAATCACTCTGAAACCTTTATCAGGGTTTTCCCAAAATTTTCACCATTCAACATCCCGATAAACGTTTTAGGGGCATTCCTTAGTCCTATTACAACATCTTCTTTATACTTAAGCTTTCCTTCCCTAATCCAGGAAGCCATTCTCGCGATACCTTCATCGTATCTGCTCTCATATGCAAAAACTAAAAACCCTTCCATCTTAGCCTGTGACCTTGTCAGAAGACCTAGGTTCCTGGGGGCCATATCAGGAGTTTTAAGATTATATTGCGATATTTGCCCACATATGGCTATCCTCGCACCAATATTTATGCGATCCATCACAGCATCCGTAACAATGCCCCCAACATTATCGAAATATACATCAATTCCTTCGGGACAAATATTATCCAATGACTGGGCAACATCAGAGGTTTTATAATTAATGGCATAATCAAACCCTAGCTCTTCTACAATAAATTTGGCCTTGGGTTCTGATCCGACCGTTCCAATAACCTTACATCCCATTATTTTGGCTATCTGTCCGACTACTTGACCAACAGCGCCAGAAGCTGCAGAAACCACCACAGTGTCTCCAGGTGTAGGATCACAAACATCCAAAAACCCAAAATATGCCGTCAAACCCGGCATACCCAACACCCCTACAGCAGTCTGCACGGGAGCCAATGACTCATCAACCTTACGAACACCGATCCCATTTGATATAGCGTAACTCTGCCAACCAAACCGTCCTTCAACTATATCCCCAGGATTGAACAATGGAGATCTGGATTCAACGACTTTCCCAACTGCTCCCCCTACCATAGGTTCCCCTATATCTACGGATGGAGCATAAGACTTAGCATCATTCATCCTCCCTCTCATATAAGGATCGAGAGACAGCCACATTGATTCGAGTAAAATTTCTCCCTGCTGAGGCTGCGGTATAGGAGACTCGACAACCTCAAAATCATCTTCTGCAGGAAAACCCGTAGGTCTAGATTTTAGAAGAACACGAACATTGATTTCTGTTGGCAAATGACTACCTCCTGTAAGAACCTTGGCCTAGGATATGGGAGCATCAATGAATTGGTCAATCAAAGTGAAATATAAGCTGAAAGCCTTGTATAATTTCAATCTGAAAGAAATTTACGTTTTTGAATCAACTCGAACCCCTAGGTATATTAATATTGAAGTCTCTCGGCACACAAATTCTATTAGATTTGGAAAATTGCAACTCTGATATTCTTGATGATATTGACCTCATAAAAACTATTTTAAAAGAAGCGGCTAGTTTATCTGGTGCCACGATCATAGGAGAAACCTTTCACAAATTCCAACCAGTTGGAGTCACTGGGGTAGTTTCAATAGCAGAATCACATATTTGTATCCATACATGGCCGGAATATTCCTACGCTTCAGTAGATATATTCTCATGCGGCGACGACTTTAACCTAGAAACTGCCTCTCAAATTATAGGAGAAAGATTGGAATCGACAGATTCCTTCTCAAGAGTAATAGAAAGAGGTTTGCGAGACGGTCAATCCAATGAGGACAGCAATAAATGAAAATCTCATCACCTGAATGGCATATAGAACCAATCAGCACCGGGTTGATACAGGCAGAAAGAATCACATCTGTCTTGTGTGAGGTGCAGACACCATTTCAGCACGTGATGATCATAGATGGAGAATGTTTTGGACGGTCTCTTATATTAGACGGCAAAACCCAATCGACTGAACTTGATGAATTTGTTTACCACGAAGGATTGGTGCATCCTGCAATGGTTTCACATAGAAATCCGAAGAATGTCCTAATTGTAGGAGGAGGTGAAGGCGCTACGGCACGGGAAGTTTTGAAGTACCGCGATGTTGAAGAAGTTACGATGGTGGACATAGACCAGAAGTTAGTTGAGGTATGCCAAAAATTTTTACCTAACCACCACATGAATGCATTTAAGGACCCTCGACTCAAAATAGATTTCGCAGATGCTTTAAACTTTGTTGATTCATTGAAAAAACAATATGACGTGATAATCATAGATGTCCCAGACCCCTTGGAATATGGTCCAGCCTATAGGTTATTCACTCTAGAGTTCTTTCTTTTGCTCAAGAATAGAATGAAACTCGATGGGATTTTAGTGATACAAGCAGGCGCAACTGGACCCTCTTTCTCAGAACAGTGTTTTACCGCCGTAGCAAATACGCTTTCACAAACCTTCACCATTTGCCGTGGATACGAAATTTTTGTCCCTTCGTTCGGTTCTACTTGGGGATTTGTGACAGCGAGTGAAAAAATAGACCCTTCTACTAATACTGTAGCTAATATCGACTCTGCTTTAAAAACCCTTAGTCTCGATGGGCTAAAAATGTACGATGGAATCTCTCACCAAAGTATGTTCCAGTTACCCAAATACACAAGAACACATTTAAATACAGAGACTCGTGTAATCACAAATTCAAATCCCATATTTACTTACCAGCAATAGCCGACCGAGCCCAGAACTAATGTGCTATAGTTGCTAAGGAAAGCATGACTACCAATTTTTTAGAACAATTGAATGCCGCACAACGCGAATCAGTGGAGTCCGTGGATGGACCAGTACTTATAGTAGCTGGGCCGGGTAGCGGTAAAACAAGAGTAATAACCAACCGCATTGCCCATCTAGTCCTTAATCGAAAAGTAAAACCCTACAATGTTGGAGCTGTGACCTTTACCAATAAGGCCTCACGGGAAATGAAAGATAGGCTCGCTCCACTCCTGGGAGAAAATGCAAGATTGTTGACAGTGGGTACTTTTCATTCATTTTGCTCAATGATTCTTAGAAGAACCGGTGAAAACCTCAGCATTTCCAACAACTTCGTAATTTATGACGACGATGACCAGATATCGGCAATAAAACAAAGTATGAAGGATGTAGATGTAGACCCTAAACAATTCAACCCGCGATCTGTATTATCCACAATTTCGAATTCAAAGAGTCAACTAGTGAATTTCGCAGGTTTTAACAGCCAAAAATCTAACTATTACGAAGAGGTGGTCAGTAAGGTTTTTGAAAGGTACGAAGACATATTGAGCCAAGGTTCAGCCTTGGATTTCGACGACTTACTACTGAAAACTCACCAGCTGTTAACAGAATTCCCCGATGCCACGAAAATGTATCAGGATAGATTTAATTATTTCATGGTGGATGAATTTCAAGATACGAACATAGCCCAATATTCGATAGCAAAGTTAATAACCGAAATATCAAGAAATTTATGTGTGGTCGGAGACCCAGATCAGTCAATCTATTCGTGGCGTAACGCTGATATACGAAACATACTAAGTTTCCAAAATGACTTCCCTGAAGCGAAGATTATACCTCTTGAACAAAATTATCGTTCCTCTCAAAACATACTTGGCGCTGCTAAAAATGTAATTTCAAAAAACACGCAAAGAGTGGATAAAAATCTTTGGACCAGCAACGGTAAAGGAAGTCTTATTTCTATAGACGAAGCCTATGATGAAGAAGATGAAGCCCGAAGGGTAATAAAAGAAATACAAGGCCTTGTTGACAGTGGCGAGTACCCTTTGTCCGACTTTGCTGTCATGTATCGCGTAAATGCCCAATCAAGGTCGTTCGAAATTGCCTGCCGGAGATTCGGAATACCCTATCAAATAGTTGGAGGGGTCAAGTTCTATCACAGACGTGAAATCAAAGATATCACCTCATACTTGAGATTAATACTAAACCCTGAAGATGAAATAAGTCTCACCCGGATAATAAACGTTCCACCGAGAGGCATAGGTCAAAGAACATTATCAGAGATATATAGGTTATCCCGACAAACAGGCAAATCTTTATATGAATCCATCGTTTCTGTAACCTCCACTGATAACCTATCTCATCAGCTAGGAAACCGAGCTATAAATTCACTTAATCAATTTCTATCTCATATAGACCAACTCAAAAAAGCCTCTGTCAGTTTGAACATTATGGAATTAATAGATCTTACTGTTTCAGAAACCGGTTACAGAAAATATATCGAAACAGATGAGAAGGCTGAAGAACGATTGGAAAACATTCAAGAGTATAGAAATTCTTCTCGGGAATATTCCTCTGTTCCTGCACTTCAAGGTTTGGTCGAATTCTTGGAAGGAATTAGTTTGATATCCGATATTGATGGTATGGAGGAAGACCTAGATTCCATTACCTTAATCACTTTACATCAATCTAAAGGACTAGAGTTCCCAATCGTATTCATCACTGGGATGGAAGAAGGACTTCTGCCTCATATTAGATCGCTTGATTCTGGCGAACCCGATGAGTTGGAGGAGGAGCGTAGGCTATGCTACGTTGGAATGACCAGAGCCGAAAAGCAATTGTACCTCACCCGAGCATTTAGGAGAGGCTTCAGAGGGACCTATGAACCCACTGTACCATCTCGATTCCTGTCCGACATACCAGCATCTTTGTTAGTGAAGAATACATCATCACCTGAGACTGACGCGCCTGAAATTGAAATGCGGGACAAAATGCTGAGATTCCGAAAAGACGGATCTGAGAAAGCGATTTCCGCCTCGCTTGGAAACAATTCATCTCTTTCCCATAAGAATAAACAACCAACGGTCCCAACCAGGCGAACAGTTAACAAAATAAAAGTATCAAATCCAACCAGAAAGTCCAATTTTCAAATAGGCGATAAAGTAAGACATGGTCAATTCGGGGACGGCATAGTAATGTCGAGTGATCCCACTGGAGATGATCTACAAATTACAGTTGCTTTCAAAGACGGTGGTGGAATCAAAAAATTGCTCCAGAGTCTCGCAAAGTTAAAGAAAATATAGTCGCAGACTTCATATTATCCAAAGAGGGAGCTAGAAAGTTATAGATAAATATATCTGTAAGTCAGATTTCTTGACACTATTTGCCACTCTCCATAAACTTTCAGGGAATCAAACTCACTTATAATGGAATACTTATCAATTAATGGGAGAGATGAAGTGTCTGAATCAGTAATAACGAAAGAGATGAAGGATGCGATCGGAGTCGAATCCGATCCTGTTGTATACCAAATAGAAGAAGGAGCAATCCTAAGGTTCGCTGAAGCTATAGGAGATACAAATCCAATTTTCAATGACAAAAATGAGGCTAGTAAAACCAAATATGGAGGCATTGTGGCCCCTCCGACTTTTCTAAGGTCGATCGCGCATGTGAAAGCCCCTGAACCCAAAGTGCAGGTAAAAAGCCCATATCCCGCCAATGTTGATGGTGGAAGTGAATGGGAATACTTTGAACCAATTAAAGTTGGTGACACCATTACCGCTACTAGTTATCTAGCAGATATTAACGAAAGAAAAGGCGGTAAATTTGGTAGCATGCTAATCATGGTGAGGGAAACCAAATACATTAACCAACATGGTACGGTAGCAGCATTGCAGAGAACCACCGGAATCAGTTACCAACCACCAGAATAAATCTGAGTTACGGATAGAATAGTACAAGGAGAACTAAATACATGGAACAAACATATTTTGAAGATGTCGAAGAAGGTTCATCGTTACCTACTGTAAGAAAAGACCCTACCTCTCAACAACTAGTGAAATATGCTGGAGCATCGGGTGACTTTTACCAAATCCACTATGATGTTGGGTTTGCCAAGAATAATGGACTTCCTGACATCATACTGCACGGAGCATTGAAAAACGCCTTCCTAGGCCAGCTAATGACAGATTACGCAGGACACGAAGGCACTCTAAAAAAATTGAGCGTCCAATACAGAGCGATGGATATACCTGGAACCCCTGTATTCGCCAAAGGTACAGTAAAGAAAAAATATGTGAAGGATGGAGAAAATTTTGTGGAATGCGAGATATGGTTGGAAAATCATGAAGGAAAATCCACAACACCTGGCTACGGTATAGTAACCCTTCCTAACAAGTAAAGCCATTTAATTACATCGGAGTAACTAAAACCAAAAAAACCGTCTGGAAAATTAAGTACCAGACGGTTTTTTTCGTGATTTAAACTAATGGCCGCTAAATTGTCAGACCATCCAACAGACTCTCTATCGACTTCATTTCTTTCACTCCAATAGTGTCATGAATCTTTTGATCAAAGGTTGGTCTAGACACATCCTTATATACAAGACCCAACGGTATTCCATCAGCGTTTAGGAGCTCCTGAGCAGCTTCTATATCTGACGGATCATGTCCTTCAGGTATCTCATAAGCAATCGCTTTTATCCCCTTTTTTTCGTTCCCTCGTAGGGCGTCGTATGTGTTGTTATATTCAGTGCAGGGTGATTGAACATGCACAATTGAAAAACCAGGGTGATCCATAGCGTCCGAAATAAGTTGGCTCATATCTTTCACTTTACTAGACATAGCCGAAGCAATATAAGAAACCCCAACGGTCAGGTATGTTCTAAGTGGATTCAAAGAACTTTCAACCTTACCGTATGGAGTGGAACTAGTTACAACACCAAGTTCTGTAGTTGGGGAACTTTGGCCTTTAGTTAAACCATATACCCCATTATCCATTACAACAACAGTTACATTCAAATTACGGAGGGCTTGAGGGGCAATATGTTCCATCCCTATGCCTAAAAAATCACCGTCTCCGGCAACTACAACCACGTTGAGGTCAGGATTTCCCATTTTGATACCCATAGATATCGGCAGGGACCTACCGTGAATACCATGTATCCCGAAAGGTTGTTGTTTTTCCAGCATATGAACCATATTGCCAGAGCAGCCTATTCCGGCCACAACTACCGTGTTCTCTATTGGTTTCTCATTTTGTGTGGTAAATTCCGTAAGAGCGCCTTCTATAGCCCTTCTTACCCCAAAATCGCCACATCCAGGGCACCATTTAAAATCGTATTCCGGATTCTTCAGAGTCATACAGTTGCACCATCCTTTACGGCAACATTCATCAATTCTTTAACATTTGCAACTAAATCACGTACTTTAAAAGGAAGACCAGTGTACTGAGTTATTGGTATCGCATTAACCCCATCTCCCCTCAGAACTGAAGCAAATTGTCCCATGTAATTCAGTTCAGGAACAATTACCAATTCTTTTTCCTTAAGAGCACTCAGCATTTCTTCAGGCATGGGGTGGATATACATGGTGTAATACCAGGCCAAATCAACACCTTCTTCCTTGAGCGCATTAAAGGCATCAAACGCTGGGCCCTTGGAACCTCCCCATGGTACCAGGGCTATTCCAGAGCTTTCGTTTTCAGATTCAAAGGTCCCATCATTTAACAATTTAAGTTTGCTGAAACGACGCTCCGTCATCTGTATATGTCTTGCAGGCAAATGAGTTGTATCACCCATAGCATCGTGTTCACTTCCGTTCGCAACATAGCTACCTGGGCCACCAGGTATTGGCATAGGTGAAAGTTCCCACCCGTCGTATCTTAGATACCCATTTGAGCCTTCATATACTTTACGATTCTCCTCACTCAATGAAGCAAGGTCTGGCCTAGGTATATTCTGCCTTCTTTCAGAGAGAGCGTGTTCACTTAAAACAACTACTGGCCCTTGATATCTTTCTGCCCAATTCACCGACTTAACTCCAGCAACGAAACATTCTTCCACCGTTCCCGGCGCTATTACCGGCATCTTCATATCTCCGTGACCTGGGTAAAGAGCCGTAAGAAGATCTGACTGTTCGGTTTTGGTAGGGAGACCTGTGGAAGGTCCTCCTCTCTGAACATCTATAACAACTAGAGGTATTTCAGCCATCCAGGCGAGACCGATTCCTTCACCCATCAAAGTGAAACCTGGTCCTGCTGTGCTGGTCATTGCCTTTTTGCCTGCAAACCCAGCCCCAACTATACTAGTAATCGATTCAATTTCTGATGAAGATTGGTGAACAAATTTACCTTCTCCTATCAGATTTTGTTCCATCCAAAGTAGGATTGGGGTAGCTGGAGATATTGGATACCCAATAAAAGCATCAAGGCCAGCATGTGCAGCTCCCATGCTAAACGCAATGTTTCCATTTAATAAAACTTGTTCCCCTTCAGGTTTTATAGGATCTGCCAATTCTCCTAAATTAAATCCACTTTTCTGGGCTTCTGCGGACCCTAAGGATAGAGCCATGTTGTTGGAATCTATTATTTGCTGATCGCTATCTCTACCTCTTGTATATCTTTGTTTATTAAACTCCTCAAGGATATTAATAGGAAGATCCACAAGATTGGCCAAAGCTCCCATTACCACAAAGTTGGCAGCTCGATTATTTCCTGTTTGTTTGGCTAATTCATCAAAATCCATTGCTAAGGTATTCGCTGACTCGTCAATCTCAAACTCACCCGAGTTATAAACAATAACGCCATCAGCCGCCACATCATCCTTATGATTATCATAGGCATATTGGTTGAAGGCCACCAATACATCCAAATCATCGCCAGAACTCAATACTTCCTTAGTCGATATCCTAGTTTGTGTCCACGTCGGTCCGCCCCTGATCTGAGAAGGAAACGTCGAAAAAGTCTGGACATGATATCCAGACTGTGCCATCGCCTGTGCGAGTCCTTCTGCAGACGTGACCACACCTTGTCCACCTTCGCCAGCAAACCGGACAACAAAGTCCTGCTTCTTCAAATTATCCTCCCAAGAGCATTTTTAATTGGATCTCTTATTCACCAATTTGATTAAATTTCATTTTTCAAACTCACAGTAACTGATCACTAGGCACGTTATTAATCTAGGAAGTATATATAACGATACCTAAGCTAATGTACAACACCATCTGAAAATATATCAACCGACTTTTTATAGTGTCAATTTTGTGTTTGCATTCACAATCCAATTTTCGAATTTTAAAGCCAGATTTCCCAGCATTATTAGACCCAATTAATCTTCGATTATCATAGTGAAGCCGACCGCACCAACAACACAATAAACCACATCGAAAATAATCATAAGGATTATCCATTTAAGACTTTCATGCAAACTGGCTTCAGTCATAATCAAATAAGTCGATTCCACAGAACCCAAAATGATGGGTACCACAGCCGGGAGAAATAATATGGGTAACATTACTTCCTTAGCCCTCATGTTCATGGATATAGCTGCAAATAACGTCCCTGATAGAGACAGACCTAAAAGGGCGGGTAAAGATACACATATCATATCTAGGGGAGACAGGGTTATATTGAACAATATTATTAAAACGGGTACTAATATCGCCTCTATGACTACCAAAAACATTAAATTGGATAGCACTTTTCCCAGAAAAATAACGTCTCGGCCTATTGGAGAAGTCAATAATCCTTGAAAAGCTCCAAGTTCCAACTCTGACAAAAAGACTCTGTTAAATCCCACCATTGAACCAAACAACATAGAAACCCAAAGTATCCCAGGTACAATCAAATTAACTGTGTTTGGGGTAGCCTCAAGAGCAAAGTTAAAAGTTACGACTACTAGAAAAGAAAACATAAAAACAGGCAATATAACATCTTTGCTCCTTATTTCTAGCAAGAAATCCTTTCTTGCAATCACAAATAGGTGGTAAAAATACATGCCCACCGATCTATAGAGGGTCATCAACCAGCATCCCTTTTGTGATACGCAGGTTCCTGACATCCCCTTGATACGGGATTTGAGGGGAATGGGTAGTCATTAATATTGACCGCTCCTTTGCTAACTCTCCTGTAATAATTTCCTCGAATAGCTGCAAAGACTCTCTATCCAAGCCCGATTCTGGTTCATCAAACAATAATATCTTTGGATCATGAAGAAGCGCGCGAGCTATAGCAACTCTTTTGATAAAACCATGCGACAAAGTCGCGATTTTACTATCCAATCTGTCAGAAAGCCCAATAAGGGAAGTTTTATTCAAAACTTTGCTGTTGATATCTTTAAGTGAATGTAATCGGGCAGAAAATTCCAAATTCTCTCGTACTGTAAGTTGAGAATATAAAAAAGGTTGATGAGCCACAAAAGCCAATTCAGACCTACAAATGTGGGGGTTGAGTTTTAGATCATTTCCTAATATTTTCACTCTCCCTGAATCAGAAGATACGAGAGAAGAAATGATCGACAGCAACGTGGTTTTGCCAGAACCATTAGCGCCTCGTATTATGACTATTTCTCCCGACGATAGACTAAGATACAAATTATCAATAACCCGATTTCTACCATACGATTTCGTTAGGTTTTCTACTTCCAAAAGCGAATTCATGCGATATACGTCCAGAACTTTAGTAAGGAAATCTGCCTTATTGCTATTTCGTTGTTACAATTAAAACATTAACTGGCGAATATAGCATTGGAGAGTGACTATGCCCTCTATAGAAGATTTACAAACTGCTTATGAGGCATTAGATGACAAAATGGAAACTGTTTCTGAAGATTCCATAAATTCTGAGATGTTAATAGCTTTCGACTATGAATATCCAGGATCTGACAGCAACATCAGCATAGAAACTGACGAGTTCACAGCCGTATGCCCATGGACTGGACTCCCAGATTTTGGAACTCTAAGTATTAGATATGTCCCTTCTAATTTATGCATTGAACTCAAATCTCTGAAGTATTATTTGATGGGATACACTGGGGTTGGAATTGTACAAGAACATGCCGCTAACAGAATATTAAATGACCTAGTCGATTGCTCCCACCCTGAAGAGATGACCGTAGAGCTCGCATACAAAGTGAGAGGCGGTATAACGACTAAAGTTTCGGTGCATTATCAGAATTAAGTATGTAGTTATGGAAGTGATTTTGCTTATAGGTTAAACTTTCGCCCATCCTGTTGTGTAAGGATCTAAAAAAGTCGATAAGTGCACTCGAAATTAGGAGATTATTATGACAAATTATGTAAGGTTCGAAAATAAGGGCAATATTTCTTTTGGCGTTCTCGAAGGGGATACCGTATCCGAAATTTCAAATGCACCGTTTGACTCATATCAGACGACAGGCGAAACATTTTCATTGTCGAACATTAAACTATTATCTCCTGTAGCCCCTAACAAGGTTGTGGCTATCGGGCTGAACTATAAAAGCCATCTTGGTGGCAGACCAGGACCTGAAGCTCCTGAACCATTCCTTAAAGCCTCTACTACTGTCATTGGGCACGGTGATGATATCGTCATACCTAAAATAGCACTAGAAGAAGGGGTTAAAATACAACCAGAGGCTGAATTAGCGTTGGTGATTGGCAAAAAATGCAAAGGGGCCACTCAGGCCAATGCACTTGACTACGTGTTTGCGTATACCTGTGGTAATGATGTTTCTGCCAGGGATTGGCAACAAAATGACTTGCAATGGACGAGAGCTAAATCATCGGACACTTTTGCACCAATAGGACCGTGGATGACAACCGGTCTCGACCCTACCAACATCCAAGTGATTTGCAGGGTGAATGGAGAGGAAAAGCAGAACCAAAATACCTCAGACCTACTACATCCAGTAACCAAAATTATCGAATATGTTAGCGCTGTTATAACTTTGGAAGTTGGTGATGTGATAATGACGGGGACCCCAGGCACCCCTGGCGACATTCATCCTGGAGATACTGTAGAAGTAGAGATCGGCGGTGTGGGAGTATTGAGCAACCCAGTTGTTTCAGGATAGGCAATTCTGTCCCCAACATGATTCGGAGTGAAAGACTATTTTATCTCCGAATCATGGTTACATGTTTTCTAACCTGAATCTCAAAAGTTCAGACCCATCCCCAAAAAGCCAATAAATAGCAATATACGCGCCCGCTATCACCATGGATAATTTACCAACTATCTCGACATAGGGAATCAGAATACTGAACAATCGCTGAGTTGCGTCTTCCCAATACAAAACAGCTACCGTCACAGCCGTCATGATTAACCCCATACCGAAACTGTAAGCAACTGAACCTACGACAACATTTATTAACCCACCTGTCGAAACACCAGCTCCAATTACAATTCCAAGGGCCGATAAAAAAACCGGCAAAGCACAGCTCAAAGAGGCCAAGGCGTATGCTATGCCAAACAAAAATACTTGATAAATTCCCCCGAATGAACCGAATGATAACTGATTAAAAAACCCGATAGATAAACTTCGCTTTGTTATGAGCAACCAAGCTCCGATAACACAAATCGACATTCCGACTATCAATCCTATAAAAGGAAGTAACGAACCTATCAATCTAAAACCTAGGGCCATAAGAATCCCGAATATACCGAATACTGTGACGAATCCTAGGGCCATAATGATTCCGGTAACCAAACCCTTTACAAGTATGAACAAAGGCGAATGGGAGGCAGAAGAATTACTCAAATGAAAACCCACATAGGCCGGGAACATGGCTGCACCACAAGGATTAAAAGCTGCCACTGTCCCTGCAGTAAAAGCAAACAGGATCGATACATCCATAATTGAAGCTATGCCTTCCTGACTTGGTTAAGTTAAGCTATCTGCTTCTGTTTCCTGGCAATCCGCCCCACCAAGACTTGAATCTATTCCAAATCACACGAGGTCGCTGAAGGAAAATATGGCAAACAAAGGTGAGGTAGGAAACAAGCAAAAAAGTGATACTCAAAACAGCTAATACATTGAATTTAGTAACCATGAACCCCAAGAAGGCCAAACCAGACAAAGCTAAACTACTAAACGATGAAAGTGGTCCTAATTTTCTCTCTCTACTAAGATAAAAGATGTTGATAATATGATCACGAATTGATTCAGGCGAATTCTCAGTTACAGAATGTTCCTCAGGAAGATCTGGTGTACTTTGAAGTATATTTTCAATCTCGTCCTTATATCTATCTGACATGGCTTCAAATAGCTCCAAAAATTAACAACATCTCATTACGAATCGTAAGGTAAACTCAGAATTTGTGTCAATAACATTATCCAGATAATTATAGGAGCCAAAATTTAACCTGACTTGATAAATATCACTAGCATTTTGTGTAATGATATAATTATCATCCTGCTTTTTGAAAAATCACTCCTAGGAGACATCAGTGAAAATAACCCAGGACGATGTCGTTGAACGGCAAACTGTGCTGCACATCGAACTTGAAGAGGACGATGTTGACCCTTATTTAAACAGGGCTTATAAACGAGTAGTTCAGAAGGTAAACATACCAGGTTTCAGGAAGGGTAAGGCCCCTCGAAGAATCATAGAACAATACTTTGGAAGAGAATCCATGTTGAACGAAATCCTGGATACAATGCTGCCAGAGCTAACAACCCAAGCAATAACCGATCAGAATCTGGATGCCGTCGGCCTCCCTAGCATCGAACTGGAAGACCTAGACCCGTTTCAGTTCTCCGCGACAGTTCCCTTGAGACCCGAAGTGGATCTCGGGGAATATTCGTCAATTAGAATTGATAGAAGTCCTCCAGTAATCGAAGATGATGCGATTGACAATAGAATCGAGCAAATCCGCCTCAGTGTCGCTACATGGGAACCCACTGAAAGACCTGTGGAAATCGGTGATATGGTAACTGCCCAAATTAAAGGAACTATAGAGGAAAATACGATATTTGACGAAGCAGATGCTGTGTATTTAGTCAATGAAGAGATAGGCCGTCCTTTCCCTGGATTTTCGGAAAATTTGGTGGGTCTTGAAACCAATAAATCATCACAATTTAATCTGCTAATCCCTGAGAATTTCGCCGATTCAAACTTAGCTGGTAAAGATGCTCATTTTGAAGTGACAATAAAAGATATAAAGACCAGGATATTACCTGAGGTAGATGACGAATTCGCAAAAGGCATTGGTGAAGGTTATGAAAGTCTGGAAGAACTAAAAAACGAAATCCAAAAGGGTATTGAAACAGAAGCTGAAGAAGAAAATTCAAGAGTTCACAGGGAGTCAATTGTAGAAGCGTTAATGGCGAACGCAACTGTGGACATGTCGCCTCTCTTGTTGCAGCGAGAAGCTGAGCATATGGTGGAAGAACAAGAAAGAATGGTGTCTCAGGCAAATATGAATATAGATGATTACCTGACCTCCTTGGGAAAAACCAGGGAAGAATTTGTGGAAGAGTCGAAGTCAGAGGCATCAGACAGACTAAAACGATCCTTCGTGCTCGAGAAATTAGCCAAAGAAGAAGACATTGAAATCTCTGATGAAGACATTGATGAGAGAATTTCTGAAATGTTTGCCAATTCGGAACAGGAAATTCCTGAATCGACCCAAAATGCACAAATGCGAGACTATTTGAGCAGATCAATGTTAATGGAAGAAACTATGAAGAAACTAGAACTTATAGCTTCTGGTGGTTCCGTAGAAAGCGATAATACCGATGACATTCCATCAGGCGAAAATAGTGACTCAAAAGCCGATGACAGCAAAGAACAAGAAAATAATGAGGAGAAGTAGATGCTTGATAGACCTGAAAATATAATTCCCTACGTAGTGGAAAGGGATCCAAGAGGAGAAAGAACTTACGACATATACTCTCTCTTACTTAAGGAAAGGATAGTTTTTCTGGGCACAGGAATTAACGACCAGGTTGCAAACGCAATAATCGCTCAATTACTTTTCCTCGACAGAGAAGACCCGGAAAGGGATATAAATCTCTACATTAATTCACCAGGTGGAGTAATAACTGCCGGGTTAGCCATTTACGACACGATGCAATTAATTAGACCCAATGTATCTACCATATGCGTAGGAATGGCTGCTAGCATGGGAACTGTCTTGTTATGTGGAGGAGCAGCGGGAAAGAGATATGCTCTTCCTAATTCCACGATACACATGCATCAAGCTCTTGGTGGCGCCCAAGGTCAAGCATCCGATATTGAAATAGCTGCGCGGGAAATAATAAGGATGCAGGATAAAATTCGAAACATAATCTCGAAACACACTGGCCAATCATACGAAAAAATTGCCCGTGATACAGATCGAGACTTTTATATGAGTTCAGAGCAAGCTCAAGAATACGGCCTGATTGATATAGTAATGGCTTCTCCCGAAGACACGGCAAAATAGAGGTTCATATGTCCACGAACCAAAATGACTATTTATGTTCCTTCTGCAGCAAACCTCAAGCACAGGTCAAAAGATTGATAGCCGGACCCGACCGTGTGTTCATATGTGACGAATGTGTAGACCTCTGCCAACAAATAATTTCAGAAGAGACTACAGAAGATGTGGAGCGATTAGATAACCCTCTTGAAAAAGGAATAACACCTAGATACATCTACGAAAAACTTGAAGAATACGTTATTGGTCAGGAAAAAGCTAAAAGAATCTTAAGCGTGGCCGTATACAATCATTATAAAAGAGTGTGGTCTAATAAACACTCAGATGAAAAAGTAGAACTGCAAAAAGCAAATATTTTGATGTACGGACCATCCGGGTCAGGTAAAACGCATTTGGCCCAAACTCTAGCCCGCATTCTGGACGTTCCTTTCGCAATTGTCGATGCAACTTCAATAACAGAGGCCGGCTATGTTGGAGAAGACGTTGAAAATATATTGTTGAGACTGATACAAGCTGCTGACTACGATATATCGAGGGCAGAACATGGAATAATTTATATTGACGAGATAGATAAAATTACTCGTAAAAGCCCAAACCCTTCGATAACCAGAGATGTATCAGGGGAAGGTGTACAGCAAGCTCTTTTAAAGATAATAGAGGGGTGCATTGCCAACGTTCCGCCTCAAGGTGGTAGAAAACACCCACACCAAGAATTCATGCAAATAAAGACTGACGATATTTTATTCATGGTTGGTGGAGCATTTGAAGGTATGAGTGAGCTTCTTATGAGGCGAGTACACAAAGATAAATACATTTTAGGTTTCAAACAAACAACAGCCGTTGAAGAAAGTGCCGAGGATTTAGTCCAGTTGGTACGCCATCAAATCAATCCTGATGATTTGATGGAATTCGGTTTCATAACAGAATTCGTTGGAAGATTACCTGTTCTAGTAACTCTAGATGAACTGAAAAAAGAGGATTTAATACGAATATTGACTGAACCCAAAAATGCCTTCGTTGAACAGTATAGAGCATTGTTTAAAATGGAAGAGGTTGATCTAAAATTTAGCGAAGAAGCCTTGTCAGCCACTGCAGAAAAAGCAATAGAACAAAAGACCGGGGCTAGAGGGCTAAGGACAATACTAGAATCGACCCTTATGGAAGTCATGTTTGAATTACCCAGCCTGAGAGATATAACTGACTGCACAGTTGAAGCAGATGCGATTAGAGGAGATGCTCCTGTGAAACTGTCCAAGGACGGCGGAGAAATTATCGAACTGCCAACGCTTGAAAAAAAATCGGCCTAATTAGCTATCATCAGGTTCGATACCTACAACTTCTAAATGGAGCTCTTTCAGTTGGCTTTCTTCAACTACAGATGGGGCGTCAAACAAGGGATCCAACTGGCTCTGAGTTTTAGGAAAAGCTATAACATCTCTTATAGAGTCTTTTCCAGTAAGTACCATAATAAGTCTATCAATGCCTGGAGCTATTCCCCCATGCGGAGGTGCTCCATATTCAAAGGCATCTAAGAGCTGGGCAAATCTTTCACCAATCTCATCTCTGGTATATCCAAGAACAGCAAAAACATCTTCCTGTAACTTCCGGTCATGAATTCTGATACTTCCACTTGCCATCTCCAATCCGTTACATATTAAATCGTAAGATTGGGCTATAACCTTAGCAGGATCCTTCAGAATATAATCTTCATACCCGTCCCTTGGCATGCAAAAAGCGTGATGTGAGGCGTTCCAGCATCCACTCTCCGTGTCCCATTCGAACAAAGGAAAATCTGTAATAAAAGCAAAATGCATCATTTCCGGGTCAGCTAAGCCCAAACGCGAGCCCAATTCATGCCGTAATGCTGCTAAAGCTGAGTTTGTTGATTTAGATTCACCCGCTATGATAAGGATTAAATCACCTTCCGTTGCACCAGTGGAGACTGAAAACTCGTTTACATTTTCAGGCGTTAAAAATCTAGCAATATTGGATCTCATTTTATCCATATCTATTAAACCAGAATTATCATCCAGGCCATTAATTCCAATCGCTATCAAACCAGTCGCGCCTCTTTCTTTAACAAAATCTGTCAGCTCATCTATTTGACCCCTGGTGAACTCCCCGCACCCAGGTACGGAAAATCCCTTAACAATACCTCCGTTTTTCAATACGTTATGAAAAACATTGAATTCTGTTTTTTTTGCTGTCTCTCCTAAATCTGCCATTTTCATTCCAAACCTTAAATCAGGTTTGTCTGTTCCGTAATCTTTCATACTTTGTTCATACGTCAATCTCGGAAAAGGTTTAACGAAAGCCTTGTCAGAAAATAAAGATTCCAGAAGCCCAGTGAATAGGTCTTCTGTCAATAAAAGAACATCTTCTTGTGTGACAAAACTCATCTCTAGATCAAGTTGTGTAAACTCCGGCTGTCTATCTGCTCTTGAATCTTCATCCCTGAAACACCGTGCTATTTGAAAATATCTCTCGAACCCAGCAACCATTAGTAGCTGTTTGAGCTGCTGGGGAGATTGAGGTAAAGCATAAAATTTGCCTGGGTACAAACGGCTAGGAACTATGTGATCCCGAGCGCCTTCAGGAGTGCTCTTAATCAATATAGGAGTTTCAATTTCCAAAAAATTTCGTTCGTCAAGAAAATCACGTATGTATTTAACCACTTTATGTCGGGTTATCAACGCGTCCCTCATGCTCTCTCTTCGAAGATCCACATAGCGATATTTCAGGCGAACATTTTCATCAACCGCAGAATCTTCATTAACATAAAAAGGAGGAGTCAAAGCCGGATTTAGCACTATTAATTCAGAAGCATACACTTCTATTTCGCCAGATTTCATTTCTGTATTTACTGTGCCATCAGGCCTAGGAGCCACTTCGCCTGATACTTGAATAACCCATTCGTTCCGCAACTGTTGAGCAATCTCATGGGCTTTTGCGTGCATTTCTGGGTTAAAGACAACCTGAACCAACCCTTCTCGATCCCTTAAGTCGATGAATATTAGGTTCCCATGATCACGTCTGCGATGAACCCACCCTGCCAGGGTGACCGATTTACCTACATCCGACGAACGTAAAGTTCCGCAACTAATATTTTTCAGCAATTAATTCCTCCAGGGGCCACTCAAAAATTATATCCCTCTAAACTTATCCTTTGGGATTTCCAATATTGTAAATGCCTCGACTGCTTCAGTTTCCGAGTTTAAATAACTAGAATTCAGCACCACTTTCGTATCGATAATACCTCTTTCTTTTAAAAAATCGCCGTATAACAATTCCTTCACTAACTCCGATCTGCCTTGCTATGCTGGCATTAGACATACTTCCACCTACCTCTATTACTTCGTTCTCTAAAATCATCAAGCATAAACGCAGCCGGTAAATTAATTCAATAAAAATACTATATGTAAGTTAAAGACCTGACAAACCCCTATAAAACGCCTGATATAATTCCGCAATTTCATCCTCTTCTTACCCAGTAATCCTTGGAAAGAATATCTCGATCAAAAATAAGTCGACAGAAAATTGTTGATGTCACTGATCCCTCAGGAACAATATTTCCATTTGAAATAAGACGTTTACAAATCAACAAAGAACCTAACAAAACACTAAAATATGTGATAGATGATGGTTTTCCGAAAGCGAAACACAATATCGGCAAAAGGCCTATCGCAACAAAACACCAAAACCCGCTATCTTTGTACACTATAAGACGTCCTAATATACCAACGAATAAGATTAACACTAGGATTTCTTCCCACATTTGAAATCCCAGTATTACTCCTAAAGCAGTAGCTATTCCTCGACCTCCTTTGAAGCCAATGAACACGGACCAATTGTGACCGGTTATCAAACCTACACCAGCTACTAAGAGAACATATTCTCCCAATCCTAGAATTATATCGAGGAGAATTATGATAAAAGTGCCTTTAAGCAGACAATCTATTGTACCTGCGATAATACCAATTACCTTCCCACCGTTAACATATAGGTTAGATGCTCCAACATTCATTGAACCACGGGTCCTAATATCTATTCTTGCTATAAATTTACCTAATAGATACGAAGTGGGGATAGAACCAATGAAGTAGCAAATAATTATGACAGTGACGTATGGTACGTACCCATTAAGTGGCACGACAAACAGCTTTGTCAAGTTCATACACGGAATCTAGAGGAGGACCGACATCACCGGGATGAGGATCATTTTGATCTTCTGAATTGTGGTAGTCACTGCCACCACATTTAATCAGGGAATATTTATCAGCTATACCTGATAAATAGGATACTTGGTCGCGGTCGTAATCACCGTAATATACCTCTATTCCTCCTAATCCAGCCTCACAAAGCGTGGGTATTAACTTATCTAGATTCTTGATACTTTTCCTACCAGATTTAGCATTAGACAAGAGAGGATGTGCTAAAACTGGCAATGCCCCATTGCTTTTGAGAATTTTAATTCCTTGAACTGGACCAATCATTACTCTAGGAGCGTAACCAGGGGAGTCAAGATTCAAATAATCTCTAAAAGCCTCTTTAATATTGCTTGAATACCCAAGTTCTACCAAAGCAGTAGCAATATGTGGTCTTCCAACAGAAGCGCCATTGGCTATAGCAACTACTCTGTCCCATGTTACTTCAACCCCAATTAAAGAAAGTTTTTCAATTATCTTTTTCCCTCTGGCTAATCGCGCCGTTCTAAACACTGAAAGCCTTTCTTGAAAGGCTCTATCTTCGGCATCCACTCCGTAACCTAGAATATGGATCTCGTCATCAAGATATTGAGTGCCAAGCTCTATTCCATTTATTATCCTTACTCCTAACTTTGATCCACACAAATTCGCCTCACGAAGGCCGGAAGTAGTGTCGTGATCAGTCAATGCTATCGTGGTGAGACCTCGCTCAAAACAAAACTCGACAAGCTCACTGGGAGACAGTGCGCCATCAGAATGACTGCTATGTAGATGCAAATCTACTTTTATTTGATACATTACAGACCATTTCTGGGGGTTGAAATATGTAACCCCCAGAAGATTTATTAACGTTTGCAAGTGCTATAAGATTTTATCTTGCATACTCTACTGATCGTTTTTCCCGTATAACAACCACTTTAATCTGCCCAGGGTATGCTAGTTTTTCTTCTATGTTTTTCACGACATCTCTTGCAAGAGTAGTAGCTGAAACATCATCTACAGAGTCAGGAGCCACCATGATACGTACCTCCCTACCTGCCTGTATCGCAAAACACTTTTCTACCCCTTCAAAATCGCCCGCTACTTCCTCCAATTCTTCCATCCTCTTAACATAATTTTCAACCGTATCTTTTCTAGAACCCGGCCTAGCCGCACTTAAAGCATCAGCAGCGGCAACAATGAAGGATTCAACAGAACTCATTTCATCATCATGATGTTCACCAATGCAGGTGGTCACACGATGAGACACTTTGTATTTTTTCGCTATATCTGCCCCAATTTCTGCATGGGGACCTTCTATCTCGTGGCTTAGAGCCTTGCCAATATCATGAAGCAAACCTCCAACTTTAGCTACTTTGACATTAGCTCCTACCTCAGCCGCCATCAGACCAGCAAGGTGTGCAACCTCTAAGCAATGCATAAGTACATTTTCACCATAGCTAAACCGGTATTTAAGTCGTCCTAGCAATCTAATTAATTCAGGATGGAGGCCTCTAACATCAGCTTCTAGAACTGCCGATTCCCCACTTTTCCATATGGTTTCTTCTACCTCTTCCTGGGATTTTTTTACCATATCTTCAATTCTGGCGGGATGAATCCTACCATCTGATACAAGTTTAGAGACCGCTAACCTTGCGACTTCTCTTCTGACAGGATCAAAACACGATAGTGTAATAGCTTCAGGAGTATCATCAATTATCAGATCTACTCCTGTGTTCCTTTCAATAGATCGTATATTACGACCTTCCCGACCTATCAACCGGCCTTTCATATCGTCACTAGGAATCGGAACCGTACTTACAGTAGCCTCTGAAACAACATCAGAAGCAAGCCTCTGAATTGCCTGGCCCAGTATCATTCTAGCTTTGTCGTTAGCTTCGTTTTTCGCCGACTCTTCCATATCTCGGTATTTAAGAGCCAGTTCGTGATGAAAATCACCCTCAGCAGTCGTCATGATGATATCTTTGGCATCATCCATTGTCATATCAGCTACGGTTTCAAGTTGCTGTAAACTTTGGGATTTTACCCCTTTAGCTTCCTCGTAAAGGTCCTCTATCTCTTTTTCTCGCCCATTTAATGTGCGTTCTCTTCGTTCTAAATTTTGTGACCTCTTCTCAGCATTTTCTTCTCTATTAGCAACTCTGCGTTCTATTCTTCTTACTTCGCTGCGTCTCTCTTTAAGTTCGTCATCTCCATCCTTTTGGACTTTTAATGATTCCTCTTTCGCCTCCAAAAGTATTTTTCGCTGTTCTTCCAATGCCTGCTCAAGAATGCGTTCTGCTTCTGATCGGGCAGCGACCTTACTTCGGAAGGTTTGAAGACTCCTAACGCTAATACCAAAAACCGTACCGACAATTAAACTGATGAGGCCGGCGATCGCTATCATAGTTATATCCATGCGATATACCTCCTCAATATTCTATTTTTATTTGGCTCCCCAAAATGGGATTCCAACTATGTAATTATATCAGGCATCCAAGATAACCGTTTAAAAAAGGGGGCTAGAGTACTAAATCTATACTAAAATCCGAAAGGATTTCCTTTCTGCGATAAAGTCCGCATCATCTTTTGCTGACCACCAGGAGAAGACATGTCCTTCATCATTTTTCTGACCTGTTTGAATTGATTCAAAAGCTGATTTACATCCTGCGGAGAGGTCCCACTACCTTTTGCAATTCTCCTTCTTCGACTCCCACCGATTATTTCTGGTCTAGACCTTTCTTCAGGGGTCATGGAATAGATTATCGATTCAGCTTTAACCAAATGATTACCCTCTAGGTCATCTGTATCAACTTTACCCTTCATCATAGAAAAACCTGGAACCATTTCTAGTAATTGACCTATTGAGCCCATTTTCTTTACTGCCTGCATCTGATTAAGAAAATCTTCCAAATCAAATGTGGCCTGCCTTATTTTTTGTTCAAGATCAGCCATCTGATCTTGGTCGAACGATGCTTGAGCCTTTTCTGCCAAAGTTAGAACGTCACCCATTCCAAGAATACGAGACGCCAAACGGTCAGGATGAAATCTTTCGAGTGCGTCTATTCTTTCACCAATGCCAATGTACTTGACTGGTATGCCAGTCACTGAAGTTATCGACAATGCAGCCCCACCTCTCGCATCGCCATCCATCTTTGTCAGTATCAATCCGGTCAATCCTATTCGATCATGAAAATCCTGAGCCACATTAACTGATTCTTGGCCCGTCATAGCATCGACGACAAGAATTACCTCTGTGGGATTTACGGATTTCTTTATTTCTTCCAATTCTTCCATTAACTCGTCGTCCACTTGAAAACGACCAGCAGTGTCTATAATTGTCCAATCAAAATCGCGGTTTTTCCCGTCTTTATACCCATCACGGGACACTTTAGCTGCAGAAACCTCTGTACCGGCCTCGTAGAGGTTAACACCTACCTCATCCGATAAAACCGAAAGCTGATTTATAGCTGCAGGCCGATGAACATCAGCTGCCACTAATCCAACTGACTGACCAGACTCTTTCAAATATCTGGCAAGTTTGACCGAACTCGTAGTTTTACCAGATCCGTTGAGGCCTACCATCAAAATGGCATTATTTTTCTCTGTCTTAATTAATTCGACAGAATCACGGCCGAGAGTTTTGATAAGCTCGTCATTAGTGACTTTTACCACATGCTGACCAGCAGTCATACTAGATAAAATTTCTTCCCCCATAACTTGTTCTTTTATAGAGGCAACAAAGGATCTAGCGACTTTGAAATTAACGTCTGCCTCTAACAAGGCCCGTCTTATTTCTTTCAACGTCTCATCAATATCGCTTTCAGTTAATCTACCTTTGTTGGAGATAGAATTAATTACCGCGGTCAATTTATCAGTCAACGTCTCAAACATATTAAATCAAGGTTACTCCCAGTTATATTTGACGTCTAGTAATATTCCAACGGAGGTCAACCTGAGAAAGATTGCCATTAATTTCCCTTGAAGGTAAAAGTCATGGGTTGTTATACTCAATGTAACACATTTGTTCTCAGGGATCTTTATTATGGAAATTAATTGGCTTGGTCATTCGTCTGTCAGTATTAATAGCAGAGATTTAATCCTTATAACAGATCCTTATGATAGCTCGGACGGAACCTTTATGAACCCTCAAAAGGCAGACATCGTCACCGTAAGTCATGACAGTCCAAAACACTCGAACGTCGATTCCGTGAGCGGCGATCCACATCTAATAAATGGCCCCGGAGAGTACGAAATAAACAATTTCTATATTACGGGTCACGGAACTGCCCTTACAACCATCGACCAAGGTTCAGCCCGAAAGATGAACACTCTTTATACTATTAGGGCCGAGGGACTCACGGTTTGCCATTTAGGAGCTCTCTCGCAAAAACTAACCCCCTCTCAAATAGATCAAATCGGGCGTATCGAAGTTCTTTTCGTGCCAGTGACCCCACCAGAAGACGAAGACAACACTATCATTCAAGAAACTATAGCTGCATTACAACCTAGAATAGTCGTACCCATTCAATACACTATGGGCAATGCATCGGATGACCTTCCTAATCCTATGAAATTTTTCGATACGATAGGAGCCGTTGACAAAGCCCCACAAAATCGACTAAATATCACTGAAACGAATTTGCCAGCTGAAACAACATCAATAGTCCTTACGAGGCAGTGATTTATGGGGAAATGGAACCTTCCCATTTAAAAGCCTGACCACTAATCTATCGCTTTAGTCCGCTAAAACAGCCTGCGATATCCTCGAAAGGCAACCAGAAGTAACAAGGGGCCAACCATAGCCAAGACATTGGCAGTCCCTGTCAAAGGATCCACCTGACTGGCAGCAAAACAACCACCGCCAGACTCCTCTTCCACCACAACTGGTTGATCTACTGCCGGAGTCGCCGTCACAACCAAGACTATAGGTTCTGGGGTTGGCAATGGCACTTGGGTTGGTACCGGGGTGTTGGTTGGAAGATCAGAAGAGACCTCCGCTTTAACCGGAGCAGCCGCAACCGGAACCNCAGTCGCTGTTGGTACAGCAGCTACAGGGGTGGTGGTCGCCGTTGCAGCCAGGGTATCGAAAATCGGCAAATCAGTGAATATCAAATCGACATTTCTAATAGTATCTCCAACATCATAAACCGCACTGGTCCTCGCTTCTGTTCCATTAAGATAAAATTTGACCGTCTCGCCAGTCAAAGCCGGGTCGTTTAAGTCAATTATCAAACTCATATAAGCATTGCCGACTACCGGGACAGGGTTCGATTCATAGGTACCGATTCTAGCAGTCAATAAAGCCCCCTCTGGAACAATTCCCCCAGAGGCAACCACCATTCCGTTATACACCACAGCACCAACCACGATCGGTGTCGCCGTAGCCATTGGAGTAGCCGTAGGAAGCGGGGTCACTGTAGGAGTGGCAGTGGGTAAAGGNGTNGGCGTCGGAAAGAGCGGAAAGGTCAAATNAAAATCTTTCTTCAAAGTNGGCAGCGCGTATTTCGCAAAAATATCTGTTTGATCTGCCANNGTCGCGCCTTCNGGNTCATTTGGCTGATTCCTCAATTCAAAGGTGATGGTTTTTCCAAAATAACTTTGATCAGGCGCCCCAACAGCAAGCCCTGACATACGTCCATCTTTTACTTCTAAAGGTACAGAAGTGTAGTCATCCATCCGGCCGACAACCCAAAGACCGTCAGGAGCAGGGGCCCCACCTAAAGTTACCGTGCCAGAGTAGATGACTGGCCAAGGGGGAATACCACCAGCAGCGGCAACAGTTTGTACGTTGCTCAGAATACCAAAAACCGATACCGCAAGTGCAGTTAACAAAAACAATTTCTTCATGCCCCGATTTTATCCCATAAATGATGTAATTTCTAGCAAAAAAAAACCTCCTCCCCCGAAGGGGAAGAGGTCTATTTCTAGAACCACCCGATCTCTCAGATAGCTCTATTCATCCGCTGGACCGTCCTTACGGAACGATGGTTCCAGCTTCATTGGAATACAACCAGTAACCTTTACCTGAGTAAATGTTATCCACTGCATCAGCGGAATAGGTGTACATACTCGATAGGACGATATCTGGAACAATGTCTATCCAGGCCTCAGTAGTGGCGTTGTAACCCTTAGCTTTCACCCAGTCCAATCCACTGAAGTAGGCGTCTGGATCCCATTGAGCAGCTCCACTTAATGTTGCTGCAGGAACAAGGTTCCAACCTGCTACCACTGAAATAACTGGAGGAACACTACTGGCTCCACCCTTGTACCCAGGAATGTCAACTTTGATGTCATCACCATTCTTCTGGAATATCCAGTAAGCATGCGAGTCGTCAATTGTATCCAAGGTACCGACTAATGCGTCACCGTCTCTAACAGCTGTCAACCAACCTCCCGGTGTGGACGGATCGTACGTAAGCACCGTGTCCACCTGAGTATTAGTGATAACACTGTTTATTGCGTTATCCGCAGCAGCACCTGGGAGGGATATTAAGTTCCACCCTGGTACCATCGCGACAGTAGTCTTTGTCCTGTCTTTAACAGTGAACTTAGACGTCTGATCCTTCTTCTCGTTACCAGCTACGTCCTTAGCGCTTACGGTGACTTTATATTCACCATTCGCTAGATCATCAATTGGCACATAGTAGAAAGTCTTGTTATCTGTAGTCGAAATATCAGCCAAGACGTCCGAAGTGCTTCCGTCTGGATTGAGCAGAGTTGCCTTGGTCATTTCAACCGTGGTGTTTGTATCACCAGCATACTCATCATCATCCCAGGCGAAACTCAACGATGGTGTCTTGTCTATAGTCGAAGCCAGGTTCGCAGGTGAAATCGTTACATTAGGAGCATCAAGGTCTAACTCCACTACCTGCTCCGCGTTAACGTAGTAGTAAGTGACTTTGACCGTATTTCCTGCAAGTATCGATACATCAGCTGCGCCTTTGGCTGTTAGCTGAACCTTTTCGTTCTCTGACCAGTCGATCTGACTTATATAAGCTGACATAGCATCAGCTACTGTGACACTAACAGGGTTATCCCCAGTGGACTCATACCTGAAACCTCCACCTGTAGTGGCTGTTGACTTTGCATTGTCATCGACATAGGTCAAATTAGTAGGGGACGTTCCACCTACAGTTATCGCGGTAATGGAGTCCATCAAGGATCCGTCACCGTCGTGGTCAGCAAGAGGCCAGTTCTTCAATTTAATCCAAAGTGTGTCATCAGCAGCACCTGTACAGTGTTCCGTTGTGGTATTAGCCCCACCAGTAGCCGCTGTACACAGTATTGCTGTCCCTGTGAATTGGGAGCTAACATCCTCAATGACTTTGGTTATACCACCGACACCAACGTTGTCAGCAGCATCTCTACCTACCGCGGCCAGACCATAAATTCCAGTCTTGGTCATAGGCACGTCATCTTCGGCAGTATTGTGCTTCAATGTACCCTTGGCGCTCTTAGGATTGCTGAGGGTAACTGCAACGTTACCAGCATCACCAGTACCGTCCAGGGTTACGACTCCATTAGTACCTGAGTCTTCACCACCACCAGAAACTGAAGCATATGTACCTCGAGCGGTACCGAAAGCTACTCCAGTCTTTGTCAGGTTTTCATTTGAAGCGAAAGTAATATCTGATTCGCCGTTCTTCGCGATAAGGGCAGCACTAACTGCACCATCACTCAAAGTAGGCTTAACTCCGTCTGTAGAAGTTCCGAGAGTCTTACCGGTTGTCTCAGAAGTAGCAGGCTTAAGTACGTTTCCTGCAAGGTCTGAAACTTGACCAACTAGCTTTACCTTAGGCTTTGCGTTTGGACCGAGATCCGCTGCCAATCCTAGATATACCGTCATACCGGTAGTACCGTCTTTACCACCCAGGGTTACAGTCTCAATTGTCGAGGAAGTTACCCCAACACCAGAAACCGTAAAGTCTGAAGCAGCTACGGTAGATTCATCCAAGCTCTCATCAAAACTTATCTTAACGGAAGCATTGTTTGTAACATCCTTCTTCTCACTTGCACTCCAAGCCTTTGCTCCAGTTACAGCTGTAGCCGCAGGAGCTTGTGTATCAATTCGGAGATCAAGTGTTTCGGTTGCATCCGCAGCAGCACCGTTATGGTCGTCAATACCTATAGTCTTAATGTTACCGGCTATATCAGTAGCCTTAATGTACCAGTTGAACTTGGTACCGTGAACAGTAGAACTAGTCAGTGCTGTAGGACCCGACGTGCCAGCAACGTTAAATCCGCCGCTTAGCCTGTCGTCACTGTCGTTGCTACAGTTATTGTCAGCACCGTTAGTGTCTGTTGCTGCCGATGTCCAGTCAACTGGAGCACCGTAGCTAATCATAATTTTATTCTTATCGTTTTCCTCAACCTTTAGAGCAGTCCATGGAACAACACAGCTGTTTATCTGGACTTCAACGTGGTTGCCAAGGTTAGTAACGTTGTCACTGAACCCAGAACCGTTGTCTTCAAGAGTGAAGGAAATCGTAGGAGTCTTGTCACTCGTCAAACTTCCATCAGCAGGAGTAATACTTGAAATTGTAGGTGCCGTAGCATCTATCGTAGCTGTTGTGCTCTTTATCAAGTCTCCTGTTGTGTTATTACCATCTGTAGATTTTGCCTTGTAGAAGCTGGCTGTCAGGGTGTCTCCATCCTGTACCCAGACCTGTCCGTTATCGGCAGCACCCGCAGAAGCGTCAGTATTGATATTTACTGAACCCATGAAGATGCCGGTATCTACCGCAGCTGCAGCACTAGCTTGGTCCGTCGCAACTGTAACCACCAAAGCAGCACCCGCACCACCAATATGAGTATTGGCAATTGTGAGTGTGTCGGTTGCAGTACAAAGCGTACCTGCACGTCCATTATGAATCGAGACTGTAGCTGCACCCGCGCTGTCTATGACAACCTGGAGCGAGACGTCTCTACAATGATCGCCCGCACTAACCGTGTATTCCCCAGGATGAACTATATAAGTACCTGCGACCCTGTTAGCGTCTGCTGCGCTAACGGTCATAGTCAATATACCTTCATCGAAGTTTGCATTCGTTACACCTTCGTCGGTGACCTCCTCTATCATAATCCACTCACCAGTAGCGTCCGAGGAGCTCGTTACGTGAACTCTCTTAGAGCCAGCTGCAAGAGCAGAGTAAACGTCTTGGCCACTAAAGGAATAAGAAGCTTTTATCGTTTCAGTGGCACTTTCCGTTCCAATTTGTATAGGTGAGTTTAAACTAAACGTACCAGCAGATTCGTTAAGTGAATCCATTGTAAGAGTCGCCTGACCCTTTTTAATTGTTAGAGTGTTCAGTTTCAGTGGTGTCGTCGAACCCATGTAAAGGTTTGATGCATCAGTACCACCTTGATCAGAATCCTCTGTCTTAGTGAAATTAGCTGGTGTGCTATTTACCTCCGCGACAGTGGCAACATTGAGAACCAAGTCTGTGTTGCCGTTGTGGTTTGCATGCGCAATTGTAATCGTATCCCCAACCAAATACCCAGAACCGGCTCCATCGCCAGGAGTACAAGAAGTCACTTTGTTGGAATCATTGTTATTAGTGACACAATCTAAGGTGAGACCTAAACCGACTCCACTACTGGTAGTTGCTTTTTCGTCCAGGTCGGCAGCCCCAAAGTTCTGGCCTTGACCACTTACCAAGTTAAAGGTGGCTGGCTTTTGCTCCTTAATAGAAGCGGCCGCGACAGCGGTAGCGTCATCAAGAGTAAAAGTTGAGGATGGTCCAATCACACGGTCCGTAGTGCTAGAAGCTTTCCACTCCGTCTCACCTGTGTGCGTTGTATTCAAATCCTTATCTCTAACATACAGATACACAGTGGTATCTGAGCTAGATGCTTTGTAGGACTTGACCACTGCATCGGCAGTATCCATGAACTCAATATCGTTCTCAGATACGTCAGCAGCTTCCACCGAAGATGACTCCTGAGTCATCTGGGAGAAGACCACCACCATCAGCACAAGACCTATGCTTATGAATTTCAGTAAATTCTTCACTTTTGCCCCCTTTCCTGCGGGTCTAAAATT